>NZ_JASJUI010000003.1:0-541482 GCF_047467925.1 Citrobacter sp. ANG330 | reverse complement strand
TTTTCATCGCGCAAAAATATATTCTTCCCCCCTTCGTGTTTTATTTTTTTTGAAAAACGAAAGAGGTGTGGTCGATCACAATTTCAGCCCACTTCAGAACATCTTTTTTCCAGGAAAACGACCTTCATTGCAAAAATGAAACAGCGTGCTAAAAAAAATTCCATCCTTCATCATTTTATGAACATAATCATCGTAATACTTTGTTACACCGACGCGTCTGCCTGGGCAATGTCATTCCTTACTGTCCCTTTTAATTAAGGCGGCCCTCTATCCTGCAAGTCGTTTGTATTAATGAGAATTATAAACCTCTGGAGATGGAAAAATGAAACTGACCAAAACCTTGTTAAATCTGTGCATGGGTTCTGCCTTAGTACTGGCAGCTCAGGTGGCGTCTGCGCAAACGCTGCGTGCGGCAGATGTTCATCCGGCGGATTATCCGAACGTGGTTGCCGTAAAACATATGGGCGAAAAACTCAGCGCTGCGACCGACGGGCGTCTGGATATTAAAACCTTCCCTGGCGGTGTACTGGGTGATGAAAAGCAGATGATTGAGCAGGCGCAACTGGGTGCGATCGATATTATCCGCGTGTCGATGTCTCCGGTTGCTGCCATATTGCCAGAGATTAACGTTTTTACGCTGCCCTATATCTTCCGCGATGAAGATCACCTGCACAAGGTACTGGACGGGGCGATTGGTCAGGAAATTGGTGACAGGCTCACCGCCAACAGTCAGTCCCGACTGGTGTTTCTCGGCTGGATGGATGCCGGGACGCGCAACCTGATTACCAAGGATCCGGTGGTGAAACCGGAAGACCTGAAAGGGATGAAAATCCGTGTTCAGACCAGCCCGGTATCGCTCGATACCTTAAAAGCGATGGGGGCGAATGCGATTGCAATGGGCACCAGTGAAGTGTTCAGCGGGATGCAGACCGGGGTGATTGATGGCACGGAAAATAACCCACCGACCTTTGTTGCGCATAACTATCTGCCGGTCGCCAAAAATTACACCTGGAGTAAGCATTTCATTATTCCTGAACTGTTCCTGTTTTCAAAAGCTAAGTGGGACAAGCTGAAAAAAGAAGATCAGGAATTAATTATTAAACTGGCGAAAGAAGCACAAATGGAGCAGCGTCAACTCTGGGAAGCCTATAATGCGAAATCACTGGAAACGATGAAAGCGAATGGGGTGAATTTCCATGACATCGATACGGAATATTTCTATAAAGCCACACAGCCCGTCCGGGATCAATACGGTAAAGACCACCAGGATTTGATCAAGCGAATTCAGGATGTGAAGTAATTCATCAGGCGGGTGACGGAGGTCACCTGCCTGAATCGGTTATTCGTTCGAGGTGATGATTATGGGTGAATGTTATTCATCGGTAATGGATGTGCTGTATCGAATTTCAATGTGGATTGCCGGGCTGGCTTTATTGGTAATGGTGGCGGTTATTCCCGTGGGGATATTCGCGCGCTACGTGATGAACAGCGCGCTGTCATGGCCTGAGCCGGTCGCCATATTGTGTATGGTGACGTTCACCTTTATTGGTGCGGCGGTCAGCTATCGCGCGGGGTCGCATATTGCGGTCAGTATGGTGACCGATCGTCTTGGCGAAGTGGGGCGCCGGATCTGCTTTATCGTCGCCGATCTGATGCTGCTGGCGATCAGTATTTTTATTCTTTGGTACGGTTCGACGCTCTGTTATGAGTTGTGGCAACAACCCGTAGCAGAATTCCCAATTTTAACTGCCGGGGAAAACTATCTTCCGCTACCTGTCGGTTCGGCGATCACGCTGCTTTTCATCATCGAAAAGATTTGTCGTGGCAACCAGTATCAACGTCCCGTGGTCATGCTGGGTTCAACCAGTTGATGACCGAACCGACTTCATAGGGGAAAGCAGATGGATGCATTTATTCTCGTTTTTACGCTTGGCATCATGCTGGCGATAGGGGTGCCGGTGGCGTACGCGGTGGGGATCAGCGCGATCGTCGGGGCGTGGTATATCGACATCCCGCTGGAAGCGGTGATGATCCAGTTGACCAATGGTGTGAACAAATTCTCACTGTTGGCGATCCCGTTCTTCATTCTGGCTGGCGCCATTATGGCGGAAGGGGGGATTGCGCGGCGATTAGTGAACTTCGCCTATATCTTCGTTGGCTTCATTCGCGGCGGCCTGTCGCTGGTGAACATTGTGGCATCGACCTTCTTCGGCGCGATCTCAGGATCGTCAGTGGCGGACACCGCATCGATCGGTTCGGTGATGATCCCCGAAATGGATAAGAAGGGATATCCGCGCGACTTTGCCGCCGCGGTCACCGCCAGCGGTTCCGTGCAGGCAATCCTGACGCCGCCAAGCCATAACTCGGTAATTTACTCGCTGGCGACGGGCGGTACGGTGTCGATTGCCGCGCTGTTTATTGCCGGGATCCTGCCCGGGCTATTGCTGAGTTTTACCCTGATGGTGATGTGCGTGGGCTTTGCCCATAAGCGCGGCTACCCGAAAGGGGAGCGTGTGCCGTTCCGACAGGCGCTGAAGATCTTTCTCGATACGCTGTGGGGGCTGATGACGGTCGTCATCATTATGGGGGGGATCCTTTCTGGTATTTTTACCGCGACGGAATCGGCGGCGATCGCCTGCCTGTGGGCGTTCTTTGTCACCATGTTTATCTACCGCGACTATAAGTGGTCTGAACTGCCGAAGCTGATGTATCGCACTGTGAAGACCGTGACCATCGTGATGATCCTGATCGGTTTCGCGGCAGCGTTTGGCGCCATCATGACCTATATGCAGCTGCCGATGCGCATTACCGAAGCGTTTACCAGCATCTCGGATAATAAGTATGTCATCCTGATGTGCATTAATATCATGCTGCTGCTGATCGGTACGCTGATGGACATGGCGCCGCTGATCCTGATCCTGACCCCTGTGCTGCTGCCGGTCACTAACGCGCTCGGTATTGATCCGGTCCATTTCGGGATGATTATGCTGGTGAACCTGGGGATTGGCCTGATCACGCCGCCGGTGGGCTCAGTGCTGTTTGTTGCCAGTGCGGTGAGCAAGCAGAAGATTGAGCAGGTGGTGAAGGCGATGCTACCGTTTTATGCGGTGCTATTCCTGGTGCTCTTGCTGGTGACGTATATTCCGGCGATTTCGCTGTTCCTGCCGAAATTCTTTGGCGTGATGTGATGATGGTGCAGTGACGAAAATCCGGGCTGGTATGCCCGGATTTTTTATTGTTTAGCGACGAACGGCGATCGCTTCGATCTCAATCTTCACGTCTTTTGGCAGACGCGCCACTTCCACACAGGAACGTGCCGGGAAGGTGGCGTTATGCTCAGTGAAGAACGCTTCGTAGGTGGCGTTGACGGTGGCGAAATCGTTCAGATCTTTGACAAAGACGGTCGTTTTCACGATGTCGCCTACTTTCAGGCCTGCGGCTTCAACGATGGCTTTCACGTTTTCCAGCGACTGACGCGCCTGCGCGGAGACGTCGTCCGATACGCTGCCGGTTTTCGGGTCTACCGGAATCTGGCCGGAAGTGATGATCATGCTGCCCAGATCTACGCCCTGAACATATGGACCGATTGCTGCGGGTGCATTTTCCGTCGCGATAGTTTTGCTCATGATTTCTCCTGAAGTACAGCGGTTAATGAAATTTCTCTGGCATTATAGGGAGCCACGAATTTTTAACCAACCGCAATTAGTTGGCCAGCACCACATAATGAGAAAACTCTTTTTCGCAGTATTTGCATTTAAGTGCGATGTCATCCACGCGTTTTTTCACTGCGAAACTGGAAGAAACCGGCTCAGCGTGGCTGATGCAGTTGCTGTTTGGGCAGACCAGCACGCTGTCGATGCGGTCCGGCAGGCTTGGGCGTGATTTACCCACCACGTCGTAGTTGTCGATACGGTTAACGGTAGCCTGTGGCGCATACAGTGACAACTGGTTCACCTGCTCGGCGGTCAGGAAGGTATTCTCGATTTTAATCAGGTCCTTACGTCCCATTTCACCGGAAGGCAGATTAAGGCCGATGGTGATGCGCTGGTCGGTTTCAGTCAGCTTGAACAGGGTCAGCAATTTAAAGCCGATCTGGGCGGGAATATGGTCGATTACGGTGCCGCATTTGATCGCTTCAACCTGCAGTTTATTATCGTGTGTCATCTCGTTATCTCCCCTTACAGTGCCAAATCGCTAGTCAGAACCAATGCCAGTAACGCCTGGCGCGCGAAAATCCCGTTGCCTGCCTGCTGGAAGTACCAGGCGTGAGGCGTTTTATCCACGTCCGTGGCGATTTCATCTATACGTGGCAGCGGATGCAGTACCTTCATGTTTTCCCGCGCCCCCGTCAGGTCGCTGGCGCGCAGAACAAACTGGGCCTTCACGTTGGCGTATTCTGAAGGATCCAGACGCTCTTTCTGCACGCGGGTCATGTACAGAATGTCCACCTCCGCCATCACTTCCTCGATTGAGGCGTGCAGGCTCCAGGCAATGCCTTTTTCGTCGAGCATATCGAGAATGTACTGCGGCATCGCCAGCGCATCCGGGGCGATGAAGTAGAAGCGGTTGCCATCAAACTTCGCCAGCGCCTGGGTCAGGGAGTGGACGGTACGGCCATATTTCAGGTCGCCGACCATCGCCACATGCAGGTTGTTCAGACGCCCTTGCGTTTCCTGAATGGTGAACAGATCCAGCAGCGTCTGGGTCGGATGCTGATTCGAACCGTCGCCGGCGTTCAGTACCGGCACCTTACCGGAGAATTCGGTCGCCAGACGCGCCGCGCCTTCCTGCGGGTGGCGCATCACGATCGCGTCAACGTAGGTGCTGATTACAGAGATGGTATCTGCCAGCGTCTCGCCTTTTTTACCCAGCGACGTATTGGCGCTGTCGGAAAAGCCGACCACGCTGGCGCCCAGGCGGTGCATAGAGGTTTCAAACGACAGGCGGGTACGGGTCGAGGCTTCAAAGAAGCAACTGGCAATCACCTTGTGTTTGAGCAGTTCCGGCTGAGGGTTAGCTTTTAATTTCGCCGCTGTCGCCAGCACCAGATTGAGGTCGTCGCGACTGAGGTCGTTTATGGAAATGATGTGTTTTTGATATAGCGGGTTAGCCATGTTTATCTCCTGACGCCTGGGCAAAAAAAAAGCCCCTCATTTGAGGGGCTGGGAATAGGTGATCAACGGAAAGAAAAACGGCAGGCCAGCGTCTGCTTTCAGACGCGGTAAGACAGAATGTCGTACACACTGGACCATACTTCCTCCCGGCAAATTGTCCGCGATTATACTCAGCTCCGTTTGTGGATCAAGCAAAAAATGCCGTTTTTATTCAACGCAAACGGTTTTAATGAATATCAATTCATTTTAAGTAAATAATTAATCTGCTTGTGGACCAGGGCGGTACGCTGAACCACCCGCGGAGCAACCCAGACAATACTGCTACCCGCAACCACGCCCAGGATTTCCGGCAGAGCATGATAATCGAGGATCCGGGCGACGGCGCGACCATATCCGGCCGCTGTATGGATAAGGATAAATTCGCTGTTATGCTCCACGCTCACCACCATTTCAGAAATGGAACGGGCGGCATCGGGGGCTGGACGCAATTGCGGATTGACGGAATAAATTTTTTGCCCTTTCGTATTTCTAATTTTTATAACGCCAAGAATTTTGAGCAGGCGGGAAACCGTCGACTGGCTGATGGTTTCAAAGCCGTAGTTTTGCAGATCGCGGCGGATCTCCTCCTGTGAGAGGTAACTTTTCTCGCCAATCAGGCGCTGACAAACAGAGAGCTGTAGTTCTTCTTTTTCTGAAGCGGGTTGGTAAAGTTTCATCATCAGTTAGTCCAGTGTAATCAGCCGAAGATAACAACCAATAGGTCTGCCCAATGTTTCTATTTTTAATTGATGACCCACTAAGCAAACGTTCTCCATTTCAACCGGGATGTCTTTGATCGGCTTATTGAAATTTGACTGGAGTGCGCTTCAGCATCCTGACGGATGGCATCTGCATGAGAAAATATTCCACTTAGTCGTCTAAGGGAAGGCGGAGTTTTGCCGTTTCGTCTTCCCTGTATGGACGTGCTTCAACTGAGCGTGAGCACGCCGGTCGCCAACAGATAGACCGCGTAGATCCCTGCGGCCACCACCATAATAGCCAGAACGATCTCTATTGGATTGAAAAGTCTTCCATTTTTCTCCTTTCGTGCCCAGACATAGAAAATGATACCGAGGGCGTAAAGAATCATCGACAGCAACAGATATTCCATCCCGGCGGCATAGACCAGCCAGGCGCCATAGAGCGTGGCCAGCGCGCCGATAATGATGTCGCGGGTGACGGAACGTTGTTCATCACGGTTATAACCGTCCTTCTGCCACGCCACTTTCAGGGCATACAGACCGCTGAGAAAATAGGGGATCAGGATCATGGAGGTGGCAAGCAGCAGCAGCGCAAGATACCCCGCCTGTTGGAAATGGGCGATGATCAGGAACAGTTGGGTCAGACCATTGGTCAGCAGCAGCGCATTGACCGGTGCCTGGTTGGCGTTTTCCTTGCCCAGGAATTTGGGCATCGTGCCGTCTTTACCGGCCATGTACGCCGTTTCCGCAGACAATAACGTCCAGGCCAGCAGCGCGGCGCCGACGGAAACGATAAGACCGATATTCATCAGTGCCGCGCCCCACGGCCCGACCGCAGCAGCCAGTACGCCTGCGGTAGAAGGGTTCTTCAACTGTGCGAGTTCTGGCTGTGACAGAACGCCAAGCGACAGAACCGACACGGCTACAAACAGCAGGATTGAGATGAAAAATCCAATCATAGTGGCTTTCCCCACGTCTGATTTTTTCATCGCCCGGCCCGAATACATCGCAGCGCCTTCAATACCGATGAAAACCCAGGTGGTGACCAGCATGATGTTTTTCACTTGATCCATGACGGAGCCAAGCTGTTCATTGCCCCAGAATTCAATCTTAAAGGTGCGAACCTGAAAGGCGACGCTGACCAGCACGACAAACATGATCAGAGGAACCACTTTCGCGACCGTGCCGATCAAATTGAGCAAGGCTGCGCCCTGCACGCCGCGACAGATCAGGAAATGCAGGCTCCAGAGCAGAATTGAACCCACAATCAGCGCAGAAAGGGTGGTGCCATCGCCAAAGAAACCGAGCGCGCTGAAGGAGCCGAGGGCGGAACAGATCACCACGTAGTACGACACGTTGCCGATCCACGCCGAGATCCAGTAACCCCACGCGGAGTTAAAACCGATGTACTCGCCAAAGCCGGCGCGGGCGTAGCCATACACACCGCCTTCCACTTCACTTTTGCGGTGCGCCAGCGTCTGGAAGACAAAGGCGAGGGTTAACATGCCAATAAAAGTAATTCCCCAGCCGATCAGGATCGCGCCGGCACCCGCTTTAGCCGCCATGTTCTGGGGGAGAGAAAATACCCCGGCGGCAATCAGCGCACTGACCACGAGCGCCGTTAGCGCGGGAAGTTTGAGCTTACCGTCGGACAGGGAGGCCGTAGCATCCGCAGCCGGTTTGCTGGTATCAAGAGCAGTCATGAAGAGAGTCCTCAATCTGACAGAGAGTGATTTTTAGAAGTAGCTGTATTGCTTGCCGACGTATTCGGAAGTCATGCACTGCAAGACGCCGCTGTATCCCAGGGAGAAATAGACGATGTCGCCCACCTGATATCCCGATGCGGAGTGGGTGACATCGAGGATCAGGTGATCGGAACTGGCGCCGAGCACTTTGACGCCGGGATCAAATGGCCGGAGCTGGGAGAAGGAGACGTCCTGTTCGCCGAGCGCGGCCAGCGCCCGGTGGTGTACGCCAAGATCTTCGAATACCGGCTTCCTTCCCATGGCATCCAGCGCCGTGGAGTGATGTGGAACCGAAGGTTTGTCTTTCAGCTCGATGATCTCCACGCCGAGCTTGATTGCATCCTGGCGGGTCTCGGGGATTGGCTCGTCATTCAGGCCAAATCCCATAATGAGAGATGCGCCGAGCCGTAACTGGTTGACGCCCGTCGGTAAACCACCGTTGATCAGCAGGAACAGCGCGGCGGAACTGGCGCCGGAAATCGTGCGCAGTGTAATACCCAGCTCGTCTTCGATCTGATGGGCGAGATCGACCAGAGCCTGTTGGTTTTCGGTGGTGGGTTCCACCCCGCCGTAGCAGGCGAGATTGGCGCCAAGTCCTTCCAGCGTCAGCCCCGGCAGTTCTTTGTGCACCAGGCGCGCGAGGCGACGCGTCTCCTGTGGATCCAGGCAGCCTTCGCGCAGATCGCCCAGGTCATGCATCAGAATCACCCGGTGCGTTTTGTTCTGCGCCATGGCTGCCGCAGAGAGTGCCTGCAACGTATGTTCTTCGGAGTTCAGCGAGATATCCGCATAGGCCACGATGTCATGTGCAAGGCTTATCTGCGGCAGGCGCAGCAGCAGTTTATCGACGGGCAGGTCGGCGATTTTTTTGAGATTCTGGATGCGGGAATCCGCAATCGTGCTGATGCCCGCATCAATCATGGCTCTGGCGACATTCGCGGCTTCACAGCTCAGCTTATTGACGCCGACAGGCTCTACGCCATGCTCGCGGCACAGCGCGATCAGCCTCCGTGTGTTGTCACGAATGACCGAAAGATTAACGAAAAGGCATGGAAAATCCTGGTTTCGCATAATGGGTCTCCTTACGTGGGCGCGGGTCAGGAAGGCACCCGCGCCCGGTGCGTTCGGTCCAGTCGCTACCGTGCGGATGTGTCGCCGAGCGTCGCCACCATCACTGCTTTGATGGTGTGCATGCGGTTTTCCGCTTCGTCGAACACGATGGAGTGTGCGGATTCGAAAACCTCTTCCGTCACTTCCAGCCCTTTCAGGCCGTAGGCGGCTTCGATTTCACGTCCCACTTTGGTGTGTTCGTTATGGAAGGCGGGCAGACAGTGCATGAACTTGACGTCGGGGTTACCGGTGGCGTTGATGACCTTCTGGTTGATCTGGTACGGGGTCATCAGGCTGACGCGCTCAGCCCAGGCCTCTTTCGGTTCACCCATTGAGACCCAGACGTCGGTGTAGAGGAAATCGACGTCGTAGACGCCTTCTTCCACATCGTCCGTCAGCGTGATGCGCGCCCCGGTGGTGCTGGCGATGTCGCGACATTGCGCAACCAGCGCTTCATCCGGCCAGAAGGATTTTGGCGCGACGAGGCGAATATCCATGCCCATCTTCGCGGCACCCACCATCAGCGAATTCCCCATGTTGTTGCGCGCGTCGCCAAGGTAGGCGAAGCTCAGTTCGGGAAGCGTTTTCCCCGGTGCGTGCTCCAGCATGGTCATCAGATCCGCGAGGATCTGCGTGGGATGGAATTCGTCGGTCAGACCGTTCCACACCGGTACTCCCGCGTATTGCCCCAGTTCCTCGACGATCTGCTGACCGAACCCGCGGTATTCGATGCCGTCGTACATCCGGCCCAGTACGCGGGCGGTATCTTTCATCGACTCTTTATGCCCAATCTGCGAGCCGCTGGGGCCGAGGTAAGTGACCTGCGCGCCCTGGTCGAATGCCCCAACTTCAAAGGCACAGCGGGTGCGGGTAGAGGTTTTTTCGAATATCAGCGCAATGTTTTTCCCGATAAGCGTTTGCTTTTCGCGCCCTGCTTTTTTCGCCGCCTTGAGTTCAATGGCGAGATCGATCAGGTACTGGATCTCCGCCGGGCTGAAATCGAGAAGCTTGAGGAAATTGCGGTTTTTCAGTGAAATAGCCATTCATAGTGTCCTTGTTAAAATGAACTGCCTGATGACGCTGCGCTTATCAGGCCTACGGAGGTGAATCGGTGTAGGCCGGATAAGGCGACGCCGTCATCCGGCAAAAAAGCCTTAAGCGATAACATCAGCGGCTTCTCGCCGAATCAGGGTGCCTTTGTCTCCGGCGAGAATGGCCGGGCCATCGGCCAGCGAACCGATGCCCGCAATACCGTGGCAGCGGCTGACAAAATCGGCGCAGGCGCTGACTTTTGGCCCCATCGAGCCGGCGTCAAACTGCATTTCGCTCAACAGTTCCGGCGTCACCTGCGCCAGGGGACGCTGGGTCGGTTTGCCCCAGTCGAGGTACACCGCGTCGGCATCGGTCAGGATCAGCAGCGCATCGGCGTGGATCTGGCTGGCGAGTAGCGCGGCGGAAAGGTCTTTGTCGATCACCGCTTCGAGGCCGTGGTAACCGTCGGCTTTCTCGACAACCGGCACGCCGCCGCCGCCGTTACAGATGACCAGATGATCGCGGGCGATGAGCGCCTGGATGGCGTCGCTTTCAACAATGCGTTTCGGCTGTGGTGAGGGCACCACGCGGCGGAACGCTTTGCCGTCCGCTTTGAAGACCCAACCTTTTTCGGCCTGTAACGCCTCGGCCTGGGCAGGGTCATAAACCGGACCGATATACTTGGTCGGGTTGTGAAAGGCCGGATCGTCAGGGTCCACTTCCACCTGCGTGAGCAGGACGCTGATTTCCCGCTGCGGCAGTTGATTCTTCAGCGCCTGTTGCAGCATGTAGCCGATCATCCCCTGACTTTCCGCGCCGAGAATATCCAGCGGATAGGGCGTAACGCGGTCATAAGCGCTGTTCTGCAATGCCAGCAACCCCACCTGCGGGCCGTTTCCGTGTACCAGTACCACCCGCCACTGCCCGGTGAGTTGGGCGATGGTTTTTGCTGCAAGGATGATATTTTTGCGCTGGATATCGGCTTCCAGCGGTTCGCCGCGCTTGAGCAACGCATTGCCGCCGAGGGCAACAACCAGAGTCGGTTTGTTTTGCATGGTGGGTTCCTTAAATGCCATCGCGTTCCAGTGGGCAACTCATGCAGCGCGCGCCGCCGCGCCCGCGCCCCAGTTCGTCACCCGGGATCGGCAGCACGGTGATGCCGGCTTTGTCGTATTTCTCGTTGGTCCAGATGTTGCGCTCGTAGCCCACGACGACGCCGGGGCGCAGCGTCAGGACGTTGTTAGCGTCGTTCCACTGTTCACGTTCGGCTTCAAAGGCGTCGCCGCCGGTGGTGATTAAGCGCACCTGATCAATACCGAGCGCTTTCTCAATGGCGTTAACCAGCGTGCGTTCTTCGGTACGCTTCAGGCCACCGCGACCGTCTGGCGTCAGGGTCCAGCACTGCACGTCCTGACGCACCACTTCCGGGTAGACGGAGAAGGTGTCGATATCGATGTGGGTCATGACGGTGTCGAGGTGCATACAGGAACGATGTTTGGGGAGTTCAACGGCGATCACCCGTTCGGCCTGATGATGTTTAAACAACGACCGGGCAAGAAACTCGATTCCCTGCGGCGTCGTGCGTTCAGACATGCCGATCAGCACCGCACCGCGCCCGATCACCAGCACATCGCCGCCTTCTAAGGTTGCATGGTCGTAATTGATATTCTCGTCGCCGAAATATTTAATAAAATCGCCGTCGGCAAATTGCGGATGCCAGCGATAGATGGCCCGTAGATTATTGGTTTCACGCTGGCGAGCCGGTTTAGCCATTGGGTTAATAGAGACGCCGTTATATATCCAGCAGGAGGTGTCGCGAGTAAATAAATGGTTTGGCAATGGCTTCATAATAAAGTCATTAATATCGTGGGTATCCACCACCATATTTTTAATTGAGGCGGGAATTTCACCGTAGGTGAGTCCACCGCTTAAATGACGGGCCAGTTCCCGGTGCGGCATATCAGCCAGCCAGGCGCGGATGTCGGTGGCGAAAGTCGGGCCAAGTCGGTAATCCGAGATTTGCGTTTCCAGTAGCCAGCTTTTGGCATCCGCGATATCCAGCGTTTGTGTCAGTAAATCAGTCAGTAACAGAACTTCGATACCCTGCTCGCGTAACGTGTTGGCGAAAATATCATGCTCTTCACCTGCGCGTTCGACGGACAGTACGTCATCAAACAGCAGCTCCTGGCAGTTAGACGGCGTGAGGCGTTTCAGGCTGAGATTAGGGCGATGCAACATCACACTGCGTAGTTGGCCGATTTCAGAACCGACATAATGTTTTTCCATTACGATACCTTTCACTCTATTTCAGGAATAAAAAGGGGGTGGCTGCGAATAATGAAAATGCTCGCAGTCATAACTGTTCCTATATTTTTCGAGAGGCATCATTGAATTATTTAGGGGGCAGGAATGTGATGGATTTCACATCCGTTTGGTTATTTGTTTTTTCTTAATTAATATATGACAGAGGTCTGAGAAATAACAAAAATAAAAAGTCTTTACCTGAATCACTACGCAGTTATACGTCAGATTATTCTGTGGTGTTAATTATTTGTTGGTTAGGGTACAAAATAAAATAAATGTAACACCATGATTTTTATGAAGTAATAATAATTTAATGCATAGATATGCGTATTGTGAATTATATTATTTGGGCTATAAAGTAAATTGAGCAATAAGTATGGCGATTATCATTAATTAAGCAGTGAAAATGAATTGTGATCGACTAATGGTTTTTCTTGAAAATCTTTCTATAACAATAAGTTGATGTCGTTACTTGTTATCCGTGTTTACATTTTATGCATTAAAGATGCATAGATCGCTGTTTAGCGTTAACAGACAATCAACAACTTCAGCGATAAACATGCGCTGACGCAAAACTTTGCAAGATAGCGATGGCACGATCGGGTTTTTTTCCGTATAACAAACAAAATTGAAACGCTGTTTTGAATAAGGGGTGTGAGATGATCGTTGGAAATATTCACCATCTGCAATCCTGGCTTCCTGAAGAACTTCGCCAGGCGATTGAGTACATTAAGGCAAACGTCACGGAAACGACGGAGAAGGGGAAACACGAGATCGATGGTAGTCGTCTGTTCTATCTGATTTCTGAAGATATGACCGAGCCGTTCGAGAAGCGCCGGGCGGAGTATCACGCGCGCTATCTGGATATTCAGATCGTGCTGAAAGGGCAGGAAGGGATGACCTTCAGCGTTCTGCCTGCTGGTAAACCGGATACCGACTGGCTGGCTGATAAAGACATCGCCTTTTTAGCGGAGGGTGAGCAGGAGAAAACGCTGATCCTGAATGAAGGTGACTTTGTCGTCTTTTATCCGCAAGAAGTGCACAAGCCGCTGTGCGCCGTCGGCACGCCTGCACCGGTGCGCAAAGCGGTGGTAAAACTGCTGGTGGCTTAAACAGAAAAGGCAGAATTTGCGCAGTCGCTCCCTGAATCGGAGCGGCTGTCCTTTTTATGATTTACTCTGCATTCGTCCGTATCGAACCTTGCGCCTGTGCGAGCGGAAAAAATAGCAAACTGCATTTATATTCATTAAGGAGTGAACCGAACGGTAAAAGACAGTTTATTTCAGCGATTAAGAGTGTACCGCGATCACATTATTTACTTATATATTTAAATATATAACGGTGGCCTGGTTTTAGTTAATCGTTGTATATTTAATTTTATATCGATATCGGCATAACTTCAGTCACAACATACAGTTAGCAGTAACCTTCCCTGTAAACTTTCAAAAACTCGATCAAAAGCACGTTTAACTCTTTCTGGTTAATAACACTTTTGTGTTACATCAATTCTTGTTGAAAAATCATCCAGCAAAATACATTACACAAAATTAAATATTAACTTTTGAATTAATTTCAGGGCAAGGTATGAATAAAAAATGGAAGTGGATAGCGGGTCTTGTATTCGTGGGTATTCTGCTGGGGGGAACACTCGCGCTGTCATCTGTATGGATGATGCATAAAACGTCAGAGACCTCGTTTTGTCTCTCCTGCCACACAATGCAAGCACCCTATGAAGAGTACCAGGGGTCTGCGCACTTTATGAACCAAAAAGGTATCCGTGCGGAGTGCAGTGATTGCCACATTCCGCAATCAGGTATGGATTACCTGGTAACCAAAGTTCGGGCCAGTAAGGATATCTGGCATGAGTTTGCCACCGGCAAAATTGATACGCCGGAAAAATATGAGGCGCATCGCCTCGGGATGGCGGAGACCGTCTGGGAGCAGATGAAAGCCAACGACTCGGCAACCTGCCGCTCGTGCCACCAGTTTGACGCCATGGATTTACAAAAGCAGAGTGCCGATGCGCAGAAAATGCATGCGCTGGGTATCAAAGAAAAACAAACCTGTATTGATTGCCATAAAGGTATCGCGCACTTCCCGCCTGAAATCACGATTGACACCAAAGCACATGATGCGTTGATGGAAAACGCACGCCAGACGCCGGTTGATGCGAAGGAAGTGTACCCCGTCGCGCCTGCCGCACTGGGTAACCTGGGCACGGTTTATCCGGCCACCAAACTGAACGTGGTGGGGCATTCCGGCGATGCGCGAGAAGTGGAGATTATCGGTAGTCAAATGCAGGGCGCTGAACAGGTGATTTACTTCGCGGCGGGTCAGCGTTTGGTCCTTGCCACACTTACCGACGAAGGTCAAAAAGCGCTTAAAATCTCCAGCGACTGGGAAAAGGATCCTTACGGAAACGCATGGCGCAATGTATCTCTACGCGCACCTCTGGCTGAACCCGCACTGAGTAAACCCGACGTGATCTGGGATTACGCCAAAACTCTCGACAAAACGTATTGTTCCGGATGTCATGCGCCGATTTCCTCCGAACATTACACCTTAAATGCCTGGCCTTCCGTAGCAAAAGGGATGGGCGCGAGAACGGATATTAGCGCTGAGGATTTAGACATCCTGACTCGCTGGTTCCAGTATCACGCCAAAGATTTTACCTCTAAGGAATAACTAACAATTACGATTAAAGGAAAACCTATGAACCTTACACGACGTAACTTTATTAAGTATGCTGGCGGTTCCGCTGGCGCGATGATGATTACCTCGGCAATCCCTATGCCAGCGTGGGCCGCAGACGCGCCGGGTAACGCCATTCTGACGGCAGGACGTTGGGGTGCGATGTACATCGATGTTAAAGACGGCAAAATTGTGTCGTCGCGCGGTGCGCTGGCGAAAACGATTCCCAACGATCTGCAAACTACCGCGCCCGATCAGGCGCATACCCCGTGTCGTATTCAATCTCCGATGGTGCGTAAAGGCTTCCTTAATGCGCCGGGCAAACCGGACGGCAACCGTGGTAAAGACGAATTCGTCAAAGTGTCATGGGAAGACGCCCTGAAGCTTATCCACGAGCAGCACGCCCGTATCCGTGCCGAGCATGGCCCCTCTTCCATATTTGCGGGATCCTATGGCTGGCGCTCCAGTGGTGTGCTGCACAAAGCGCAGACGCTGCTTCAGCGCTACATGAGTATGGCGGGCGGCTATACCGGGCATACCGGCGACTACTCCACTGGCGCGGCGCAGGTGATCATGCCGCACGTCGTCGGTTCGGTAGAAGTTTACGAACAGCAAACGGCATGGCCGCTGATCCTCGAACATAGCCAGGTGGTGGTCCTGTGGGGGCTTAACCCACTGAACACCCTGAAAATTGCCTGGACCAGTACTGATGAGCAAGGCCTTGAGTACTTCAATAAACTGAAAGCGTCCGGCAAAACTGTTATTGCCATCGATCCGCAACGCTCAGAAACTATCGATTTCTTCGGTGATAAAGCACAGTGGATTGCGCCGAATATGGGCACCGACGTGGCGCTGATGTTAGGTATTGCGTCGGCGCTGGTAGAAAAAGGACTGCATGACAAAGCCTTCCTCGATAAATACACCACTGGCTATGGCGAATTCGAAGCGTATCTGACGGGTAAAAACGACAACACGCCGAAAAATCCGGCCTGGGCCGAGAAGATTTGCGGCGTTCCGGCGAAGCAAATGGAAATTCTGGCGGAAATCTTTGCCAAGAATAAAACCATGCTGATGGCGGGCTGGGGTATTCAGCGTCAGCAGTATGGTGAACAGCGCCACTGGATGCTGGTTACCCTGGCGGCGATGCTCGGCCAGATTGGTACCGAGGGCGGCGGTTTTGGTTTCTCTTATCATTACTCTAACGGCGGCAACCCAACCCGCAGTGGCGGTGTGCTGTCAGCCATTTCAGCGACAATCGCAGGCGGCTCATCTGCTGGCAACGACTGGGCAACCTCCGATGCGGTTGAAGCGTTCCCGGTTGCGCGTATTGTTGAAGCCCTGGAAAACCCCGGCGGCAAATATCAACATAACGGTAAGGAACAAACCTTCCCCGATCTGCGAATGATCTGGTGGGCTGGCGGTGGCAACTTCACGCATCATCAGGATACCAACCGCCTGGTAAAAGCCTGGCAAAAACCGGAACTGGTGGTGATCTCCGAGTGCTACTGGACGGCTGCCGCCAAGCACGCGGATATTGTTCTGCCGATCACTACATCGTTTGAACGTAACGACCTGACCATGACCGGCGACTACAGCAACCAGCATCTGGTGCCGATGAAACAAGCCATCCCACCGCAATTCGAAGCCCGCAATGATTTTGACGTATTCGCGGATATGGCTGAGCTGCTGAAACCCGGCGGTAAAGCCGTTTACACCGAAGGCAAGAGCGAAATGGACTGGCTGCGCGAGTTCTATGACGTGGCGCAGAAAGGCGCGCGCCAGCAGCGCGTCAATATGCCGCAGTTCACTGCCTTCTGGGAGGCGAACAAGCTGATCGAAATGCGTAAGAACCCGAAAGAAGAAGTTTTCGTACGCTATGCCGATTTCCGCAAGGACCCGGTGATGAACCCGCTGGGTACGCCAAGCGGTAAAATCGAGATTTACTCGAAAACCATCGAAGGCTTCAACTATAAGGATTGCCCGGCGCATCCGACCTGGCTGGAACCAGACGAATGGGCGGGCAACGCTAAAGAGGATGAACTGCAGCTGCTGACCGCGCACCCGGCGCACCGTTTACACAGTCAGCTTAACTATGCGTCGCTGCGCAAACAGTATGCGGTGGCCAACCGTGAGCCGTTATACATCCATCCAGAAGATGCGAAAAAACGTGGCATTGCCGACGGCGATTTGGTGCGTGTCTGGAACGCGCGTGGTCAGGTGTTGACCGGCGCGAAAGTTACCGATGGCATCAAGCAGGGTGTGGTGTGTATCCATGAAGGCGCATGGCCAGATCTGGATTACGCAGGTACCGGGATCTGTAAAAACGGTGGGGCTAACGTGCTTACTAAAGACATCCCGACCTCGCGTCTGGCGAATGGCTGCGCGGGCAACACTGCGCTGGTGATGGCGGAGAAATATACCGGACCGGAGCTGGAACTTACCGCGTTTACGCCGCCAATGGGTGCATAATTCACGGCTGTAATACTGGGCGAAAACGGTGATTTTCGCCTCAGACGGGTGATAAACCCCACAGTGGTATGTGGGGTTTTTCTTTGCGAACAATATTATTGCGCCAGCGTCGCCACCATCACGGCTTTAATGGTGTGCATCCGATTTTCAGCCTGGTCGAATACAATACTGGCCGCAGATTCAAACACCTCATCGGTGACTTCCATTCCGCCATGCAGACCAAATTCCTCCGCCATCTTTTTACCGAGCGTGGTCTGGTCGTCATGAAACGCAGGCAGACAGTGCAGGAACTTCACCTGCGGATTTCCGGAAAGTGCCATCATCTCGCTGTTGACCTGATAGTCGCGCAGCATGGCGATACGTTCCGCCCACATCTCTTTCGGTTCGCCCATCGACACCCAGACATCGGTGTAGATAAAGTCCGCCCCTTTCACGCCCGCAGCAATATCTTCGGTGAGCGTAATGTTGCCGCCATTTTTCTTTGCCATTGCGCTGCATTCTGCGACCAGCGACGCTTCCGGCCAGCAGCTTTTGGGGGCCACCAGGCGCAGGTCCAGCCCGGTGAGCGCAGCAGCTTCCAGCATCGAATTGCCCATGTTATTGCGCGCATCGCCGGCGTAAACCAGCGTCATCTCGTTAAACGCTTTACCCGGTAAATGTTCCTGCATTGTCAGCAGATCGGCCAGTAACTGGGTGGGATGGAACTCGTTGGTTAACCCGTTCCATACCGGTACACCGGCATATTCGGCCAGCGTTTCGACCACTTCCTGACCGTAACCGCGATACTGAATGCCGTCATACATCCGGCCCAGCACGCGGGCGGTGTCCTTTATTGACTCTTTATGCCCAATCTGGCTGCCGCTGGAACCGAGATAAGTGACGCGAGCCCCCTGGTCATAAGCGGCAACTTCGAAAGAGCATCGTGTACGGGTCGAGTCTTTTTCGAAGATGAGCGCGATGTTTTTGCCAGTAAGTTTTTGTTCTTCTGTGCCATTTTTTTTATCGGCTTTCAGTTTTGCGGCAAGCTGTACGAGCGCGGTGAGTTCAGCAGAGGTGAAATCGAGTAACTTTAAAAAATGCTTCTGATAAAAACCTGACATAGTTCCCTCCCATGGCTAAGGCCATTTATTGAATTAAAATTCAATTTATATGGATGATTATGCATTTGCAACCCCGTTTAACAAATCTTTTCCGTAAAGGTGGAGGCAATGACGGTGGTATGTGACAATAAGAGTATCGGCAGGACATTATGAGGAACGAGCCATGGCAAACCCGGAACAACTGGAAGAGCAGCGTGAAGAAACGCGCCTGATTATTGAAGAATTACTGGATGATGGCAGCGACCCGGATGCGCTGTACACCATCGAACATCACCTTTCCGCAGATGATTTCGAAACCCTGGAAAAAGCGGCGGTTGAGGCGTTTAAACTCGGTTACGAAGTCACTGAGCCGGAAGAGCTGGAAGTAGAAGAAGGCGATACCGTGATTTGCTGCGATATCCTCAGTGAATGTGCGCTGAAAGCCGACCTCATCGACGCGCAGGTTGAGCAACTGATGAACCTGGCCGAGAAATATGACGTCGAATACGACGGCTGGGGCACCTACTTTGAAGATCCGAACGGCGAAGATGGTGAAGAGGGCGACGACGAAGACTACGTCGACGAAGATGACGACGGCGTGCGTCACTAAGATCACCAGGCGTTAAAAAGTACGGCAGCCTGCTGTCGTACTCTTCCAACAGGTTACTCATGAACTACCCGCAAATACTTTCTCCGGTGCTTAACTTTCTGCACTGCCCGACCCCGCAGGCATGGATTGACCAGGCGCGCGATCCGCAACACCTTCCTCTGCTGCTCACCGATCATTTGATATGCGAACTCAAGGCGGCGCAAACGGCGATGCTACTGGTGCGTAAGTACGTAGCGGATAAACCGGGTGCGGATTCGCTGCTCGCCTGGCTACAGCCGTATGAAGCCTTTGCTTTCCGGGAAGGGCCGGAACCGGATTTTGTTGCGCTCCATAAACAGATTGGTAAAAGCGTGATGCCGGAAACGGACGATCCGTGGGGCCGCCAGCTTATCGACAGCATGGTGCTGCTGATAAAAGAAGAACTGCACCACTTCTGGCAGGTGCGTGAAGCGATGCAGGCCAGAAACATTCCTTACGTGAAGATCACCGCCAGTCGCTACGCGAAAGGGATGCTGAAAGCGGTGCGTACTCACGAACCGCTGACGCTGATTGATAAACTGATTTGCGGTGCTTACATCGAAGCGCGCTCCTGCGAACGCTTCGCCGCGCTGGCTCCGTTTCTCGATGACGATCTGCAAAAGTTCTATCTGTCGCTGCTGCGCTCCGAAGCGCGTCACTTCCAGGACTATCTGGCGCTGGCGCAACAGGTTTCGCAGGAAGATATTTCTGCCCGCGTCCGCTATTTTGGCGACGTGGAAGCGGCGCTGATCGTCTCGCCAGACAACGAGTTTCGCTTTCACAGCGGCGTGCCGGTTGCCTCTTAATTTCGGTAGTTCTGCCCGTCGCAAGGTGACATCCTGACGTGGGCGGTGAAAAATGACTCCTTTTCTGGGCAAGGAATACCAATACCGATGAACTGGACACATGTACTTCTCGCAGGCTATGTCGGCGCGGTGATCGCCGCAGTGATTGGGCTGATGCGCAAAAAAGGCTGGGTGGGGAAAGCCTCCGGCGCGGTACTGATGATTGTGGCGATCGTCGCGTGGAACCTGTTTGACGTGCACTACCTGATCCCGCGAGAAAAAGCGGCGTCCGGTCTGAGTGAAGAGCAGCAGTTTGATGCAGTGTTACTGCAAATGCCGACGTTTCAGGTACTGAAGGAACAGGAGCCGGCATTCTGGGTCCATCTTCGCACCCAGGCGCTACAGCTGAAAAATGAAGGCAAAACCGAACAGCAAATTATCGATACCATTCAACCGCAGGTGCTACAAATACAGATGTCTCGTTTGCAGCAGGCTCCGGACAGTCATGTCGTTGATTATATGAAGATCAACCTCGAACAAATTGCCGCTGTGCAAAAAAAAGGCGATGACGAGTGTTTCCGCTTCCTTTTCCCACAGGTTAAAGGGGGGATTAACCCGACGCGGCTGATCTCACCGGATATTCTGAAACGGCGGATGGAAGGCGATGCGGCGATGATGCGAGCGGCATACGGTCCCAATAAACACACGGTGACAGACGCTGAGAAACAGCAGGCTATGCAGGATCTGCAAAGCGTCGTACCGATACTGGTGCAGCGTTACGGGCAGGATGTACAGCTTATGGCTGAGCCGCACAAGGGAGTGGGAAAAGAGAAGGTCGTCTGCGATCTGGTGCAGGATATGTGGACGGAAGTACTGAAATTGCCAGCCGCGCAGGCCGCTGGCGTGATTCGACTTTCAGTATCGCCTGAGATGCAATAGCCGGTATTACAGGGGTTTGAGCATCCGCACTTCGCAATCGACGTGCCCGGTGCAGCCCAGCGGTTCGCTGATATGCTCAAACCCTAGATGTTCGTACAACCCAATCGCCTCGCGTAAAAAGGCGGTCGTTTCCAGATAGCATTGTTTAAATCCATGCGCGCGGGCGTGATCCATCGCTATCAGCGCCAGCTTTTTCGCCATACCTTGTCCGCGTGCGCTGGGCAAAAAGTACATCTTTTGCAGCTCGCAGATATCGGGTTCGCTGCAGGTTAACGGGGCAATTCCGCCGCCTCCCACGACTTCGCCATTACGTTCCACCACCCAATAGGCATGCCCAGGTTGCGAGTAGAGCTGATACAACTCATCCAGATTCGGATCGGCAACGGTATAGCCTTTGTCTGCGGTGAGTCCATATTCGGCGGAAACCTGTCGGATAACCGCAGCGATAACCTGATTATCGCTGGCCGTCAGGCGACGTAACGAGAGAGTGTCGAGAACATTCATTTTACTACCCGATTTTAACAATACTAATAATTTGAACTAATAGCACCCCCAGCCAGGTGATGCAAGCACCTTATAACATAGCGGATGGATGTTATTTATACAGATAATAAGGTAATATCTCTATTGGCCGGTATTTCTATTGCCTGCTAATAATGTGTATTTTTAAGGATGATTAACGACAGGGATTTATTATGCAGGAAAATCTTATAAAAGAAGAGGCGCCATCGCATGCGTTTGAATTTCGCGGTGATGGTGGAAATTATTTTCTAATTTGTCTGGTCAATTCACTGCTGGTACTGGTGACATTAGGAATTTATCTGCCTTGGGCATTAATGAAATGCCGTCGCTATATTTATTCCAACATGAGCCTGAACGGGCAACCATTTAGCTGGAAGGTCACGGGGGGCGATGTTTTCCTGAGCTGGTTTATGCTGCTGGTGATTTATATCGCGAGCATTATATTGATAAGCATGGAATATTTTGTCATCGGTGCGGCATTAATGGCGGTACTGGTCTTAGCAATCCCTGTTCTGGTAATGAAAAATCTTCAGTACCAGGCGGTGAAAACGTCGCTCAACAGCATTCGTTTTGGGTTTCATTTTTCCGCGCTTAAGGCGTTCTGGAATATTCTGTGTCTGCCGGTGTTGTTGCTTCTTGCGCTGGGCGGGGTGATATTCTGCCTGCTACAGGTATGTCCGACAGAAAGCCCGGGAGAAGTGATTTTCACGGTGATCGTGCTGGGGCTGACGGGGCTCGCCGGTATGGGGATCGTCAGTGGCGTGGCCTACAGCCGATTAATGACGATGGTGGGGAATGGCGGACGTTTTGGTATCCACTCGTTCTCTGTGCAGGTGAATGTCTGGCATTGTATTAAATCCGCGATTCTGGCTATGGCTGCGCTACTGCCTTTTCTGGCGGTGGTCGGTTTTATCGCGATTGCGCTGTTTAAATCGATATCTGAACTCGATGTGACGGGGATGGCGGAAGAGGAAATTGAAGCGTTAATCCTTATCGAGTATCAACGGCAGATTGTGATAAGCCAGATTATCTATTATCTGGGCATTGCCATTTCAATGAGTTATTTGATTGTGGCGTTTCGAAACCATTTTCTGAATAACCTGCAACTCGCCGACGGAGACATTCGTTTTCGTTCCACGCTAACCTGGCACGGTATGGTATACCGTTTGGGGGGATTGTATGTGCTTTCGGCAATCACCGGCGGGCTGGCTTATCCGCTGTTGCGTATCTGGCTGATTAAATGGCTGGCGAATAATACGTACGTGGTGGGCGATCTCGATACATTACCTCTTGCAGACAGCGATGAGCGTGTGGATAACGGTTTTGTATCGCGACTCTCTCGTGGCGTGATGCCGACGCTCTATTTTATGTCGTGACAAAAAAGGCCGGAGCATGCTCCGGCCTGTTTACATTATCGCTATCCGTAATTACAGCGCGGCGATAACCGCCTGCTGCTCAATCAGTTTCGCTTTCGCTTCGGCGTAGCCTTCCAGCTTCTCACGCTCTTTGGCGATCACCGCTTCCGGTGCGCGTGCCACAAAGCCTTCGTTGGCGAGTTTGTTTTCGATACGGCCGATTTCACCCTCGATTTTCGCCACTTCTTTCGCCAGACGCGCCAGCTCATCGTCTTTATTGATGAGGCCCGCCATCGGGATCAGCAGCTCGGCACCGTCGATGATTTTAGTCACGGAGAGCGGACCCTTGTCATCGGCAGGCAGCACGGTGATGCTTTCCAGACGCGCCAGGTTCAGCAGGAAGCTGCGGTTGTCATTTACGCGACGCATCGCGTCGTCGCTGCAACCGCGCAGCAACAGCTCCAGCGGCTTACCCGGAGCGATGTTCATTTCCGCACGAATGTTACGTACGGCAGTGATCGCCTGCTTCAGCCATTCGGTGTCAGCGAGTGCGGTTTCATCCACCTGCGCGGCGTTATATTCCGGGAACGGCTGCAGCATGATAGTATCTGCGTCGATACCGGCAATCACTTTCACACGCTGCCAGATGGTTTCGGTAATGAACGGGATGATCGGGTGCGCCAGGCGCAGCAGACCTTCCAGCACGGTCACCAGCGTATTGCGGGTGCCGCGCAGTTCAGCTTCCGTTCCGCCGGTCATGACCGGTTTGGTCAGCTCCAGATACCAGTCGCAGAACTGGTTCCAGGTGAACTCGTACAGAATGCCCGCAGCGATGTCGAAGCGGAAGTTATCCAGCGCTTCACGGTACGCTTTGGTGGTCTGGTTGAACTCCGCCAGGATCCATCTGTCCGCCAGCGACAGCGTCATCTCGCCGCCGTTGAAGCCGCAATCCTGTTCTTCGGTGTTCATCAGCACAAAACGGCTGGCGTTCCACAGCTTGTTACAGAAGTTACGATAACCTTCCAGACGCTTCATATCCCAGTTGATGTCGCGACCGGTTGAAGCCAGCGCGGCCAGGGTGAAACGCAGCGCGTCGGTGCCGTGCGGTTCAATACCCTCCGGGAACTGCTTCTCTGTACGCTTAGCAATCTTTTCAGCCAGCTGCGGCTGCATCATGTTGCCGGTGCGTTTTTCCAGCAGTTCCGGTAGAGAAATACCGTCTACCATATCCAGCGGGTCGATCACGTTGCCCTTAGATTTGGACATCTTCTGGCCTTCGTCATCACGGATCAGACCGGTCATGTAGACGGTCTTGAACGGTACCTGCGGTTTACCGTTTTCATCTTTGATGAAGTGCATGGTCATCATGATCATGCGCGCAATCCAGAAGAAGATGATATCGAAACCGGACACCATCACGCTTGTCGGGTGGAACTGACGCAGCGCGTCGGTGTTTTCCGGCCAGCCGAGCGTGGAGAAGGTCCACAGCGCGGAGGAAAACCAGGTATCCAGCACGTCGTCGTCCTGACGCAGGGCAACGTCTGCGCTCAGGTTATTTTCCTGACGCACTTCGTCTTCGCTACGACCCACATAGACGTTGCCGTCGTTGTCGTACCATGCCGGAATACGGTGACCCCACCACAGCTGACGGGAGATACACCAGTCCTGAATATCGCGCATCCAGGAGAAATACATGTTCTCGTACTGCTTCGGTACGAACTGAATGTCGCCGTTCTCAACCGCTTCAACCGCTGGTTTTGCCAGCACGTCGGCACGGACGTACCACTGGTCGGTCAGCATCGGTTCGATAACCACGCCGCCACGGTCGCCGTACGGGACGGTCAGGTCGTGCGGTTTAATCTCTTCAAGCAGGCCCAGTGCGTCGATCGCGGCCACAACCGCTTTACGCGCAGCAAAACGCTCCAGCTTCTGGAACTCAGCTGGAATGGCGTTGGAGTAAACGTCAGATTCATTTCCTTTGGTGTCGTATACTTCCGCCGTTTCGCGGATATCGCCATCAAAGGTAAGGATATTAATCATTGGCAGGGCGTGACGACGACCGACTTCGTAGTCGTTAAAGTCGTGCGCCGGGGTGATTTTCACGCAACCGGTGCCTTTCTCCATGTCGGCGTGTTCGTCGCCCACAATCGGAATACGGCGGTCAACCAGCGGCAGCACCACGAATTTACCAATCAGATCTTTATAACGCGGATCTTCCGGGTTGACGGCCACGCCGGTATCGCCCAACAGCGTTTCCGGACGGGTGGTCGCCACGACAAGGTAATCTTTGCCGTCGGCCGTTTTTGCGCCGTCGGCCAGCGGATAGCGGATATGCCACATCGAGCCTTTCGACTCGCGGTTTTCCACTTCCAGGTCAGAAATGGCGGTGCGCAGTTTCGGATCCCAGTTCACCAGGCGTTTGCCACGGTAAATTAGATCTTCTTTGTACAGGCGGACAAAGACTTCTTTCACGGCATTGGAAAGACCTTCATCCATGGTGAAGCGCTCGCGCTCCCAGTCAACAGAGTTGCCGAGACGACGCATCTGACGGGTGATAGTGCCGCCGGATTCCGCTTTCCACTGCCAGATTTTATCGATGAAGGCATCGCGACCGTAGTCGTGACGGGTTTTACCTTCTTCAGCGGCAATTTTACGCTCAACCACCATCTGGGTTGCGATACCGGCGTGGTCGGTTCCGACCTGCCACAGGGTATTTTTCCCCTGCATGCGCTGATAACGGATCAGCGTATCCATGATGGTTTGCTGGAAAGCATGACCCATATGCAAACTGCCGGTGACGTTCGGCGGCGGGATCATGATGCAGAAGGACTCTTTGCTTTCATCGCCGTTAGGCTTGAAATAGCCCTGCTTTTCCCAGTGCTCGTAAAGCGGCTGTTCGATATCTTGGGGGTTGTATGTCTTTTCCATTATTTCCAGGTTGCCGTATTCAGGTTAAAACCAGCCACGCGGTAGGCTTTGTAGCGTTCGCGTGCCGATTGTTTCAGAGAATCTTCGTAAGGGACGAAGTCTATCACTTCTGTGAAAGCGGTGGCAAAATCTGCAAAGCCAACGCGCAGGCTGATGAGCAGATCGCGCGGGCTGCTGTTGCGTTTTTCCGGCCAGGCGATTTCCACCGGCGCACCGCCGCGCGGCCCTTCACCTGCCAGATTGTGCGGAACGAAACTGTCCGCGGGTCTGGCCCATAGCGCTTCATCGAGGCGAATCGCCTGTTTTTCGTCTTCGCACGCAATCAATACGCGCTTGCCGTTGCGCCAACGTTCTGCGGCAATTTCACACACCAACTGTTCGACGGCGCTGAGGCCATCCTGATGGGTGTCGTTGTCCAGAAGGTAGAACGTTGCATTCTTCATATATGGGGCTTCTTGTGGTGGATTTAAATGCGTTGTCTTGTTGCACACCGTAGGCCTGATAAGGTGCATTCGCGCCGCCATCAGGCATTTGCCGGATGGCGCTACGCTTATCCGGCCTACGGGGCAATTTCAAACTTACTCTTCGCCGTTAAACCCGGCGCGATTGAGCAGGAACTGCGACAACAGCGCCACTGGACGACCGGTAGCGCCTTTGGCTTTCCCGGAGCGCCATGCCGTACCGGCGATATCGAGATGCGCCCAGTTGTATTTGCGGGTAAAGCGTGACAGGAAGCAGCCCGCGGTAATCGCTCCGCCAGGACGCCCGCCGATGTTCGCCATATCCGCGAAGTTCGACTCCAGCTGTTCCTGATACTCATCACCCAGCGGTAGACGCCATGCGCGATCGCCCGCCTGTTCAGACGCGCCGATCAGTTCGTGCGCCAGCGGGTTATGGTTCGACATCAGACCGGTGATATGGTGACCCAGTGCAATCACGCAGGCCCCCGTCAGGGTCGCCACGTCGATTACGGCTTCCGGCTCGAAGCGCTCAACGTAGGTTAAGACGTCGCACAGCACCAGACGGCCTTCGGCATCGGTGTTCAGCACTTCAACGGTCTGCCCGGACATCGTTGTCAGTACGTCACCTGGACGATAGGCGCGACCGCCTGGCATGTTTTCACAGCCCGCCAGCACGCCGATGACGTTGATCGGCAACTGAAGCTCTGCCACCATGCGCATCACGCCGTAAACGGCCGCGGCGCCGCACATGTCGTACTTCATTTCGTCCATGCCTTCGGCAGGCTTGATGGAGATACCACCGGAGTCAAAGGTGAGCCCTTTACCGACCAGCACGATCGGGCGCACGTCTTCCGACGGACTGCCTTTGTACTCGATAACCGACATCAGGGATTCATTTTGCGAACCGTGGCCGACGGCGAGGTAGGAGTGCATTCCCAGCTCTTTCATCTGCTGTTCGCCGATGACGCGGGTGACCACATTCTTACTGTAGCTGTCAGCCAACTGACGCGCCTGAGAGGCCAGATAGGCGGCATTACAGATGTTTGGCGGCATGTTGCCCAGATCTTTCGCAGCTTTAATACCGGCAGCAATGGCCAGACCGTGCTGAATCGCTCGCTCGCCGCTGGTCAGCTCCCGGCGGGTCGGTACGTTGAAGACCATTTTACGCAGCGGACGACGCGGCTCGCTTTTGGTGGTCTTCAGTTGATCAAAACTGTACAGCGTCTCTTTGGCCGTCTCGACAGCCTGACGCACTTTCCAGTAGTTATTGCGGCCTTTGACGTGCAGTTCGGTCAGGAAGCAGACGGCTTCCATTGAGCCGGTATCATTCAGCGTATTTATCGTTTTCTGAATAACCTGCTTATACTGACGTTCATCCAGCTCGCGCTCTTTGCCACAACCGATGAGGAGGATACGCTCGGACAGCACGTTGGGAACATGGTGCAGCAACAAGGTCTGACCCGGTTTGCCTTCCAGTTCGCCACGGCGCAGCAGGGCACTGATGTACCCGTCGCTGATTTTATCGAGCTGTTCTGCAATCGGAGAAAGGCGGCGCGGTTCAAAGACGCCCACGACGATGCAGGCACTCCGCTGTTTCTCCGGGCTACCGCTTTTTACACTAAACTCCATGCACTACGCTCCTGAATCTTAAAGACAACGGCGGCGCCTGCGGTTAGAATTGCAAGCTTTCGTAACTCATGTCCGCTGTTGCGGTGACTTCGTGTTAATCTTAACGTTATTACGGCATTGGCACATCAGAACGCGTTCTGAGTGGCGAATCCGCTGAGTATAATAATTTTAGCGACGATTTCGACGACTCAAGAGAATAAATGACGTTTAAGCCATGAAACAAGCTAAATTCCTGCAAAAGACGAGTTTTTACGGGCGTATTTAAAGTGATAATCATAAGATATCTGGTGCGGGAGACGCTCAAAAGCCAGCTTGCCATCCTCTTCATTCTGCTTTTGATCTTCTTTTGTCAAAAGTTAGTGAGGATCCTCGGCGCAGCGGTTGACGGTGACATTCCGGCAAATCTGGTGCTCTCGCTGCTGGGCCTCGGCGTGCCTGAAATGGCGCAGCTTATCCTGCCGCTCAGCCTGTTCCTCGGGCTTCTGATGACGTTGGGCAAACTGTATACCGAAAGTGAAATTACGGTGATGCACGCCTGCGGTCTGAGCAAATCCGTGCTGGTGAAAGCCGCCATGATCCTGGCGCTGTTCACCGGAATCATTGCCGCCGTTAACGTCATGTGGGCGGGGCCGTGGTCGTCCAGGCATCAGGATGAAGTCCTCGCCGAAGCGAAAGCCAACCCAGGCATGGCCGCACTGGCGCAGGGGCAATTTCAGCAGGCCACCAATGGCAGCTCGGTACTGTTTATTGAAAGCGTTGACGGTAGCGATTTCAAAGATGTGTTCCTTGCGCAGATCCGCCCAAAAGGCAACGCGCGCCCTTCCGTGGTGGTCGCCGATTCCGGACACTTGTCGCAGTTGCGTGACGGTTCGCAGGTGGTCACGCTGAACAAAGGTACTCGCTTTGAAGGTACCGCGTTGTTGCGCGATTTCCGTATTACCGACTTCCAGGACTATCAGGCGATTATCGGTCACCAGGCGGTGGCGCTGGACCCTAACGATACCGACCAGATGGACATGCGTACGCTGTGGTCCACGGATACCGATCGGGCTCGTGCGGAACTGCACTGGCGCTTCACGCTGGTATTCACCGTATTTATGATGGCGCTGATGGTGGTACCGTTGAGCGTGGTTAACCCGCGTCAGGGCCGCGTGCTGTCGATGCTGCCCGCGATGCTGCTCTATTTGATGTTCTTCCTGATCCAAACCTCCCTGAAATCCAACGGAGGCAAAGGCAAGCTGGACCCGGTTATCTGGATGTGGGTGGTTAACCTGCTGTATCTGGCGCTGGCGGTGGGCTTGAACCTGTGGGATACAGTGCCGGTGCGTCGTCTGCGCGCCCGTTTTTCGCGTAAAGGAGCGGTGTGATGCAGCCATTTGGTGTCCTTGACCGCTATATCGGTAAAACCATTTTCACCACCATCATGATGACCTTGTTCATGCTGGTGTCGCTTTCCGGCATCATCAAGTTTGTCGACCAGTTGAAAAAAGCCGGGCAGGGGAACTACGACGCACTGGGCGCAGGGGTGTACACGCTGCTCAGCGTGCCGAAAGATGTGCAGATTTTCTTCCCGATGGCGGCGCTGCTTGGCGCGCTGTTGGGACTAGGGATGCTGGCACAACGCAGTGAACTGGTTGTGATGCAGGCGTCCGGTTTTACCCGTATGCAGGTGGCGCTCTCGGTGATGAAAACCGCGATCCCACTGGTATTGTTGACCATGGCCATTGGCGAGTGGGTCGCGCCGCAGGGCGAGCAGATGGCGCGCAACTACCGTGCGCAGGCGATGTACGGCGGTTCGCTGCTGTCCACCCAGCAGGGGCTGTGGGCGAAAGACGGCAATAACTTTGTTTACATCGAACGGGTGAAAGGTGACGAAGAGTTGGGCGGTATCAGTATTTACGCCTTCAACGATCAGCGTCGTCTGCAGTCCGTGCGCTATGCCGCGTCTGCGAAGTTTGACCCGGAACAAAAGGTCTGGCGTCTGTCGCAGGTGGATGAGTCGAATCTGACCAACCCGAAGCAGATCACGGGTTCGCAAACGGTGAGCGGAACCTGGAAAACCAACCTCACGCCGGACAAACTGGGCGTGGTGGCGCTGGACCCGGATGCGCTCTCCATCAGCGGTCTGCACAACTACGTGAAGTATCTGAAGTCGAGTGGCCAGGAGGCCGGACGCTACCAGCTCAATATGTGGAGCAAAGTCTTCCAGCCGCTGTCGGTAGCGGTGATGATGCTGATGGCGCTGTCGTTCATCTTTGGTCCGCTGCGTAGCGTGCCAATGGGCGTACGGGTGGTGACGGGGATAAGCTTTGGTTTTGTGTTCTATGTACTGGACCAGATCTTCGGCCCGCTGACGCTGGTGTACGGCATTCCGCCGATTATTGGCGCCCTGCTGCCGAGCGCCTCATTCTTCTTGATCAGCCTCTGGCTGATGATGCGTAAGTCATAATCATTCGCCGGTATCCGGCAAACTAAAGCGCAGTGCCTGATGGCGCTGCGCTTATCAGGCCTACACAGACACTAGCGTTTTCTGCCACCCATCAGGCTGCCTAACATCCCACGAATGATCTGATTAGTGACCTGACGCGCTGCGCTTTTGGCGACGCTCTGAACCACGCCATCGCGCTTGCCGCCGCGCGGCCCGGTGCTGCCGAAGAGAATATCCTTCAGCCCGCCAAGGATCCCGTCGTCAACCGCTACCTTTTTGCCTTTTACCGTCGGGCTACTTTGTGCTTCGGTCGTTGCCTGGACACCTTTTTGCAGCATTTCAAACGCGGATTCACGATCCAGGTCGTCTTCATATTTGCCATAAACCGGGGAGTGGTTGATAAGCCCGTTGCGCTCATCATCCGTTACGGGTCCCATCCGTGAGCACGGTGCGATTACCATCGCTCGCTCAACAACTGACGGACTGCCTTTGGCATCAAGAAACGAGATCAGCGCTTCGCCAGTGCCCAGTTCCTGAATCGCTTTTTCCGTATCGAATGCCGGATTAGCGCGCATGGTTTGTGCGGCGGTTTTCACTGCCTTCTGATCTTTCGGCGTGAAGGCGCGCAGGGCGTGCTGAACGCGATTACCCAGCTGACCGAGTACGTTATCCGGAATATCCGCCGGGTTCTGCGACACGAACCAGACGCCAACGCCTTTCGAGCGGATCAGACGGATCACCTGTTCAATTTTATCCAGCAGCACCTGTGGGGCGTCGTTGAACAGCAGGTGTGCTTCGTCGAAGAAGAAAACCAGCTTGGGTTTTTCCAGATCGCCGGCTTCCGGCAGTTGCTCATAGAGCTCGGAGAGCATCCACAGCAGGCTGGCGGCGTAGAGTTTCGGCATCTGGTAGAGCTTCTCGGCGCTTAGAATATTGATGATCCCTTTGCCATTAGCATCGGTTCGCATCCAGTCTTTGATGTCGAGCATTGGCTCGCCGAAGAAGTGCGTTGCGCCTTGCTGTTCAAGCGTCAGCAGCCCGCGCTGGATCGCCCCGACCGAGGCGCTGCTGATATTGCCATACTGATTCTGGAAGGATTTGGCGTTATCGCCGATGTATTGGGTAATGGCCCGCAGATCTTTGAAATCCAGCAGTAACAGACCCTGATCATCGGCAATACGGAAGATGATGTTCAGCACACCGGACTGCACCTCATTGAGGTTCAGCAGACGCGCCAGCAGCAACGGCCCGAGATCTGAGACCGTGGCGCGAACCGGATGCCCCTTTTCACCGAAGATATCCCACAGTACCACCGGGTTGCTGTGCGGTTGCCAGTCGGTAATGCCGATATTTTTCAGCCTGGCGAGCAGTTTTTCGGAAGCCTGGCCTTCGGCGGCGACGCCCGTTAAGTCACCTTTCACATCGGCCATAAAAACCGGTACGCCGATTTCCGACAGCGACTCGGCCAGTTTCTGCAGCGTGACGGTTTTCCCGGTCCCGGTCGCCCCGGTAATCAGCCCGTGGCGGTTCGCCATACCGGGGAGTAAAAAGAGTTCAGTGTCCGGCGTGCGGGCAATCAGCAGGGGTGCGCTCATGAGATTTCCTCCATTTATCCTGCGTCGAGTATAGGCAATATGAGGGGAAGAGAATATGCGCAGGGGAGAGAAAATCGCTTATAGCGTATTGCCGTGGTAAATCTGGTACCCCAAATCGATGGTATTGTGGTTGTGGTCGTTATTCTTGATTTTGCTCAGCAACATCTGCGCCGCCATGCGGCCTATATCAAAGCGGGGCGTGATGACGCTGGCGAGGCTTGGGATCATCTGTCGGCCCATCTCCAGACCGTGGAACCCGGCAATAGAAATTTGCTCCGGCACGGACAGTTCGCGTTCCCGGCAGAACAGCAGCGCGCCCATCGCAATATCATCGTTGGTGCAGAAAACACCGTCTAAATCCGGATGGGCGATCAGCGCGTCGCGCATCAATTGGGTACCAAGGTGAATGGACGAGATCGCTTTCGGATTAACGCGCAGGGGCGTCAGATTTCGCTGCGTCATCGCGTCGCAGTAACCGCAAAAACGTTGCTCATCACGGATATCGTCTTTCGAGCCCAGATAGAGAATTTTGCGCCGCTGGCGTTTATCCAGCATGGTGCTGACCATATCAAATGCCGCCTGGCGGTTATCAAATCCGACTTCCATATCCAGCCTGTCACCCTGGATGTCCATTAGCTCGATAATGGGAATGGCCGCCGAGCGCAGGAATTTCACTGTGCGCAGGGTGTGATACTTCTCGGAAAGAATGATGCCGTCGATATTGTAGGAGAGCAGGTTGATAACCGATTCCTCTTCTGATTCGCGGTCGTAGTTGTAGTTAGCAATCAGCGTCTGATAGTTGTGGTCAGACGTCACAGATTCAATCCCGGCAAGAATATCGGCGAAGAGTTGATTCTGAAATGAGGGGATGAGCACGCCGAGCGTGTAGCTTTGTGCGTTCAGCAGCATGGCAGGCGCACGGTTCGGGATGTAGTTGATCTCCTCCATGATCTGCGCGATACGCTCGCCGGTTTCCTTTGCGACTTTTTTCGGCGAGCGGATATAGCGGCTCACCGTCATTTTGGTCACGCCCGCGAGCGTGGCGATGTCCTGCAAAGAAATTCTGTGGTTCCTCATCTTCTCTCCCGTACCGGGGAGCGGCGGCGACATCGCCCCCCGGTGGTTAATCACGCCTTAATGCAGAACCGCATTCAGTGCCAGCACGCCCAGCAATCCCATAATCGAAATCAGGGTTTCCATCACGGTCCACGTCCGCAGCGTTTCACCGACGCTGAGGTTAAAGTAGCCCTTGAACAGCCAGAATCCCGGATCGTTGACGTGCGAAGCGATTACGCTGCCAGCCCCGGTTGCCAACACCATCAACGCTGGATCGGCATGAGTGACGTTAATGATCGGCAGCACCACGCCTGCGGTCGTGATCGCCGCAACGGTCGCAGAGCCCAGCGCGATACGCAACAAGGCAGCCACCGTCCAGCACATCAGCAGCGGCGACAACGAGGTGCCGGTCATCAGGTGCGAGATGTATTGACCCACGCCGCTGTCCACCAGAACCTGTTTAAACGCGCCGCCGCCGGCAATAATGAACACAATCATGGCGATGGCGCCGATAGAGTCACCGACGATATCCATGATCTGTTCGATCGTCCTGCCATTGCGTCGCCCGAGGGTGAAAATCGCCAGCACGATGGCGATAAACAGCGCGACGGCAGGATTGCCGATAAACTCAAAGAATACCCGCACTGAGTTGGTTTTGGGCAGTGTAATTTCACAGACAGCGGCAACGGCCATCAGTATGACGGGGATCACCGCCGCAAAGATACTGTTCCAGAAGGACGGCATCTCCTCTTCGGTGAACAGGTGCGGGTTAAACAGCCCTTCCGGCGGCGCTTTTTCAAAGCGGGTCAGCAGTTTTGAAAACAGCGGGCCTGCGACAATCACCGTAGGAATGGTGATAATGAACCCGTACAGCAGGGTGGTGCCAAGACTGGCTTCAAAAATCGTCGCAATGGCGGTTGGCCCCGGATGCGGCGGCAGGAAGCAGTGGGTGACCGAAAGGGCGGCGACCATCGGCACGCCGACGTACAGCAGCGGCAAACCGGATGAGGCCACCACCGTGAATACCAACGGCAGCAGCAGTACAAACCCGACTTCGAAGAACATCGCCAGCCCGACGACCAGACCGGTGACGACCAGCGCCCACTGCACGCGCTTTTTACCAAACGTTCCGATGAGGGTGGTCGCGATCCGTTGCGCGGCCCCCGTATCAGAAATCAATTTTCCCAACATTGCGCCAAAACCGAGGATCATCGCCAGCCCGCCGAGCGTACCGCCGATCCCGTTTTGAATGGAGTGTAAAACGGCCTGTGCGTCCATCCCTTCGGCGAATCCCACGACGGCTGCGACCAGAACCAGGGCGATGAAGCCATTGACTTTAAAGCCAATCATCAGGACCAGAAGCAGCGCGACGCCTGCCGCAATTATGATTAATGGCATAATCTTATCTCTTATGTGTGCCAAAAAAGCAGCGCTTGCGCGCTGCGTAGGGTTGCTCAGCGGTTACACCGCGACCAGCATGCCGCCATCGACGAACAGCAGGTGTCCGTTGACGAAGTCCGAGGCTTTGGAGGAGAGAAATACCGCTGCGCCAATCAGTTCCTGTGGATCGCCCCAGCGGGCGGCAGGTGTACGTTTACACAGCCATGAGGTGAAGGCTTCATCCTCAACCAGCGCTTTGGTCATCTCGGTTTTGAAGTAGCCCGGCGCGATGCCGTTAACCTGGATGTTATGGCGCGCCAGCTCTACGCACATACCGCGAGTCAGCATTTTCACCGCGCCTTTCGAGGCGGCGTACGGGGTGATGGTGTCGCGCCCCAGTTCACTTTGCATTGAGCAGATGTTGATCACTTTCCCGGCCTGGCGCTCCACCATGCGGCGGGTTACCGCCTGGGAGACGAGGAACACGGCGGTCTGGTTAACGGCGATCACGTCGTTCCACTCCTGCTCAGGGAATTCGGTAAACGGGTGGCGGCGCTGGATCCCGGCGTTATTGACCAGTACATCAATCGGGCCAATATCTTTTTCGATATGATCAATGGCGGCGTCGATATCCTGCTTATGCGTCACGTTAAAAGGAGCGGCAACGGCGCGGATCCCTTCCTGCTGTAGCTTTGCGACGGCGGCTTCAGCCCGTTCTGACGTAATATCGTTAACGATAATCTGCGCGCCATACTTGCCAAGACCCGTTGCCAGCAAATAACCGATCCCCTGGGCGGAGCCGGTGATCAGAATATTTTTACCTGCCAGTGAAAAAAGATCGTTCATGATATTGCTCCTTATTTTTCATTCTCAAAGACGAGCTGAACTTTTGCCGCCTGGGTTTTATCGCTGGCGAAAATCAGCGCCTGTTCCAGGTCGGTAAACGGATATTCCGCACTCAGTAGCGGCAGTGGATCGATAACGTTATGCGCCAGCCAGGAGACTGCGGTATTGAATTCGGTGGTAAAGCGGAACGAGCCTTTCAGCGCTATCTCTTTGCCGATCAGCATCATCATCGGGAAGTCCGGAACGGCACCACCCATACCCACCTGCACCATCACCCCTTTTGCGCGGGTGACTTCCAGACAGGTGGTAATGGAGGAGGGATGGCCGGAGACCTCGAAACTGATATCGAAATAGCCTTTCTCCGTTTTCCACTGGTCCAGAGCGTCATGCTGGGGATTTACCAGCGTATCCGCGCCCATTTGCTGAGCCAGCGACAGCGAACGGGGGCTGACATCGGCACAGACCACTTCCGCCGCGCCCAGCGTTTTCACTGCGCTGACAATCAGGCAACCGATGGGGCCGACGCCAGAGATAAATACTTTTTTCCCCTGAAGATCGCCGGCCTCATGCGCGGCATGAATGGCTACGGCCAAAGGTTCAGCAAAGGCCATCACCTTTTCGTCCGCCTCTTCCGGGTAGGGAATGCACTGGGCGGTATCGACCGTTTTAAACTGGGTAAAGCCGCCGTCGACGTGCGGAAAATACATCGCACTGCCAAAAAAGCGCATTTCAGTGCACTGGTTTTCTTCATGCTGAAGACAGTATTTACAATGACCGCATGGCTTAGATGGATTAATGGCAATCGACTGTCCTTCGCGTAATGTTTCTGAATCGCTATGGACCACTTTACCAATAACTTCATGACCTAAAATCATCGGTGCTTTGACGGTAAAATTACCGACTTTCCCTTCCTGATAATAATGTAAGTCGGAACCGCAAATTCCTCCTCGGGTTATTTTTACGAGCGTGCCTTTATTATTCCATTCGATATTCTGTTGGGTTACGGCAACAGAACGCTTACCCGCGACAACGCAGGATTGAGTTTTCACTTCCATAAATGCCTCACTGGGTCAGGTCTTCATCTCCAGTGCATTTAAGCGGTTTTAATTGTCCTTATTTGTGACAACTGTCACACTGGAAAATTGTTACACTACAATGTTACGCATAACGTGATGCGCTTTATAATTCTCATCTATGGAAATTAAAAAGCGTGAAATTGCCGATTGTGCAGGCGTAGTATCGCGCCATGGAATATGACGCAGAGGGTTTTACATGGCCGGGGAAAGCTATATTTTGATGGGCGTTTCAGGAAGTGGTAAATCGTTAATTGGTAGTAAGGTGGCGGCATTATTATCGGCGAAGTTTATTGATGGCGACGATCTCCATCCTGCCAAAAACATTGATAAAATGTCCCAGGGAATACCGTTAACTGATGAAGATCGACTGCCGTGGTTAGAGCGCTTAAATGATGCATCTTATAGTTTGTATAAAAAGAATGAGACCGGATTTATTGTCTGTTCATCATTAAAAAAACAGTATCGCGATTTTTTACGCAAGGGCAGTCCTAACGTCCATTTTCTCTGGCTGGATGGTGACTATGACATTATCCTGGCGCGGATGCAGCGTCGGGCAGGTCACTTTATGCCGGTCGGCTTGCTGAAAAGTCAGTTTGAGGCGCTGGAGTGTCCGTTGGCGGAGGAAGCCGATATTGCGCGTATCGATATTAATCATGACATTGAGAACGTGACGGCGCAGTGCCAGCAGGCTGTTCTGGCGTTTCGCCAGGCACGAGAGCGACCCAGCGCCTCATTCTGAGTTGAGAGGCGCTGAGTCAGACCGTTAGAAATCGGCTTTCAGCACCACACGGTAGCGGGCTTTACCGTCGCGCACGTGCTGGATTGCTTCGTTGATTTGCGACATCGGGAACAGTTCGGTGGTCGGCGAGACCTTGCTCCGTCCGGCAAACTTCATCAGCTTACGCAGCTCATATGGCGTACCGGTCGCCGAACCGGAGATGCTGCGATCGCCGGCAATCAGCGTGAAGGCAGGGACCGGCAGCGGCTTCAGCACTGCGCCGACGGTGTGGAAGTTGCCGCCGTAGGCCAGCGCTTCGAAGTAGGGTTGCCAGTCGAGATCGACATTGACGGTGTTGATGATGAGATCGAACTGGCCCGCGAGCGCCGTTAATGCCTGCGGATCGCGACTGTTCACCACTTTATCGGCGCCCATCGCCAGCACTTCTTTCTCTTTCGCCGGGTTAGAGCTGAACGCGGTAACTTCACATCCCATCGCATGCAACAGCTTGATGGCAATATGTCCCAATCCGCCAATACCAATTACCCCGACACGGCTGGTGGCGGTGACGTGGTGCATCAGCAGTGGTTTGAACACCGTAATACCGCCGCACAGGAGTGGACCGGCAGATTCAATATCGATGCTTTCTGGAAGCGGGATCACCCACTGCCAGTCAGCGCGCAGTTTCTCAGCAAAGCCGCCACGATTGAGAATGGTTGGTACTGCACCTTCCAGGCAGTTGATCTGATTACCACTGATACAGGCATCGCAGTGACCACAGCTGCGTGCCGTCCAGCCAATCCCCACGCGCTGGCCTACCTTCAGGCCTTTCCCCTGCGCCGCGCTGCCGAGGGCGGCCACGCGACCAATTACTTCATGCCCGGCAACCAGTGGATACTGAGAGAATCCCCACTCATTGTCGATCATCGACAAATCGGAATGGCAGATACCGCAGTAATCGACCTGCACTTCGACATCTTCCGGCTTGAGTTCGCCCGCATCATATTCAAAGAGTTCGAGTTCGCTGCCCGCCTCTTTTGCGGCATAGCTTTTAATCATCGACATCGTGTTTCCCTCAATGTGGTGTTGAACAGAAAAGTGTAGAGCATGAAAAACGGCGTCGCTTCGCAGAAGGGGGGATTAAGAAGACGGCGTGCTGGTTTTTTCGACACTTAGCGGAGAAGACATACGCTACCGCTTGCATGGTTGCGTGCTACAGGTATAATCCACAACGTTTTCCGCATACCTCTTCAGTGCCGAAGTGGCGAAATCGGTAGACGCAGTTGATTCAAAATCAACCGTAGAAATACGTGCCGGTTCGAGTCCGGCCTTCGGCACCAAAAACGATTGTGATAATCGGAAAACCTACAACAATCAGTACGTTGTACAATGAAGCTGGACGTTGACGGCAACTACAAAATGGCCGCATCTCCGGCTTTTTTTGTTTATAAAGCCTCGGGCCGGATCTTTTCACTCACTCCCTGTTTTGTCAATCTCTCTCCACGCAACTTCTGAGCATCTCGACATTGTGTTCAATATAGCTGAGCGTCACCTTAATATCGCGGTGGCCGAGTAGTTTCTGCGTGACATACAAATTTTGCTCCGGTTTCTGCATCAATTCTGTGGCCACGGTATGACGGTAGCGGTGCGATGAAAAACGGCTGTGGCAGGCATAGCTGAGTTTGGCAAAGAAATAACTCACCTGATTTTCTGTCATCGGTTTACCCTGGCGCAGCGTCCGCCGACTGAAACGATTGATGTTGAACAACTGATCGTCAGCCCGTATTCCCTTTGTTTTCGCTTCTTCAAGCAGATGCTCCAGATAGGGCCGCAGCCGGGAGGCGATGGGAACAATATGTTCATCATGGCTTTTACTGCCTTCGATCTGAATAAACAGCGTGTCATGGACCAAATCGATATCCCTTACGCGCAGGTGAATAAGCTGATTCAGCCGGATAGCTGTGTAGTTGAAGGTTTCGACCACTGTCAGCCAAAACCATGCCGGATATAAAGGCGAACGATAGCCGCGCTGCATTTTCTCCCGTTCGATAAATTGGTTCAGTACTTTGCGGGATGCGACGATTTGCTCGCGGGTCAGGGTTTTCTTTTTCTTACGAGATTCCCGCAGCGATGTTTTCTGGAATGGATTGATGAACTGCTCCAGTAGCCCCTGTTCAATGGCGAAGTTATACAAGGCTCGCATATGGCGCATATAGTGGTTCCAGCTCACCGGCTTGATACAGCGCACATTTAGCAGGTAGTGACGCCACTCCAGCACCATATGCGACGTCACTTCGGCGGGTAACACGTTGCGCCAGTGAGTGAACTGGTTTACTGCCGTGCGATAACAGCTCTGGGTGTCAGGTCGCAATAAGCGGGCAAAAAAATACTCTTCCAGGATCTGTTCAAAGGTCATTTGAGTGACTTCCTTCATTGAGCAAGAGATGAGGGTTATTAAAGGGAACGTCATCTCCAAAAAGCGGCGTGGGATCGTCAAGCAGATATCCCTTCAGACGTGAACAACGGCGTGGGCCGACAACGGCGCAGTGCCAGATGTTGAGGCCGTTTTTTTGTTTTCGGTGAAGATTCAGGTTCTGGAACTTCTTCTGTACCTCCCGCCAGTATTCATCAGGGACATTCTGACCGCAGGCGCTAAGCCAGAGTTTGAAAATACCGGGCGTCACCAGAAACACCGACCCGGCGACGGTATGGATTCGGGCGTTAGGTTCATTGACTTCCAGATGTTGAGCCTGAACATTACGAACCAGCCACTGCCAGAAGGCTTCGCCTGAAAGTGGGATATCGTCCTGTTCGGGTAGGGGGGATGGTTGTTCCACAGTGATATCCGTTGCAATCACTGTTTCTGTCGCATTCTGGACTTCCGCTATCGGCGTGACGGTTCCACTGAAGGTTGTGGGCCGCTGTTGTGGATCTTCCCAAATCAGCGAAGGGGGAAAGCGTAACAGCGTAAGTTCACTACTCCAGCCGCCGTTAGCCTCAATCCGGCAATACCAGATGGCTTTATCCTCACAGGGAATGAGCAACTGGTGTGCCTGCATCTCATCGAACAGTCGCACGTTATGCTGCGGTACGGTGTCAATACCCTGGCGCAGCAACCAGCCACGGACAGCATCGGCAGCGTTCTTGCTGACCAGCCACAGAGCTTCCTCCGTCAGCCAGCCGTCAGAGCCACCGTTCGGGTTGCTGAGTCGGAACTCATTTGCCAGCAGGTCGCGCAGGGCGGCGATGATTTGCTGCGGCAGCGAGGTTTGTGGGCGGTGGATAGCCTTGACCGGATCGCCGCCAAGATTAAACGCCACCGACGCCCGGTCGGCTTTCTGCACCAGTTCACCCGCCAGCCCGGCATACTGATACTGTCCGTTCAGGCAGTGCAGCAGAGTGGATAACGCAGCGGCATCGGCGGCGAGCCAGTCGAGGCTTTCTGGGGGGAGCAGTTGGGTGAGTAGAAGGGCTACTGCAGCTGGATGGCGCAGATAATCACGTTGCGGCAGATAACGAAATCGATAAGGCTGGGTCAGTGGGCCATGCCACGGAAACCAGCGTTTCCCGCTGACATCTTCCACCTCAATATCGGTGATAAGTTTGCCCAGATCGTGCAGCAACGCGGCGTAGATGATAACGGTGGTCCAGCGTTCGGACTGCGCCGCCTGATCTTCTGGCGCAGCATCAGGCGGGAAAAGATAACTCTGCCGCAGTCGTGCGGCATAGCAGGCAGCTTCGAGACTGTGATCGAGCAGGCCACCTGCGTGGGAGTGGTGGTGGTTTTCCGAGGCTGGGAACAACTGCGCCAGTTCTGCGAAGCGATGGATTGGTATCAGCCAGAAGCGTTCAAACAGTGAGGCGGGAACGGCGGTGCTCTGGCGAATAAACTGGATCAGCTGTTGGCGGGTAGTTTCAGCCAGTAACGTCTGTGCCGATTCAGGATGCAGCCATCCCTCCGTGGCGCTCGGCTTGCCGTCGGATGGTATGGTCTCTGATTTTTTGCGCGTCAGCCATATCCGCATAATGGCCCTTTCCCCTTTTTCGGGTAAGCCCGTTACCCCTTCACTCTCTTCCCCTTAACCTTTTGGATTTTGCCTTTTGATGCCGTCAGATTTGGGGCGAAACTGTTTATTGGGTTGCGCAAATTTATTGGAGTGGAGAGAAACGGCAGAGCAGGATGCTCCGCCGTTGATATGAAGATCATGCGCTCAGCGCTAACGGCTGCTGCGCCCGTTCAAGCAGATACTCGCAGGCATTACGCGCTAACCCGCTGGCGCGGAAAATCGCTTTTTTGTCCTGCTGCAATACCTTCAGCCACGATGCGATGTAGCTGTCATGCTGTAGCTTCGCCTGAATGCCGACATGAGCGCACAGGAAGGCAGAGCCCATTTCGGCAATTAACTCTTCGAAACTGTACGTCGGATCGCCAAAGGTATGGTTTCCAGCGGTGATGCCGTCCCGACTCAGCCGCGAAGCGTGTCCGGTTGCGTGTGTCAGTTCATGCAGCAGCGTGCCATAGTAATCTTCACGCGAAGCGAACTGCTCAGGATGCGGCATGATGATGCAGTCGCGTCCCGGTGAGTAATACGCCCGGTTCTGGCGTCGGTGAGTGATCACTACCGCGCTTTGCCGGGCAACCTGTTCAGCGGCGGCGATAGGGTCATCGACCATCACGACAGGCTGTGAAAACGCCTCCGGCAGTCCTTCACATTGCTGAAGGTTGAACAGCCGGAACTCGCGTACCACGGCATAAGACGCCACTTTAGGATTGCCGTCAGCATCAAGAACTGTGTTCCCGTTGCTGTCCACTACCTCGCGCTGCTGGGGCAGATAAAACACGGCCAGTGTAGATTTTTCGCCTTTGCGGATGTTACCGCCCGCATTGCGAATTTGTGTGAAGGTCAGCCAGCGATCGCTTTCATATCCCTGTCGTTCTGCGCTGTTCCAGAGCAGAGGAATATTGATACCGTGATAAAACCGCCCGGATAAGGCATTCATCGGTACCACCGGTTCCCCTTCCCGCCATGGGCGAACCCAGGGAATCACGCCTTTCTCCAGCGCGGCGATAATTTCATCGGTGACTTTCTGGTAAAGATCGTTGCTTCTGTTCATAAGCGTAACCTCATGATAAAGAAGCCGGGTACAGCGCTCCCGGTCGGGAGTCGCCCGGCACGGGGAGTGAAGGATGCTGAGGCAATCAGCAGGTGTGAAGGGCAGTAACCAACAGGTGGTTATCTTCAAGCGTTAAGCGCAGCGGCGTCATCAGCGGCACATTGCTGCTGCCGTCAGAAGGCAAACAGTACAGACCGAAATTAATGCTCTTACGGTCTGGGCCTGCGCTTTTGAATGTCAGCATGGTGGCGACAATCAGGTTTTCGAGACGGTCGTCTTCCTGAGAAGGGTCGGGTGGAAAACTAACTACCTTTTCCCAGGCCTCAGTTGAGACAGACAGCGATAAGGATTTTGCTTCAGGGTAAGATGAAGTTGGCATCGTGTTTCTCCAATAATGAAAGCAGAGAAACACTGCCCGACAGGGAGGGATTCCCTGCATGGTGGGGTAGAGGATGTATCAGGCGCTAAGCGCTGTCCGCGAGGATGATACGGAGCGGACGAAAAGGCGAGCCTCACCGGGAAGGTGGCAACCTGAAGGCTCTGGTTGCGGGTTGAACTTCGTACAGATTAATACGGTATAAATAATAATCAAGAGACTGGTTTCTCAGAGCGAGAGTTGGGGAGTCGTTATTCTGGAATCCACTTTGGTACGCAGGATTTATTCGCTAGAGGGGTTAAAGGCAATTTATCCTCTGGGGGGGGCATAAAGCATATTGGGCAATCGATAACACCTGCGCAGCTCACGGTCTCAGGCTTTGAAGATCTGCTTACGATGCCAGCCGACATATTGTTCAGTGGGCCAAAGCGATGTGTCATGAGGAAGATGCAACTGCTGGCCGTTCCGTTGCCAGAACAGGTTGTCTACCACCGGGCTACGACTGACGCCGCCGGAGATGCGGATAGTCAGGCTTTCATCCAGCCCGAATGCGCCCATATCAAAAGCATCATGATGCAGTGAACACAATGCCAGACCGTTGTTCACCACACATGGCCCACCATAGGTTTTCCAGCGGATATGGGCGGCTTCAATACCAATCAGCGCACCATCGAGCCGTAGATCGTAACCGCAGAAAGCACATCGGGAGTGGTAAGCCCGGAGCACGATATCTCTGAAGCGTGGATCGCGGTGCTTTGAACGATCGATAAAATCCAGACCCAGTTGGTTGGCGAGGATCCGCTGAATACTTTCGGGGAAGCGATCTATCAGGATCTGCTGAGCCAGTTGGTCGATCATTTCAGGGTGTGCAAGTAGCTGTTGGTATGCAGCTTCATCAAAGCCGCCCACTACCTGGTTATCAATCAGCTCTTTCTTTGTTGGCTGGGTGTTGCCTAGACGGGGTTTGCAGCCTTCCGCATTGGCAATTTCCCAGAAGCCATCAGTTCTGAGCCGCCAGAAGGGCATATTGGGATAGTCAGTGCGTCGCTTGGGACCAAACTCTTTTAGCAGACGAGTGAGTGGTTCGTGGATCTCAAGGCCGTAGTTAAACAGGCGCGGGTGGCCTGCTTTGTACTGCGACAGCACATACAATAGCAGCAGCGGTTTATGCGGCGCGCATACATCACCCTGACGCCATATAGAGACGTTGGAAATGGCCGATTGCAGTGCTTCGAGAGATATCATGGGAATACCGGGTAACAGGCTGATGTTATTGCGATCATGCTCGCAAAAGCGGTGAAATTCAATTGTGGTTTGTCTCGTTGATGAGAGGGAAGCGGCATCCCAATCCTATCTATTACAGTTTTATCTATTCCGTCAGATCTCAGCTCTGCCTGATGGCGTTGTGAAAACGGCTTAAATCTAGGCGTAAAATCTATAAGCACTAGCCAGAGTGAGCGGACAGACCAGCAAAGGTTGTTGTTACGGATAAAAGCTTTCCTCAGTTGGACAGCTTTGCGAAGTATGTTGCTGTAGATGCAATTGTTCAAGGCAACAACCAAGTGAAAACATGTGGAGGTTCTTGGCCTGAGTATCTGACAGTCCTTTGTTGGTGGAAGAGTCGGGGCCATACTTATTTACCTATGCATCAAGACTGTGAGGGAATATCGGGATGTGTTGACACCGAACAAATCAGAAAATAGATACAGGAAAAACTCTAACGCGGTGGCCATCTTTTGTTGATAACTTCAGAAACAGAATGGCCACGATCAACAACCTGTTTGATTGCTTCAATTTTAAACTCTTCGAGGAAACCTTTACCACTCACAGACACCTTTCTTCGAACTACCTTAAATGATACTGTGATGGATATTAACTCTTTGATTATTAGAATTATTAATCAATGATGACTAGGTGGTTTCACGATAAGATGCAGGTCAAATTACAATCTGGAGGGATTGTGAAAAGTAGTATTTGAGCACCATTAAATGCTGGTAACATACTGTGGGGCAGGTAGAAAAACCACGGTCGGGCGGTAGCGTGGGCTCATGCGTTCAGAGTCACCCATCTAAATTTAACATTTGTTGAACGTTTTAAAGACAGTGGAGAAGCTATCTTTAGTAACTTGTTCAGTCCGCACCAACCTTTGAACTTGCCGAGTTTAATAGCTATTTTAGTAAGTGATTCTAACTGCACATGGAAACGAACTCGGACTTGATAAGTACTGACAGCATCTGAAACGGTTGTTAATATTAAGAAAAACCTGTTAAATAATACTACCTTTCCCTCATAAATCAGAAGAGTATACTCACTCGGCATTAAATTGATCCGAGAAAGTTCACTACCTAGAACTGGTTGCTAGTCAACAATTACTGTAAGATTCGAAAAATGTGATAACTAATATATTTCATTATTCTAATGAAATAATATTTGTCATTGTGCAAATACGTTTTTAATTTCTGTTCAATCAGCAAACAATCGGCAATATAATCAATTAAGCTTCGTGAGCAAATGATCGCAATAAATTGCTATTATGACAATATTTCTATGAAAGGCATCTTCTCTTTGAAGCACTAATCTCTACTTTAATTTAAAGGTTCGGAATATTTATGACCAATAATAAAGAGTTTGTGAATTTTAATGTTTCAGCACGAACCGCACGCCTGATTGGAAGGGAAAACGTTGCAACTTCCGATGGAGCTATTATCGAGTTAGTTAAAAATACATATGATGCGGACTCAAAATATTGCATCGTTTATTTTGACATACCTTATTCAACACTTCCTCAGATTATACAAGAAGGGGACTTTAATGAATTATTAAAACATGCGTTGAGTATCAATTTAGAACTTAGAGATTTTTATATTCAAAATAAAATTACTTTCGAGTGGGAAATTCGTAAATACAGCCTTCCCCAAGGTGCCACGTCAGATGAGGTAGAACAATTCAAAAAAGATCGAGCTGGTGAAAGTGAAACATTGAGAGGTTTTTTTGGCGCACTCACTAATATTTATATTATTGATAATGGTGAGGGAATGAGCGCTGAAACCATAAAGAAAAATTGGATGACTATAGGTACAGACAATAAAACTTATGACATTAAATCTAAGGGTGGAAGAACGAAATCTGGCGCAAAAGGAATTGGACGATTTGCTCTAGATCGACTTGGACGACTCTGTGTTTTAAAGACAACCACAGAAAATTCAAATGGAGTTATCTGGAAAGTTGATTGGGATAGTTTCGAGCAAAATGGGAAAAATATTAATGAGATCTACGCCACACTTGAAACGCCAGATGCAGATAATAATATGGATGCATTATCTATTTTAGGGCCGGAAATAGTAGGGGAAATAAAAGCAGGGTTAAAAAAACGAAAAAATCCATTAGATTTGGAAAAGACATTATCTACAGGAACAATTATAAAAATTTCTTCTGTTAGAGATCATTGGAATGATCTTGCGATAAAGAACTTAAAAGACAGACTAGAATCTTTAGTTCCACCATCAGAAGATACATCATTTCAATTATTTTTATTCTGTAGTAACACTGCAAAATACAATGGATTATTACAACCTGAAATTTGCGAAGATTATGATTATAAATTAGAAGTGAATTTAGATAAAAAACTTAATTTATCTGGGCGTGTAATTAGGAATGAGTTTAGATTAGAAGATATTCCATCCGAATTTTTTCAAAGCGACGATACTAAGGATTTAAAAGATAAAATAAAACTGTTAGATTTTCCATTATCCGAACTAATGCCCGGCATCAGTGATATGGAGTTAAGCAAGACAGGCCCATTTTCGTTCACTCTTTATTTTATGAAACGGACCGTACCCAATAAAACAGATACCGAAAAATATTATCAAAAGAAAATTGATACGAATAGTCGTAGCTTATGGCTTGATAGTTATGGCGGTATAAAATTATTTAGAGATAACTTTAGAGTCAGGCCTTATGGGGAAAGGGGCAGTTCTTCATGGGATTGGTTGGAGCTAGGAAATCGAGTTGCTCTTAACCCCGCGCAGGTTAGTCGCCATCGACACTGGAAAGTAAGCCCAAATAACATTACAGGTGTAATCAATATATCAAGGATTGAAAATCCATATCTGGAGGATAAATCTAGTCGAGAAGGTGTACAAGAAAATGACTCTTTTCTTTTTTTTAAGAACATTATAGAAAAATTAATAAAAATTTTCGAAGATGACCGAAGCTATTTTTTTAGTGAACTACTCAAATTCAATCAAAAAAAATCAACGCTACCTAGTGAAGATGAAATATCTAAAAGAGATATAGAGAAAGCAACTCAAATAGCTAACGAAATTTACCAACAATATAAAAATAAAAATGATGGTTCAAAGCGCAAATCGAAAAAAACAGATAACGAAACTATTGCCACTGTTTACCTGAAGGAGAAGGAGGAAAAAGAAGGGTTAGCAAAAGAACTTACTGAGATGCGTGAAGAGAACTCCTTATTAAGAGTGTTTGCATCAAGTGGTGTAACAATAGCTTCTTTTACACATGAATTAGAGAATCTTCAAATCAAGTTAGGAAGTCGATTTGATGAAATTAAACAATTAATCGCCCCCTTAATCGATGAGGCATCACTTTCTAATATTTACAAATATGATAACCCTTATTATAGATTGGATTTATTTGAAAAAGAAGATAAAAAATTAAAACAGTGGTTACAATATACACTCAGAACTATACGTAAAGACAAACGCAATCAACAAAATATTAATATCGCTGATTATCTTGAAAACTTCAAGACCGAATGGAGTGACACATTAGATGAGCGTTGTGTTAACCTTACATTACAAAATAAAAGTACGGACTATCGATTGAAATCATTTGAAATCGACTTGGATTGTATATTTAATAACCTTTTAATTAACTCTTTAGATGTATTTATTCGTAACGAAGTGTCGAGTGAATGTAGAAATATAGAAATTTCAACTGAAAAACTATCTGATGGATTTCACATTAGATATGAAGATAGTGGCCCTGGATTAAGTAAAGACATCGTAAACGCACAAGATATTTTCCAAGCGACATATACAACAAAAAGAGATAAATATGGTAAAGAGATTGGCACTGGCATGGGGATGTGGTTAGTGAAAAAATCACTTGAGCAATATAATGCAAGCTGTACTATTTTACCAGGCACTTCAGGTTTTTCTCTTGAGATAATATTTCCATAAATAAGGTAATATTTATGAATAAATTTAGAATGGGATATCTTGATGAAGATGAATCAGATATTGCACGGTTCTATGACTTCATAAAAAAATATGATATCTATGAATTCATTGACTTTAAACCAAAACCGTCTATTGAAGAGCTAATCGATGAAATAAACTCAAGTAATCTAGATATATTAGTCATTGACTTTCAAATTAATGAGTACGTAAATATAAATTATAATGGAGTAAGAGTCTTCGACTCAATAAGAAATAAAAGAAAAAATTTCCCTTGTATCATATTAACTTCATTTGCTGATGATGCTATTTCCGAATCTTTCGATACGCACATAGTGTATAGTAAAAGTATTCCATTTGGTTGTGATACAGAAAGTAAAAAACTTTTTGAATTAAAAATCCGTAAAAGTATAGAGCACTATATTAGTGAGTTACAAAAGGCATCTGACGAGTTTGCGAAGTTAACTTCTTTAACTAGTTTGACATTAGATCAAGAAAATAGGCTTGTTGAATTAGATGAGTTTCTAGAATCTAGCTTAAACAATGATGTCAAAATACCGAAACATTTAAAAACTTCACAGCACATTGGTAACATTAAAGAATTAATTAATAGAGCAGAAGATATTTTAGAAAAAATGGATACTTTATATGTTCCCGCTGAGAAAAAATAATCCTAAAAGAACAAAGCAACAAAAGCTGAGTAAATACAATTTATATAAAGCAGCATTATCAAAAGATTTTTTTTGCTGTTGTGGCTATTGTGGAACTCACCATGTTTATTATGGCTCAGGAAAATGTTTTCACATAGATCATTTTGCACCCAAAAGCAAATTTAAACATCTTGAAAACGAATATTCTAACTTGGTTTATTCTTGCCCCACGTGTAATATAGCTAAAAGTAATGACTGGTGTGGTCCGACCGAGAATGAAAGGATCTTCAATAATGTTGGATATATTGAGCCTTGCGATGAGGTCTACGCTACGTCATTTTACAGGGACTCATCAGGTAAAATTAAGTATCAAGAAGGGAATCTTGCTGCAAAATATATGTATCACAAGCTAAAGTTTGGGTTAAAGCGACATGAAATATTTTGGCTCGCCGATTATTTTTACGAATTAGTACCAAGAATAAGTAAGAAACTCAGAGAAACCCCTGAGAGCAATCCATTGTATGATGAATTAAAAAAATTATTATTAGACTCCATCGAACAAATGGATAAATACAGACAACTACAACGAGAATTATAACAAAGATGAGTAAAGAATTCGGGGTTTTTTATACGCCAAAATTTCTTATTGATTTTATCATAAATAAACTACCTATAAAAAACATAAAAAAACAGAGTGTTAATGTTCTTGAACCAAGTGCTGGAGATGGGCGCTTCATTGACCACTTACTTAGAAAAAATCCTAGGATTGTAGTAGATGCGTCATTAGTTGAAATAAATAAAGAGTCGGCGAGTCTTCTTGAAGATAAATTTATTAATCAAGAAAAAATCAGGGTTATAAACTCTGATTTTTTATATTATGAAAGTACAAAAAAATTCGACGTTATAGTTGGAAATCCACCATATATATCAAAGAAACATTTAACAAGGAATCAGATAGAGAGATGTCGTGAAATTCTTTCGGCAGCATCCATTCCTAGCTTAGCAGATAAAAATATATGGACATCATTTATTGTTCGTTGTACTTCAATGCTTGAAGATAATGGTGTAATGGCTTTAGTGCTTCCATTTGATTTGTTACAGGTGAAGTTTGGTAGCTATATACAATCGTATCTTACGTCAAATTTTTCACGAATAGAAATATACACATCAAATAAGCTCGCCTTTGATATGGCTGAACAAGATACTATAATCCTGCTGGCGTTTAAAAATTCTAAAAGAAAAGGATTGTTTTTAAATGATCTTGAGTTTGATAAAAATAAAAAAAATAAACTTTTGCACCACACCGCAGATAAATGTAGGAGATTAATTTCTCAAGATGAAAACATCAAATGGAGTTCATTAACGTTATCTGATTACGAGTTGAATTTTCTGACAAGACTAGCAGGTAAATTAAAGAGTATAGGTAGTTACGCAACTTCTAGACCTGGCATAGTAACCGCTGCAAACAGTTTCTTTATAGTATCGAAAAGAAAAATAGAAGAATACTCATTGCAGAAATATGTTTCTCCAATAATTCAAAAAAGTCAATTTTTTCAAAATAATATAGTTTTTAATGAAAGTGATTTTAACGAATTAGTAAATTCAAACAAGCCGAGTTATTTTATCGATTTATCCGGTTACATCAAAAATTCATCAGAGCGAGTTGAAGACTATTTAAAACTTGGAGAGTCCTTAGAACTTCATAAACGTTATAAATGTCAGCGAAGAAAAAATTGGTACGTAGTTCCTAAGGTACCACCTGGAGAGGGTTTTTTCTTTAAGAGATGTAATGAGTACCCTAAACTGCATAAAAATAATTTTGAGATCCTTACGACTGATGCTGCATATAACCTGGTAGTTAATGAGGGTTATAATATCGAATCTTTAATATACTCTTTCTATAACCCTCTAACTTTATGCTTTGCTGAGTTATATGGACGGTATTACGGAGGTGGTGTTCTAGAGCTTGTTCCTAACGAATTTAGAAGACTACCGATACCCTATAAAGAAATATCATCGCAATTGTTTCTGGACTTCTCTAATAAATTCAAAAATAAAGCTAATATAGATGAAATTCTTCTAAGCAGTGGGAGGTCCGTTCTTTCAGATATCATCGAAGAGCATGAGTTTATTGAAATAATTAAAATTTATAAGAAATTAATCCAACGTAGATTAAAAAGCTGATATCTGAGCCCAGACCTATTGGTCTGGGCATAAAAAATTGCCACAACATTCTATCTCTTACAAAAGGTCACGAAGGTATGTATGTAATATTAAAACAATAATAAATATCGATTGCTGTACTCAAAGTATTTTATATGCCTTTTTTATTTGCAATGAAAATAATATTCTCATTAAGTGGTTTGCCACATTTTATTATTAAAGTCGCAATCCCTATGTTGCGATTAACTTTAAAATAATCCGCCCACCAGTGTATATACTGCCGACATTCAACGATGTTAATGCATATATATCAAGAAGTTAATTAGCTGGCTGTAAATTAACTAAAATAATTGAGACTTATGTGAAGATCATTAAAAATAAGGTGTTACAGATATTTGGAACAGTCCTAGTCTATAAAATATAGAATCTGTTTTTCAATTAAAAGAGATATTTCAATACATTTTGTGTGTGCATCGGGCGTAAATTTGGCAATTCACCTTCCAATAATCCCCCCAGCTTTCCCCCCGCTATCCTGCGCCACCTTAACCCCACCCGCCAGCGCCCCGTTCACCGCCACGCCAACCCTCACTCCTGCCCAGGTCATAGCACCTAGCCAGAACGTCGGCAGCACCAGAAACATCGATCCCATCACCAGATTGATAATCACGTCATCCTGCGTATTCTGTATCCCGGCCAGATTCCAGCTACTGTGGGTATCGCTGTTGTAGAGTACATCCAGCAGCCAGCTATCGAGCCACCGCGCCAGTTCCCACCAGAAGGTGAGGAAGAACAGCGCGAACTGCACAAATGTCAGCGTCATTACCACCTTCACGTCCCACGCCGAGCAGAGCGTTACCAGCGGAATACAGATCACTAGCGCCATTTGCAGTAGCGCCTGTACCATCGGTAGTGCCTGGCGCACGCTGTCGAACGCCGGGAACGCCGCTATGCTGCCGAGGATATTTCCGGCGCTGGATGCCAGCCGGGTGGCGGCATTGGCGACAGTGCCATCGACATTACCGCCGTAGCCGGGGTAGACACGTCCATCCTGCGATACCTGCATATTGCGTTCACTGACCAGCGAGCGCAGCACGGCCTCTTCATATACTGCCTGCGATTGGCCGATCTTTTTAAATGCCGTCCAGATATCCGGGGCCGGGAGTTGCAGGAGTCGGGCCTTCAGCCCAACAGTGTCGTTGGCCCACCACTGTTTGCAGGTGGGGTAGCCGCCCGCGCCTGTATCGGCCAGCCCGGCATCGCGTGATGCGCTATACGACCAGTCGCTATGTGGTGAAAGCGCATGGTCGGTATCGTAGTAACCCGCCGTGTTGAGAAAATAAGATGATCCCAGCCAGGCCGTATCGTCACTGGTGTCATCGTCCAGCTCTCCGGCGCGGAATTTCAGGCGGGCGCGGGAAGGGGCATAACACTCCTCGACAAAATCCCGCAATTCCTGTGCCAACGCTGGATCCTTGATTCGGGTGTGCTGCACCTCAAAGCGGATCTGACGCAGGTCTGGCTGGCAGGGCAGGGTGGCAACCGTTGCGCTGGTGATGCCTTTGCTGATCATATGAATAAAGTACCACCAGACCGGGACGGCGGCGGTTTTACCGCCCAGCGAGTTTATAATCGGTTGATAGCCGGTATCGGCGGGCTGTGGCACCGACATGCCGCACTGCTTTGAGCGCGTGGTGTCATATTTGATGGTATCGAGGTCGATGTTCAACATTGGCACGCAGGTGAACATAATGACCAGCAACGAGGTGTACATCAGGTGCTCGGTCCAGAGCAGAGAGAGCGCGGCTTTGTTGCCTTCATCCGCTCCCTGGCTTCTGGCCTGTAACCACAGCGCCAGCAATTTAATCAGCAGCGGCAGGGCGAACAACCCGGTGGCGCTGATCGCGTTCCACAGTCCGTTATTGACCACCCAGCCGAGCAGCGTCAGAAAGTATTCCAGATAGCTGTTGGTTGTCACCGGAACACCTCCGGCACAATCTCATTGAGTGCGATCAGTACGATAAACCATAGCGCGATACGGCGGATGGCCGGGCGATACGGAGGGAAGCGATCGTACAGACGCCAGCCCACACCGGACATTGCAGCGTACAGCGTTATACGCCAGAGCAGCAGATCGCTGCGGTTAATCTGCGGTGCGTTACCTGATGATAGATAAAACATCACTGCCATGCAGATTAGCAGCAGGGTGCCGGAGAGCATCAGCCGTTTCATTGCGTATCCCCGTCAGTGGGTTTGCTGAGATCGTCCACCCGTTTGTCTGTGTCGTCTTCTACGCCGACAGCCTGGCCTTTGGTCTTCGCTCGCGTTGTCTGGCGTTCAAGGATGGTGAGCGCGGCGTTATCTGCCAGCGACTGGCGCATATCCAGTTCCAGCTTAAGCTGTGACAGTTCCTGGTCGAGCTGGGCGATGGTCTGGGTCAGTGCGGTTTGCGCCTCCTTTTCACCGGAAATATTAGGTTCGCGCATCCCAGCCAGCAGCGTGCGCCGGGCCATCAGCGCCTGTTCCATCACGCGGGAAAGTGCCAGTTCGCCGGAGAGCCGCTGGATAAGTACCGCTGCATCAGGATCGTCGCGCAGAGCTTCAATGACGCCGCGTGTCAGATGCAGTTCGCCGCCGCTGGCTTGCGCCAGTGTGTCATCGTTAACGGGCTGGCTGCGGTTCACCATATCGATAATCAGCGGCTGGATCTTATCCTGCTCTTCCTGAATCAGCAGCGTCAGTCCGACACCGGATTGTGCGCCGCTTTGCTGGTCAGTGTCGCCAGACTGATCGTTGTCCGGGGCGACGTTAATGGTCTGTTCGCCAACTACCCGCGTCAGCCATTGTGCGGCGTCGTCGGGTTTGCTCCAGACCTGACACAACTTACCCTGGCAGTCGTTGCTGGATACCGAACTGGTGCTTGTTGCGCTGCGATTATTGAGGATGTTGTAGCCTGCGACCGTCGTATCGCGAACCAGTTTGATGGGCGGCTGGCCTTTACCGCCGCGATGTTCGCCACCAACCCAGCGTTTGCCTTTCTCTGCCGCTTCTTCGGCCGCTCTCTGGTCGGCGCGAACGGCGTCTTTTTCGCTGGCCGCAATTCCCTGATAGTTCTCCGCCTGAGCGCTCTGCGTCCATGCCGGACCGAGCGCATAATCGGTCATCTTGCCTGCCATCTTCTGGCAGCTTAACAGTGACTTATCGAAGTCGAGGCGTCCCTGAAGCACACCGTTGGTTAGCAGATCGTAGAGCTGGGGATTGGCTCGCTGGATCACCATCGCAGGCAGGCTGGCGACCGCGCTGGTCGCGCTTTCGATAACCTCGCCCATCAGTTGCTGGAACCCGTCCGTCATACCGTTGAGTTGGTTGCGTACCGTGGTATCGATATCGAAATTACCGCACATCATATCGCTGTTCCAGCTTACGCCTGCCGTCAGCGGGAAGGTGTTACGCCGGGTTGCTGAAGGGGGAATGGCCGCACCGCCGCCGATGCGGTAATACATCCAGTCGCTGATCGCCCCCTGTTGTTTGTATTGATATTTATCGGCTGCCGGGGTGAGAAAGGCGACGAACAGAAGACACCAGGCTGAGCGCATAGTTAACCTCCACTGCTGCCAAGAAAGGTCTGCCCACGACGCGGGCAGCATTTATAGGGCCGCCACAGCGTCCAGACATATGCGCCATCTTCTGCCAGTTTATCGGCGTAAGAGTCAGTGGTGGAACCATCCGGGAAGATGGCGCATGAGGCAGATTTTTTAGGAACCAGCATCTGCCACTGGTGGTTATTGCTGTCGCCTTCCTTAACAGGATTCGGAGGCCAGTAGCCATCGTGTGAAGAGGCGGTCAGCGGAATATAAACATGCGGCTGACCACTGCGCGTTACTAGATCGGCAGAGCGTTGGGCGATGACCGCTCCGGCCTTATAGTCATGCGTCTGGCTGAGCCCCCCGGCTCGCGGGTAGACATTGCCCCACATATCGCCGTCTTTACTCACTTCGCGCAGTCCGGGCGTTAATGCCTCCGGGTAAAACATTTCCGGTACACCGCTGCGCCAGGCGAGCGTATCCAGGGTGCTGAGAAAGTAGGGGAGAAGAGGCTGTGATGACGGGGCGCAGACGTAGCCAAACTGAGAGAAGAAATTTGCCAATGCATCACCGGCAGGAAAGCCTATTGCATCGGCGTTCTTGAAGCGGACTTTGCTGTGCTGGCCGACAGCGCGGGGATTGGTATCACCACCGGTTTCAGCGATACCAGGCAGCGGCGAGCTTAACGGCGACATCTCAGCCCACGGGTTTTGCCCGGTTACACTGTAGGCTGAAACCACTAGATCCGGGCGAAAATGGCGTACTTTCACCGATGTACGTACCGAGCAACCAAACGGCGAACAGAACAGCCAGTAGCAGACGCCCACGATCTGGTACTGCACGCATTCCGGCGACAATGCGGAGGCGGCGATTTCCGGCGTGGTGATGGCCTGCGCGGCAGGCACAGTTAGCGAGATGAGTAAGAATAGGGCAGCGCGGCGAACAAACATATGGCACTCCGGATGAGACGGATGCCGTGGGTTTATCGCACTCTATGAAGGTTTTCCCGTCGAAACTCAATATCCAGATGGGAAAATTAACGGCGGCAGGGATGCCGCCGTGGAGAATTATTTAAAGCGGGTAGTGGCGTTAATTTGTGTGCCGATTTCAATTTCGCTCAAAGCGTAGCTTTCCGGCGCGGTATTGATGACGATACGGGCGTGTTGATTCTGCTGCAATGGCGTATCCAGCGTAATTTTCAGCCCTTCAGCAATACCCGGATCGTCCGTCTGCCAGTCCAGATCGAAATCTGGCTTCACAACGATCCAGTCACCGTAGCCGTCGGCGGAAACTTCAATACGGATATTCTGCGGCGCGGTGGATTGTGCCAGTGTGGCATAGAGGATCAGCGTGTCGAAGTCCACCGGCTGATGCCATTCAATATAGATATAGCGGAACTGGTCGTTATACCAACGCTCATTCTCCTCTTCGGTGCCGCTACCTTTCGGATAGGTGTCCGCGATGCTGAAGTGATCTCCATCGTTGAGCTTGCCTTCCCGTGAGGTGGAGTTATCGCCGTCATAGCCATAGATATTAATAAAGGCGCGTTCGGCAATATTGTATCCGGGCAGCAGCGGGTTCTGATAATTAGGCCACGGGTCGGCGGGTGTATCCGCTTTTTTAAAGACCCGGTAATAATCGATGGTAAACGTCTCATCGTTGGGCAGCGGTGGATCGTTATCGTAGATATTGCCCACTTCGGCGTTATTGGTCTCATGGTGATTGAGGGAAATCAGCGGGAACATGCGGTAGTCGATTGTTGACTCAATGGTGGAAACCAGTTGTCCGTCAATATAGAGCTTCAGATATTCAGGATCCCATTCTAGGCCGTAAATATGGTAGCCATCATCCAGATCCGGTAGCGTAGCGCCCTCACCATAAGCTGTCACCAGCGACTGGCTCGCCTCTCCTTGTCGAGGCAGCAGATTAAACTTAACGACGTTCTCTAGGGTGAAGACTTCCGGTGAATCGACCTCCATATTTTCGGTGTACACCGCATCCTGCATCCCCAGGAACCAGAAAGCTGGTGCCAGCCCACTGCCGCTCAGAAAGCGGGTGCGAATTTCAAAGTAGCCGTAACGGGTGGCAAAACCATCGTAGTAAGGTACATGGTTGGTAATAGGAAAACCGCCGCTCGGCCACATATTCATATAATCCCGTGCGCCGCCGGTGATACCTGCCACCTTGTAAGTATTGTTGCTGGCGCGCCATGGTTGCCAGTATCCCTGCCCGGCATTATCGACGTACAGTTCCAGACTGACGGTGCCGTCTGATTCAGTAATAAAGCGGTAGCGGGCGCGGGAGGCATCCAGGTCGCCCCAGCTTGCCTGGTAATATGGGCACCAGCGCGGGTCAAGGTCCGGACCGTTAAATTCGTCGCTGAGATCGGGTTGATAGATCCAGTCTGCGTTATCGGGCAGGAACGGTAATATTGGTGTACTCATGATGGTAATCCTTTTTCAGAAGCTATAGATAAAACCGAGGCCGGTTTTGTGGAACTTCACAACAGGCTTATCGCCGGGAGATAAATCATGCCGGGCCTGCACTTCATAGGCGTAATCCAGCGTCATGGAGAGATGGGGCGACAGCTTTTGCTCGATAAAGATGCCGGTGCGGGTTTCCGTGGTATGCATCCGTTGATTGCGTGAGGCATTTTGCGACCAGACATCCAGCGTCCAGCGCCCATAAGGGGTGATGGTGGTGGGGCCTGCGTCAAACAGTGAGAAGGTGATTGGAATATAAGGGCGCAGCTGCGAGCGGCAGAACTCACCGGTCTGGTCGTCGCTGTTGGTATTCCAGCCCCGGTCGATAAAGTAATTCAGCCGCACCGCGATGGTCGGGTTAAAGCGGTATTCGAAGCCGCCTTCGCCTTTTAATTCCCGATTCGCAAGACCATTTTCATGCAGATTGTTGTACCAGTTGTAGACCGTCACCCAGCCGGTGGATTTGAATTTATCGGTGAAGTTAATTCGCCAGTCCGGCTGGAACGACCAGCGCTGGGAGTTATAGCCGCCGGACTGCGTTTTTTCCGGGTTATCCTGATAGATGAAGGTGTAATTTCTGAAGTGGAAGGTCATGCCCAGCGCCAGATCTTTTTGGTCTACCATCAGATAGCGGGCGTCAAATTCGTATTGGTTAAACCAGTTGTCGCGGCTGAATCCATCGCTGTAATTGGTGCCGTGGGTTTCCTGATAATAGGAACCGTAAAACGTCCAGCGATCGCGGGAAAAATCCATCCACAGGGTGGGTTCAAAAAAGCCGTCTTTATCAAACGACTGCCCTTCTTTGTTTTCGGTTTCAATCAGCAGGCCCGCGCGGATTTTCCAGGGCTTTGATACTGGCTGTTGATTAAGGCCGGTATCGACCTTTTGCTGAATATCATCGGTATCAATATCTGCCGCCATCACAGGTAGACCGATGCCGGAAGCCAGTAACGGCAGGGCGCAGAGCAGGGTATTTCTGTTCATAAAGTTTCTCGCAGAAAGGGAGAATGCCGCAGAACGGGCATTCTCCGGGGCATCAGGATGGGGTTATTGGGTTGCCGCCAGCACGCGGATTTCTGCCAGCTGTGGCTTCAGATCCGGGCGCAGTTTGAAATCTGCGCCGGTCAGCGTGACCCTGACTTTCTGCGCTTTGCCTTTGTACGGCACCGCATTGACGACCTGCTTTTGCGAGAAGTCTTTTGATTTATCCTGAATGGTGCGCCAGTTACCCTGTGCGTCCTGAATTTCTACCGTCCAGCCGGAGACTACCGGATTTCGCATATCCTCCGCCGTCTGCTCAAACTCCAGCTCGATACCGTCTACCTTCTGTACGCCCTGAAGATCGATAATCAGATCCGCAGGCCAGGTTTTATTGCCCCAAAGCGTTGAGGGCTGTCCGTCCACCACGCGTTCGGTCGAGAATTCGGCGTTGATAATATCGCCATGGGTAAAGACTGGCTTATTCAGCGCCAGATTGCGCTTATCCTTACTTTCCCGGTATGGACGTAAGTCTTCGCTGGTGACGGAGAACTCTGCCAGCACCTGCTGAGCCAGTTGGCGGATATCGCGCCCGGAAGGTTGCGTCGGGTAGCCATTGCCACTCTGGTTAACCCAGCGATATTCCAGCGGGAACCAATTGACCTTGATAGCATCCTGCTTCTGCCCGGTCGCCGCCGCGCTCTTCAGCGCCTGAATCCAGGTTGCCCAGCGCTGGTAGTAGAAGTCACCGGTCAGCCCCTGCCACTGGCGGTTAGAGTAATCGCGCAGCCCGGCGTCGGCGGCCTGCTCGGTTCCCCAGGTAGTGACCATCACCCGGGCGTTAAACTCGAATTGGTCGCGGGTCCAGTCGTCCATGCCATCCAGCATCGTGCGGGCGCTGTTGATCCAGGTACCGAGCATAAATTCCGGGCGGGTGCTCAGGACTTTGTCCTGAAGCTTGATAAGACGCAGGAACTTGCCGGAAAGCTGATTGAAAGTGCTGTAATCCTTCGCCATCCACGCATCTTCAAAGGCGCGGTAATATTCATACGAGGCGTTAGCTAGCACCTGACGGGTGATATCCACCAGATCGTGCTGATACGCCGGGTTAGCCTTGAAGCGGTCGTAAACGCTCAGGTAGAGCGGCAGGATTTTTTCAAATTCGGCCTTGTCATAGTCGATAAGCGCGGTGTAGTAGGTGCAGGCGCGGGTGACGCCGAAGCCCGGTTTGGCGTCAATGATCGAATCTTCAGCCCGTTGGCGGTCTTTGCGGCGGTGGTAGGCGGTTTTCACCATGATATCCCACGCCTGTTCAATCTCCGGCGACTGCGCGCCGTAGCGGCTGGTGAGCCAACTGTGGATATACGCCGTTGAAGAGATGGGGGATTTTTCCCATGCCATGTCATAGAGCATTTCGTACAGCATCGGGTTGGTGCCGAGCGATTCAGCGGTGACGCCGACACCTTTCATGTACTTCGACTCTGCCAGCGATTGCGGGATCTCCTGCGCCAGTACTTCCGGCATCCCGGAGAAGCCCATGCGGCCACCGAAGGCATGTAGCATGTTCCAGATCCATGGCGTGTTGCTGAACTCGTGGCGGATCTTATGGTTGGGCTTGTTATCGGCGTAGAGATCGAGGATTAGCGCGTGATCCTTCTTCAGGCCATTCAGGAAATCGTCGGTGGGGTTTTCCTGCCAGTTCTGGATAATCCATACCGCATTTTTGTCGTGCTCCAGCATCTTGTTTTGCACGGTCTGCGCCACTTTCACCATGTCCAGATCGGCGCGGTTGCCACCCTCATGGAACGGATCGACGGCGTAGTAGTGGCTGATATCGCCGAAGGTGGTTTTCAGCGTCTGATAATAAACGTCGGCGACTTTGCTGAAATAGTCCTCGCCCTGCTTAACGTAGGTACGCAGCATCGGTGGGCGGACAAAGCCAACCCAGTCGCCCTGATCGATCACCTGCGCCTGTGGGTTTTTGGCGGCGAAAGTATCCGGTACCTGCCCGGCAAAACCGGGGAAGACCGGCGTGATGCCATACACTTCCATCCTGTCGTGGATTTTACGTGCCAGCTCGGTGCGCTGGGCAAACCAGCTCTGCGGCAGCGGGCCGCCGAAGCTCTGCATATTCGCCATGTAGATCCAACCGAAGTAGGCCGGGCCGGGGAGGTACTGGCGCACATCATTATCGCTGTAGCCGAACTGGTTCAGCATCCGCCGTTGGACCTCTTCCTGACCGACAACATCCAGCATCAGGTTGACGCCGTTCATTGCCGCCCAGTCGAGGAATTTCTCGTAATCGTGCCAGCGCCAGAACGCCATGGTGTAGGACGGCGTGCAGAAGTTAAGGGCATACTTGTACTGATACGGCGTCGCTTTTTCCGTCACGCCCTGCGGCATCGGCCAGTCTGTCGGTATCGCCAGATTGGACACATTCAGCGGGTCGTAATTAACGTGCAGATAATTTTTCAGATACCAGTTCAGCCCGGAGGCCAGCGAAATACCGTTTGGTCCGCTGATGCTGATTTTGCCGTCAGTTGCTTTTACGGTGAAGCTGTCTTTGCCGGTGGTGGAGGGCGCAACCGCGAAGATAAAGCGGTTCTGGTACTGTGCGCCGAGCACCCGCTCAACCAGTGCCTGCGCTTCGCTGATGACTTCCTGCTGGCGATACGTCATGTTCTGACGGCGCTCATGGCGTTTTGCCCACTCGGTGGATGCGTAATCGGCGACCTGAATTGCAGGCGGCGTCGGCGCGGTATCGCTGATTTTATCCCCCATCAGAGAGATATCGTTGACTACGCCCTTTGTACCCGCCGAATAGTCGGTGATGTTGATGCGCAGACGGCTGGCGCGAACGTTAAGCGGCAGTCGGTCGTTCGGTTTGCCAGTCTTTGCGGAGGCGATTTTGCGGTAAGTAACGCCATCATCGCTGCTGTAGACGTCGAAGCGCGCTGGGGTAGAGAGCTGTAGCTCGCTAAGCTGGTACGTGCCTTTTAAGTCCATCTCCAGCCAGCGATTGTAATCCAGCTTTGACTGCCATTGGGTTGCCGGATTATTGTCCAGCAGAGGTTGACTGACATTATTACCCTGCGCATCCATTACGCGAATTGCCGATGCAGGTAAGCGACTGCTTGCCGCCGCCTGGTGGCAGACCAGAGAAATTGACAGCGCCAGTAAAGAGAGCCATCCGGTTGTTTTTTTCATACTTGCCATCCTGTTTGTTGAAATTCAAAAAACGATGACAGGAAACAAACGGGAGGCTTATGACCATTATCATATACGACAGTCCGTTATTTATGATCCGCTTCACTTCATTTGTTCCATGCGGAAAAAGAGTTTGCCGCTGCGAATAAATAAATCAGCCATAAACTGTGTATCCGTTCACGCTAATTTCCTGTGGCGTTATGACAACGGTTATAAGCAGGTTTTTAGGTGCTCTTTATTCTGAATCTGATGATATTCCGACTCTGAGGGCATTATGGCTATTCAACGCGATACAAAATGGAATGTGATCCTCTGGGGATTCTTTTTCCTGTTCTATTACTACAACTGGTCTTCCTGCTTCTTGTTTTTACCCATGTGGCTAACCCGGATGGTGGGGCTGGATAAAACGCATATTGGTATGGTGTTTTCTTCCTTCGCCGTGGCGGCTATTTGTCTGCAACCACTGCTGGGCTGGGTAACGGATAAGCTGGGGCCGAAAAAACACTTACTGTGGCTGATTGTTATCCTGATGGTGCTCTTCGCGCCGTTCTTTATTTACGTGTACACCCCGCTGCTGCAAAGCCACTTTGCGATTGGGCTGGTGGTGGGCGGGCTGTATCTGGGATTTATCTTCCACGCAGGCTATGGCTCGGTGGAAGCCTTTGTCGAGAAAGTCAGCCGTAATCGGGGCTTTGAGTATGGTCGCCCCCGGCTGTTTGGCTGCTTCGGATCGGCAGCCTGCGCGACCATTTCCGGCATTCTGTATGGTTTCGATCCAACATGGATTTACTGGATCGGGTCGACGCTGGCTTTACTGCTGGTGGTGATCCTGCTGGTTGCCCGTTCTGAGCCGTTGCCGGGCATTGAAGCGGAACAAGTCCGCCAGCAGAAGGTCAGCGTGTGGGAGTTGTTTAAACTCCGCCGGTTCTGGTATTTCACATTATATGTATTAGGTGTGGCCTGTATTTATGATGTCTTCGACCAGCAGTTTATTAATTTCTTTACCCGTTTCTTTGACCATCAGGAACAGGCAGCGAGAGCGTTCGGATATATCACTACAGCCGGGAATCTTGGCGATGCCGCTGTGATGTTTTTTATTCCACTGCTGATTAATAAATATATTGGTAGCAAGAATGCATTATTAATTACCGGTACCATTATGACGATTCGGATCGTTGGTTCGTCCTTTGCTACCGGGCCGATTGAAGTGCTCTTCTTACGTATGCTGCATAATTTTGAAGTGCCTTTCCTGTTAATTGGTATTTTCAAATATATCACTGACGTTTTTGATACCCGTCTGTCTGGGACCATCTATCTGGTGGGCGTGATGTTTATCAAGCAATCCGCCGCCATTGTTTTATCTACAGTTGCAGGCCATCTGTACGACACCATCGGCTTTCATAACACCTATCTGATCCTTGGCAGTATTACAGCCGCCTTCACTCTGCTGTCCGCTTTCCTGCTGACTTCAACCCCACGCCAGAAAACGGCAGATGCCTGCGCGCCTGCCACACTCTAATGGAGAGAACATTATGCAACCGAATATTCTGGTCTTTTTCACCGATCAACAGCGCTGGGACACGGTGGGCTGCTACAACCCTGCCGTCAGTACAACCCCGGTGCTGGACCAGCTTGCCCGCGAGGGCGTGAAGTTCGAAAACGCCTTTACCGTCCAGCCGGTTTGCGGCCCGGCGCGTTCGTGCCTGCAAACCGGGCGTTACCCTACGCAGAACGGCTGTTATCGCAATAATATCGCCATGCGACAGGATGAGGTGACGCTGGCGAAACTGTTCAATCAGGCGGGATATGACACTGCCTATATCGGGAAGTGGCACCTGGCAGATCTGGATGAAAAACCTGTGCCGGAAGCACTGCGCGGTGGCTGGCAATACTGGCTGGCGGCAGATGCGCTGGAACATACATCGCACCCTTACGGCGGTCACTTTTTCGATAACGATAACCAGCCGGTGCATTTCGATGGCTACCGGGTGGATGACCAAACTACGTTCGCGCTCGATTACCTGAAAAATCGCCAGCGGGATAACCCATTCCTGCTGTTTCTCTCTTACCTAGAGCCGCACTTCCAGAACGATATGGCGCGTTTTGTCGCCCCGGATGGCTATGCCGAACGCTTCCAGACCGCAGCGGTGCCGCCGGATCTGATTAACCGCCCAGGCGACTGGCCGCAGAACCTTCCTGATTATTACGGCATGTGCCAGAACCTGGATGAAAACCTCGGGCGTATCGTCGATTACCTGAAGACCAGCGGCAAATACGACAACACCATTATCCTGTTCTTCAGCGATCACGGCTGTCACTTCCGTACCCGTAATGATGAATATAAACGCTCGTGTCATGAGTCCAGTATTCGCATCCCCTGCGTGGCGCGGGGCGGGCCGTTCAGCGGCGGCAAAACGGTGGAGCACCTGGTAACACTGCTGGATATTCCGGTCACGATGCTGAGCGCCGCAGGCATAACAGTTCCGGATGCGATGGTGGGGCGTGATCTGCAAATCGCACTCGATACCGAGTACTGGGACGAGGAGGTGCTGATCCAGATTAGTGAGTCGGAAGTCGGGCGGGCGCTGCGCACCACGCGCTGGAAATATGAAATTGTCGCGCCCGGCAGCGATCCGTGGAATGAGTCTGCCGCGATGATTTACGTGGAGAGCCAGCTGTATGATCTGCTGAACGACCCGTGGGAGCGCCAGAACTTGATTGCCAGCCCTGAACATGCGCGTATCCGCGATAAATTACGTCAGGATATTGGCCGTAAAATGACGGCGATTGGTGAAGATCTGCCCGTCATTGTTCCGGTGGAGTAAGTGATGACTGCATGGATGATTACCGCACTCTGCGGCTGTGGTATGGCAACCAGCCTGCTCTCGGCGCTGTTCGGCGTCGGGGGCAGTATCCTGCTCGTGCCGGTGCTGCATTTGTTGTTTCCGCAATGCGCTGTGCAGGTGTTGGCCGCGACCTCCCTGACGGTGGTGATGCTGAGTGCGTTGATTAACGTCTGCGCCTTCTGGCGACAAGGGATCCGGTTGAATACGCGGCTGCTGGTACTCTGGTCGCTGGGGATGGCGACGGGAATGCAGGCGGGCGTGTACGCCAGCTTTTTGCTGTCGGATAAGGTGCTGCTGATGCTGTTTGCACTGGTGCTGGTAGGGTTGGCATTACGCTGTGGATATTCTCACCAGACAACCCAGGAAAACGTACAACCGGATAACCGGACGCGCAGTACCGGGATGCTGCTGTGTACCGCTGGAGGTGCTGTGGCTGGGTTAACCGGGCTGGGCGGTGGTTCCGTGCTCGCGCCGCTGATGTCGCAGCTCTCCGGGATCCCACGTCAGCACATCGCGGTGTACTGCAACTGGATGATGCTGTTCGGCAGCGCCGGAACGGTCGTCAGCTATCTGTATCGCACGGCACCGGATACCGGTGCATTGCCACCGGCGATGCAGTTTGGTTACGTCAATATGGCTATTGTGGCCGTGATCTTTCTCTGCACGCTGGCGTTTCAGCCGATCAGCATGAGGTTGCGCACTCTGCTACCTGAATGCTGGCTACAGCGCGTTTTCTCCGGGGTATTGCTGATGATTGCCACGTTGATTCTGGTGACGCTATGAGACACGCTTTTCATCTGATGGCGAAGCCTGCGGGCTGGCGCTGCAATCTGGCCTGCGATTACTGCTTTTATCTGGCTAAAGGGCAGGGCGTGCTGCGTGATACCTGCGGACAGCGGCATATGTCCGATAAGGTGCTGGAAATGTATATTCGCCAGCACATCGCGGCATCGTCCGGCCCGGAGGTGAACTTTACCTGGCAGGGCGGCGAGCCTACGCTGGCCGGGCTTGATTTTTATCGCCGGGCCGTGGTGCTCCAGCAGAGCTATTCCGGGGATAAGCATGTTACCAACAGCCTCCAGACCAACGGCGTGCTGATTAACAACGAATGGGCGGCATTTCTGGCTCAGCACCGGTTTCTGGTAGGCATATCGCTGGATGGCCCGGCGCATCTGCATAACTATTACCGCAAGACGGGCAGCGGTAAGCCTGTGTTTGAGCAGGTGATGGTGGCGCTGGACTGTCTGAATCGTCACGGTGTGGATGTCAATATCCTGACCGTAGTGAACAACGTGACGGCACAAGCTCCACTGGAAATTTACCGTTTTCTGACGCGTGAAGTGGGGGCTGAATTTATCCAGTTTATTCCGGTGGTGGAGTATGACGCCGAATGCGGGTTGTTGCCCTGGTCCGTGACGGGAGAGGATTACGGGCGGTTTATTATCGCCATCTTTGATGAGTGGGTACGTCATGATGTCGGGCGGGTATTCGTTCAGCTTTTTGATAACACGCTGGCGGCGTGGCTGGGTGAAAGTCCGGCGCTGTGTGTGATGCAGCCTACCTGTGGACGCGGACTGGTAGTTGAGCAGAACGGCGATATTTACAGTTGCGATCACTATGTGGATGCAGAACACCGGCTGGGTAATCTGCTACAGCAGCCACTGGAAAAGTTGGTTGTGGGTAAAGCACAACGGCGGTTCGGCCAGCAGAAAGCACAGCTCCCGGATGATTGCCATCGTTGTCCGTGGCGCTTTGCCTGCCAGGGTGGTTGTCCAAAGCATCGGGTAAACGATCGATTGAATCATCTTTGTGCCGGATATCGCATGATCTTCAGCCATATGGATCCATACATGACCTATATGGCGCAGCAGATTCGTGTGCAGCAGTCTCCGGCCAGAGTGATGACGGCGATAGATAGTCTGAAGAAGTAATATCTTATTTTTTAACATAAAACTGCATATTCAGAGAGACGCAGCTGTGGCAGGATAACCCTGCATAAATCAGCGATATTTTTACAGCGAGGAAGTGATGATGTCGGGGCTACATTCATGGCTTTTAGATAAGTCAACCAGTGACACCTATATGTTCATCAAGCGCCTGTCAGCCAACGATACTGGTGCGACGGGCGGGCATCAGGTTGGCATTTACATACCTTCTGGTATTGTTGAGCATCTTTTCCCTTCAATTAATCATACAAGGGATCTTAACCCGTCCGTGACGCTGAATGCACATACCTCCTCGCACAGTTGCCCGGACACCGAGGCCAGGGCCGTTTATTACAATGGCCGTTTTTTTGGTAAGACCCGAAATGAAAAGCGTATCACCCGATGGGGAGGAGGAAAGAATCCTCTGCAAGACCCTGAAAACACGGGGGCGCTGGCCTTATTGGCGTTTGATCATCGTCAGGGAGCAGATAGTCAATTCGTTGATATCTGGGTGTGTCATGACGCTGAAGAAGAAGATATTGTTGAGTCATCACTTGGAGAAATTGTTCCCGGATCGTTGGTCTATGGTCCTGCAAATAAGATTCTGGGTGGCCTGGCTTTAAAAGAGCCGGTTACCGGTGCGTATCGCCTCCCAGCAGAGTGGAGAACGAATTTCCCCTCTGGTAAGGAGATTATTGAGTATGCAGCAGCTCACTATTCCCCAAATGTTGTTGGCCCGGATAAGCAACTGATTGAACGCCGTCGCGTTGAATATGAAATTTTCCTGCTGGTGGAAGAAATGCACGTTCTGGGTACGGTTCAGTCTGGGTTTGGTTCAGTAAATGAATTTATTGCACTGGCGAACTCCGTGAGTAACAGACGAAAATCACGAGCCGGGAAATCACTGGAGCTGCATCTTGAACAGCTTTTTAATGAGCACGGACTGACAACTTTTGAGACTCAGGCCGTCACGGAAGGAAATAAGAAGCCAGATTTTTTATTCCCCTCTGCGCAAGCTTATCACGATGAAGCTTTTCCAGAGCAGAAGTTGCGTATGTTAGCGGTAAAAACGACCTGTAAAGATCGCTGGCGGCAGATATTAAATGAGGCAGACAGGATTCAGGATATTTATCTTTTTACCCTTCAGGAAGGTGTTTCTGTTGCTCAATTCCAGGAGATGCAGCAGGAAAGGGTCAGGTTGGTTGTGCCCAGTAGTCTTCATGATAAGTACCCGAAAGCTATCCGGGAATATCTTATTTCGTTAGAAACATTTATCGATGAAACTAAATCATTGTATGTCGATTAAATAATTTGAATCAGTTTCCCCCGGATAAATACCGGGGGAGCTATTTATATTATTTTTTGGTCGCCTTGCTTGCAGCGGCTTTCATAATATAAGGCTGAAGCAGTTTTGCCACGGCTTCGAAAACGGGAACAACCACTGAGTTCCCAAACTGGCGATAGGCCTGAGTATCGGAAACGGGGATCCGGAATGGTTTGCCACCGGGTTGTTCAAAACCCATCAGTCTGGCGCACTCATGAGGCGTCAGTCTTCTTGGCCTTTGTTCCTGATTCTCTGGATTAGAGAAATCGATTTCGCCGAGTTCTTTATCCCATCCTCTGTCGATGAGAATTTCAGAGCCATCTTTATGGTAACGAGCGGATAATGTTCTCGCGACGCTGTTTTCATTATTCGGATCAACCAGACCAAAACCGAACCCATTACCTTTGGCAGCATGCTTTTTAGCATAGTTATAGAGATATTCCCATAACTTAGGGCTCAGGATATATTTACTGTCAACCGCAGGGTCCAGAAGCTGACCAAATGTGGGTCTTTTCTCAGGGTAGAATTTATGAATATTCTTTAATGTGAATCCCTGATGGATATTAAGGTTTCGGCGGAATCCAACCAGAACAATACGTTCACGATGTTGTGGCAGGAAATTTTTACCATCAATAATTTTAGGATCATCTTTCCCTGTGATACTGGCATCAGCGACTTCATAGCCTAATTCATCAAGGGTATCCATAATGACTTTAAACGTTTTACCCTTATCATGACTCTTAAGGTTCTTAACGTTTTCCAGCACAAAAATGGCTGGCTGCTTAGCCTTGATTATGCGGGCAACATCGAAAAATAGAGTCCCTTGGGCTTCACATTCGAACCCATGTGCGCGTCCGAGAGAATTTTTCTTACTCACCCCAGCCAGACTGAATGGCTGGCAGGGAAAACCGGCCAGCAGGACGTCATGATCCGGGATGTGTTGATCGATATGAGCGTAGGCTTTCTCTTCTGAGATGCCTTCTTCACCGCTTAGCGTGACTTCGCGGATATCCAGATTGAATGTGTGCGCGTCTTCATCGTTATACCAGTTTGCTTTGTAGGTACGTACCGCTTCTTTATTCCATTCGCTGGTAAAAACGCATTGCCCGCCGATGGCCTCGAATCCTTTACGGATACCACCAATACCGGCAAACAGGTCAATAAAGCGGAAATCATAGTCAGGATGATGAGCGGGTTGCTCTGGCAGCATTTTCCGTAACAGCGCTTCTTCAGCCATGGTAAGCGATTTTGGCTCACACTTGCCATTTATCCAGCGGTTAAGGGTTTCGCGGCTCCACTCATTTTTACCTATTTTTCTTAGCAGTTCTGCGACATACTTCTGGTCGTAAATTTCAAGTACCCGATCAATCAGCTTCCTGTCGCGCTCTTGTTGTTGTTTTTCTTCAGCTTCTGCTTTTTCGAGCAGTTCCTGCGCAAATAAATCGAATTCAGACATAACGCCTCCTAGGGGTTTATGGGTGAAAATATATCACTCATTTGACCCAGATTAAACGATTTGTTCTGGATATTTGATCAGTATATGTGTCCAACAGAGCGTGCTAATTATGAGAGCCAGCCAATAGTGTTGCCAGTTGTTCTGGGTGACATACGTGCAGGCGACGCTGTGAGTCATCCAGTATTCCGGCCAGCCTTAGTTCTTTGCTGAACCGTAATGCAGTTTCTGTCTCGCATCCGGCAAATTCTGCCACTTCACGCCACGTCCAGTCATAGCCGGGAAAATAACTCGTTAGATACCAGAGGCTGCTCAGTACCCGGTGGCGGGTGCGATAGCGGGTGATCCAGGTCATGCGATGCTCCGCATCGGACAGATTCGCCACTACTTGGTTTAACAGGAAATGAGCAAACTGCGGATAATGACGCAGGAACTCGCTGTTGGAATGAGGAATGACGTGGCACAGCGATGCGGTCTGCAAAACGCAGGCATGGCAGTGATAGAACTCCGTACCAAACAACCCCAGATAACCAAACCATTCACCTTGCTGGCAGGCGCGGACCAGCAGCTCTTTGCCATTTTTTAATGTGTGGTGCAGGCCAATGACGCCATGGTTCAGATACCAGAAACCACAGGTGGGTTGTTCCTGAAGGTAGATTCGACTTCCCGTTTCACGGGCGATAGGGCGCAGCAGGGCGTGGCGGGTAAATCGGGTGTAGTGAAAAGCGGTGTGGTTATGAACCGGGGCAGAAAGAAACGGCATTTCTGCTGGCGGTGGTATGGCCGCCTGCTGAATCGGAACCGGCGGGGGAATGCTGTTCAGGCTGGTGTCGGCAACAGTCATAACCTGCACCTGACGGGGAGCGGATTTTTGGGTTGCCTCTGTTCGCCTTCTTCCTCGTAACGGCTGGGCCAGATTTCCGAAGGGTGAACGTTGAGTGCGCGGGCAATCAGCCACTCGCCTTTCGGCCAGGGACGTGAAAGCGCATTCGCCAGCGTTGAGGAGGCCAGCCCCGCTTCCCGCGAGACCGCTGCCATGCTGGTGCCGCGTTTGTGCAGGGCGGCGATGATGTCGGCAGGGTGCCAGTCTTTTTTAATCATTCCGTTTACCTCTCTAATCCTGATGCTACGTTTTTCGTAGTATCTAAGTCGTTAAAAAACTACGAATCTCGTAGTTATGCAAAAACAACTCAGACAACGGGATGTTTTCATCCGTCGATTAAAAGAAGCTCGACAGCGCTTAGACATTTCTCAGACTGCTGTGGGGATTGCTGCGGCTGTAGATCCTTCTGTTGCAAGTACCCGTTTCAATCGCTACGAGAAAGGTGTTCATGAGCCCGATATGGAAACCGCTGCACGGATAGCTGATGTGTTGAATGTCCCCCTACCATGGCTGTTCACTTCGGATGAGAATCTTGCTGAACTGATTCTCAACTTCGCCACGCTTTCATCAGACTTGCAGTTACGATTACTGGATATGTCTCGGCAAATGCTAAGCACTTCATCCGATGAAGATGCCTGAACCTCTTTCTAGTCATATAACAATACTACGTTAATCGTAGTATCTGCGGCAAGCAAAAACTACGATTCTCGTAGTTATGAAAACGACTAATTATTACAACGATATTTTCTGCCGACGCTTGAAACAGGCTCGGTTAGCCAGTGGGCTTTCTCAAAAACGTTTGGGGATTGCGGCAGGTATAGATGAGTTTGTTGCGAGTACACGCATCAACCGGTATGAAAAGGGAGTACATGAACCCAATACTGAGATTGTGCAGAAGTTATCAGAGGTTTTACGTGTTCCGTTGGCTTATTTCTATGCCGAAGATGATGATTTAGCTGATTTAATGCTGATATTTTGGTCATTTTCAAGTAAACAACGGGAGGAGCTTATGGATTATGCGAGGCACCGCATAGTTAGCTAAGTAGGTTTCCAGCGCTGAATTGGTACTATATTCTTACAATCTTTTCATCAAAAAAGGTGATTTGATTCAATCACCTGTCATTCAGATTCTCTGATAATCTTTCCCGCAAGGGAGGATGCCATGTCTGAGAGCCTGCAATCTAATACAACTCAAACGTTACCTGACGATAGGGAGGGGCTGTATCACCTTGTCTGGCGCGAGCCTGAGGAGCGTATTACTTCTTTCTATAACATCAGCACAGAGCAACTGGCAAAGCGATGCGCTGAATTACGGATACCGAGGCCGCTCGCCGGATACTGGAAGGCGCTGGCGAAAGGAACTGCACCGGCGGTGCCTGCTTTGCCTGATTTGAAGAGTGGCAAGGTAGTAAAATCCCCCAGAAAAACCAGCCAGGACATTACTCTTCCCACAAAAATATCATCGAAAGTAGCAGCGCCAGCACCGCGAAAGCGAGCAAGGAAAGCGGGTAGTGGCTATTCACTGATCGATGATCTCAAAACTTACCTTCCCGTCTCTTCCGTCACAAAAGACGGCTACTACAAACCAACGAAAAAGAAGCTACTCGATCTGAATGTTTCAGAAACGGGATTCAACAGTGCTATCGATTTTCTGAGTCGGTTCTTTGCTGCACTGGGAAAGCAAGGTTATTGGGTAAGGTTAGCTGAAGGAAATGAAGGACTTCATTGTCAGGGCATCGATATCAAAGAAGATCCAAAAGAGGGAGGTTTACGCTATGACAGTTTATGGCGCCCTTGTTCAGCCAGCATTATTTGTATTGAAGATAAGCTGTTCGGCTTTAGTTTGGCTGAAATGACAGAATATGTTCCAGCAAAAGAAATTAATGGTCGATACATTCGCGATGAAACGATGATCCGCTGGATAAGGGGAAAGTATGATAAGCCATTTCGCTACGTCATTAGGCATGCCTTACCTACAGGGCGATTTCTGCTACAGCTCTACTCGCCGTATTCGTCAACAAACTGGCAGGTGCAATTTCGACAGACAAAGCAATGTGGCCTTATAAGCCAGATCCCGAAGCTCATTTCTGCGATGCGTAATGCTGTTCCGTTGATTAAGAAGCAACAGGAGGAGGCCAGAGTCAAAGCTGAAAAACGGCGGATTCAGTGGGAACTGGATGAGAAGAGATATCAGGAAAAGGAACTGCTCAGAAGGGAACAAGAAGCATGCAACGCCAGCTTGACCGAGCTAAAGGCGATTATGGTGCAGTGGGAAGAAGATAAGCGTATAGAGCAGTTTTTTCGTGAAGCTGAACTGTATGCTGCTGGCCTTGAGGATCAACAGAAAATACAAATGGTGGAACGCCTGCAACTTGCCCGCCAATTCTTGTCGGAGGATACGGCGGTTGAGCGGTTGCTTAAGTGGAATACGCCGAAAGAATGGGTAATGAATCGGAGATCTAAGCGATAATCCGGCAGGTACATGGCTTTTCGGGTGAACTATGAGGGGATGCTGATGCTATACTAATCGACAAGCAAGTGTGATCTGTTGTTTTTTTAATCAAAAATGGAAAAATATAAGGAATGATTAAATGGCAGTAATAGTTGGTTTCATTAGTGAGAAAGGTGGTGTTGGGAAAACTACATCTTGTTATCACATAGCAGAAGCATTAAGTCGATATCATAAAAAGCAAGTTTTGGTTATAGACGCAGATTATCAACGAGGTGGGATAACTGGTCGTTTCTTTCCTAGGCTAATAGAGAATTTTGGGAATGATACACCTAAAGGGATTACTTTATTTAATAAATACCAGCAACTGTATAGTGCGGCTGAGCAATCTTCGGAAATTGATATTTTAGAATTTGATAATAATATTGATGTAATACCTGCAGATCCTCGATTGTCAACTGTTTCGACTGATAAGTTGCCAAGCACAAATAATATACGTTCTAATAATGCGGCACTTCTTCAGCATTTAAGAACAATAAAATTTGTACTTTCTTCAATAGAAAGTAATTATGACTATATTCTTATAGATTCACACCCTGAAGTTTCGGATGTAATGAGGTCTATAATATATGCATCTGATTATTGTGTATCCCCGGTTAAATTAGACCGTCAATCATCTATCGGTGTGGCTACAGTCATTGGTGAGATAAAAAATGTTAATGATGATATTGCAATGTTAAGAACTGCTCTAAACGTTGGCGATTCTCATCGGGATACGGTGTTCGCAGGTGCAATGGGGATGATGGCAAGAGAGTATGCAGAAGAGCTAAAACAAACGGAGCAATTGGAGTACAATCGACTCAGGCAGGCTGGCGACATCTTTGAACATTACGTTACTGAAGGGGATGGGTTGCGAGTAGCTGCGGCGGAGCGCATTTCAGTGTATGATGTTCAGATTAACAATGCCTATAAGCAGGCATCACAGTTTAGAAATTTGACTAATGAGTTTATGAGGATTTGTCGATGATAGACATCCAAAAATTGATATCCTGGCTTGGTGTTGATGGTGCGAAGGCAGGATTAGATAAAAGTGAGATGACTAATAATGAGTTGTTAGAGTCATTTAGTGAGCTTTTACCTAAAAACTCAAGTAAATTAAAAAGAGCTGAAATAATAGAAGAGATAATATTGGCAACAAGAAAGATGTCTCATAAGTCAATTGAAGAGTTGATGGAGATGTCAAAAGACGATTTATCAAGTTATTTCTCTGAGCAAAAATATAGTAGGAAGGAATTATTGGATCTATTATATACACTTGAGATAAGACCTGGTAGTACCGCGAAGAAAAATCTTACAGAATTTACTATTAGTGAAATTAGTGATATTGGCATGTACCGTAGGGTTGCTAAAGGTCATCACTCTTAATAAAAGTAGCCAGCTAAGCCTGGCTATTTTATTTGGTTATGAATAGGGATCTAATAATCCTTTTAATCTAGGTTGCCGCTGAGCTTTTCCCAAAACATTCATGGAGTTACCACAGCAACGTTCAAATAATTCATTTCTCCATTCAATGGAGTTTAATTCACACGAAGGTGGTACCTCTAATCCATTAAGATATCTTTTGTTATTATATATCACTCCAAAATTTTTGGCTGCGCCTTCACGATAAATTCCTACGAGCTGTGGAGCTCCTCCACTAAAAGTATCTTGTTTAGATGCTAGCGAATCACAAAATGCACTAAAAACATTTCGACTAGTTCTCCCAGATAGGAATGGATCTTGGCTAGGATTACCTACCCAAATATCATGCCATTTTTTTAAAGAAGTGCTGCCACTACCAGAACTCGCTATTAGCCCTGATTTTTCAGGAAGAACAAACTCTTCAGAATAAATACCATCGGTTCTTATTTTAATTATTGCTGCATGAAAGGATGAATTCATCCTATTACTAATACGAGTTGCATATAATATCTCACAAGTTCCTCTTTGACATGATGGCATTGCCATAAGGCTATTTTTAATCGTAGACTTAATCTTTTCTATTTTTATTTTTATAGTGTCAGAGTCGTCAAATAATAGCCCATCGTCTATAAGGTTAGTTAATTGCCCAAGTACTTGTATCGGAAAAGCTACAGCCCCACAATAACCAAATATTTCGGGGTGGTTTCTTGAAGAAAATATTTTGCGGCCTACGTCCCAAGTAGCATTTCCTCCCCATGAAATACGGCTATCGCTAGCAATATAGATCGATGCTGGGCCATGCGTATCTATACCTGTCCATGAAAATAGTGTTGTCATATATACATCTCTGTGTCTATGTTGTAGACTAAGTATATTATTGATGAAGATGTTCATCATAACAGAGCAACCCCGGGCCCCTCCACCACTACTGTATACTATGGGGGGGACAGGTAGAGAACATTTCCCTAGGTAAAACTAGGGAAGTCCCGGTTTTAAAGCGCTTGCCTACCAAGCGATCTGCTAAAGTTTTAATGATTGCTTCCGGCATTTGAATCGCTCCAGACTTTATTGCATATAATGTATCCTTACAAATTAGCCAGTAATAAAACACCTTTCTGCCACCCTCATCGCCGCCTCCAGCTCACTACACCCAAACTCCTGCATAATCCGCATCCGCTCTGCTTTTTCATATTTCTCCGTCATTCCCAGCGCCAGCCACAGGGCAGGGGAGACCACGCGGAACAGCGCTTCCACACGCGGTGAAAGCACCACGCCTTCGGTATATTTCCCCGGCGCTTTGGTGGCGCTGAGCAGTAGCTGACGCTGTTCCGGCGTCAGGGATTTGAAGCGGCTGACTTGCTCCACCTCCTCGGGCGGCATCACCAGTAGCTCCCACCACTCGATCATATTGAGCAGTTTCTTCGCATCATCCGGAAAGTCGCTCAGATTCTGCGTTGCCAGCCAAAGCCAGATCCCCAGCTTGCGCCACATCTTCGAACCTTTGGTCAGAAACCGTGCCAGCAGCGGGTTGACGGTGATGATATGCGCCTCGTCGGTAATATTGACGATGGGCCGTGCCAGGTGCTGGTCGCGTTCGCCGAGATTGTTGATATGGTTAATCAGCGAGATATAGGCGATCGCCAGTTGTGCTTCGTATCCTTCGCGGGCAAACATCGCTAGGTCCACCAGGGTGATATCCGCCTCTGGCCACGCCTCACCCTCGCGGTTAAACAGTTCGCCCTCAAACCCGGAGCAGAACATATTCATTGCTTCGCCCATCTCCCACAGCCGGTTACGGCGGGAATCCGGTAGCGCCACATCCTGTGCCAGCGCAAACAGCGCGTTGCGGATATCCTGCGTCAGCGTCTGTCTTTTTTCTCGGGCGGTGAACTGGGCGGCGTGCAGAATCGCTTCGCGAATTAATGCCCGGTCGGAGCGTGTCAGGCGGGCGTCTTCTTTCAGCTCGCCGCCGGTGATCATCAGGCGGGCCGTGATCTCCATCTCGCCCAGCAGATCGCGCTGTTCGTTGTCGTTCTCTTCGGGATCGTCATCATCCGGTTCTGCTGAAGGCGCATCGCTCTCCGCCAGTTTCCACGCATCGGCAAACAGCGGCAACGTGATGCCGGAGCCGGGTTTCAGGCTGATTTTATTCACCGTCAGGCCATGCTCGCGAGCGTAATCGGCCATCAGTCCGAACGAGTTGCCCGCCTCGACAATAAACAGACGTGGGCGATGCAGAGCCATCAGTTGTGCAATTTTTGCGTTCAGGGTGGCGGATTTGCCTGCGCCGGTCGGGCCGAGCAGCAACAGATGACCATTCTGGGCGCGGTCCTCGCGGTTGAGCGGGTCCCAGCACAGCATCCCGCCGCCCCGGTTAAAGTAGCTGACGCCCGGATGCCCGGTGCCGCTCTCGCGGCCAAACAGCGGCAGCAGGTTGGCGAGGTGTTGCACGAAGCTGAAGCGGGTATAGAGCTGGCGCTTGTCCCGTGCCGGGTCGAAACACATCGGCAGCCAGCGCAGCCACGAACTGAGTGGAGCGAGTTCGTCATTTTCCTGTACCGGGACCATACCCGCATTCAGCAGCAGGCTGTTCAGGCTGCGCACGCGTCGGGTCAGTTCGCCGTTATCCGGGGCGGAAAGATAAAACGCCAACGCGCTGCGGTAGAGTTTGTGGCCGTCCTTCAGCCAGTGGCGCACCTCCTGACAGTCTTTTTTGGTGTACTCCGATTCGACGTTCTCGCCGATGGCGCGGTCGCTGAGGCGGCTTAAATGCTCCTCCAGCCGATCCTGCGGCCAGACGACGATAGTTAGCGCCATGATCACCCCTTCCGGCAGCAGGTCGAACAGCGCGTTAATGCCGTCGCCGCGTGCGGATTCTCCGGTCATATGGCCGACAGTGGGCGCTTTGCGTAGCCTGTCCAGCACGATGACCTTATGCGGGCACTGGTCGAACAGCCATGTACCCTGTGCGGCCTGCGAGCGAGGTTCACTGCACAGCAGGCTCTCGGCAAAGTCGTGCAGCTCCGGTGTGTCATCCTGCTGCGCCATCTGTTGCCAGAACTGCCGGGGCGAATCGGCCATTTGCGGGGCGGGATTAAACCAGCGCAGTAGCCAGTGACGAATGGCCTCACATTCCAGCCTGAGGGTGTGAATACCCGCGCCGGCCAGCGCGGAGACCATTCGTTCGCAAACGGTGTTCAGCGCCTCTTCCGGGGAGTCTTCCAGCGGATCGCGGGATTTATTGGGTAGCCAGCGGTAGACCACCATCCGGGTGTGGCGCTGCTGAGCACGCCAGCGGGTATGGCTGACCGCATCGTCCATAAAGTAGCCTTCCGGGCGGGAAACGGCGTGCAGATGGCGCTCCATCTCGTTCAGCCAGGCGTGGGTAAAATCAGAGTTCCGTGCTTCCGGTACGGCGTAGTCACGCAGTGCGGCCAGCCAGCTTGCGGTGTCGTCCTCATCCTGACAGTAAAACTGCACCACCCACGGATGGCGGTCGTATTCCGTGAAGCTGTCCTGGAGCGCGTCCTTCAGGATATCGCGCAACTCTTCCAGCCGCGCCGGGGAGCGGCCTTCGGTGCCGAACGGCGTGATGTCATACACCGCGCCGACTGAGCGCCCGTCATCCAGCAGCAGCGTTTTGCTTTCCGGCTGATACTCCACCCACGGCAGAAAATCGACGAACGACGCGCCTTTCTGGTACAGGCTGTCCACCGTCCGTTCGGTTAGCGTGCCGCTACGCATCATCACAGCGGATCGGTCCGCTCGCCGGGCAGGGCGTACTGCACCCGGTTATAGAAGGGGAAGACGGTGGTATAGCCCGGCACCGGAACACCTTCGCTGCCTGCCAGATGGGGAAAGATATACATCTCCAGATCCGGATTAGGTAGTCGCCGGAACAGCGCCTTATCTGCATTTGCATCACTGCGTGTCGCCTGTTGCAGTTGCGCGGTTAGCGTGGAGTCATCCAGCGGGCGACGCAGGACTGAGCGTGCGTCGTACAGTGCCTGCGCATCGTTATTCTGTCGGCCCCAGATGTTCAGCATGGTGGTGTTTTCATCCACTGGCAGCAGGGTTTTCTGATCGGTGCTACAGGCGGTCAGCAGCAGCGATAACAGAAAAATCAGGATACGCATCAGTCCAGGTCTCCAGTGCGTTCGCCTGCTGTGCGGTAGTTCACCCGCCGTCCGTCAGGTTCGTAGTCGATGGTGAGTTGGCGAGTGATATGGATGGCAACGGCCTGACCGGGTGGCACATAAATGGCGTCGAACATCTGGCCGTAGCGTTGTTTAAACCAGTCGGCGCTTTCTTTCAGGCCGCCGCCCAGCGCCTGGCCGAGTACGTACTGCCCGCTGTCGCCCGTCAGTGCGGTGGTGATGGAACCGTCCTCCACGGTGGAGGTGGTCTGGTTGTTCGCCAGCGCCTGCGCGGCGGCGGACGATCCGGCCAGCAGGAACTGCGAGCCGATATATTCGGCGGCGTTGGATTTGCGTTCGCCGGGGATGCAAGGCAGACCGTGAGGATCGGACAGCCAGCCGATATTGCCTTCTGTGCCGTTTCCGGTTTTGTCGCCTTCGGCGGGTAGCGTGCGTACTGTGCCGTCGCGGAAGATAAAGGTGATTGACGTTAAGCTCCCACGCACGCAGGAGAGCGTCCAGTCGCCGGTAGCGTTGCCGGAGATCACTGCGCCTTCAATATCGGGCAACTCGATGCCGTTGGCGGTGAGGTTATCGCGGCCAATCAGCACCTTGAATGGGTAAGGGTCGGTGACGCTGCCGCTAAGCGGAATGCGCCCCAGCAGCGCGGTCATCGCCACCGAGCCGATTAACGTGCTGTTCTGCGGCAGGGTGTAGACCGGTTTGACGGCGGCGGGAGGCGGTGCTTCTGGTTGTGGCGCAGTGTTCTGCATCGCGGAAGGAAAGGCCAGTGCAGGTTGCAGAGGACGACCATTTTTATCGGTTGGCAGGGTATCAGCGGGGGCTATCCAGCGCAGTGGTTCTCCGGAGGCCGTTTCCGGTTCATCAATCCCCAGCCCGGCCAGCGAGTCATCCGTTGTTCTGTTGCCCTTTAGCTGCTGGATCTGCGTCTGTAACGAGCTGAGCAATTCGTTTTGCTGCTGCGAGGTACTACTGGTTTGCTGGCGGTTAATGGCTTCGTTGATGCGGCTGTCGGTGTTCTTCTCGCGTTCACGCAGGCGCTGATTTTCCTGCACCAGTGCGGCGTTGCTGGCTTTTACCGTCTCCAGCTCCTTGCGCCAGAGCTTCATCTGGCCGACCAGCGTGGCAACGGTATCGGCGGGCGTGTCGCCCTCAATCCCCAGCGCTTTCAGCTCGTCGTGGCTGAGGGATGTTGCAGGCGCAGAGGATTCTGACGGTGTGGTTTTGCGGTCCTGGCAGGCATGAAACAGCAGGATGCTGCCTGCCAGCAGAATGAGCGGCGTCAGAACCCGCAGCAGGATATTGGCCTGGAGCTTCATTTTTTCTTCTCCGGCGCAGGCTCCGGCAGGATCGCCTGTTCAGGACGATGATGGCGGGTGATGAGATAGAGCACGGTGGTGTCTTCGGCGCTGCCCGCAGGTCCCAGCCAGCGATGCTGGAAGGAGGCGGCGTAAAACTGCCCCTGAAGCTGGTGCGGATCGAGTTCCAGCCAGGTGGCGCTTTTATTCTGAAGCCGGATCGCCGCCAGGTGATAAGGATCCAGCTTCCAGCCGCCGATCGGTATGGCGTTGACGGGTAACGCGGGCAGCAGAGTGGTGATGGTTTTTGCCAGCCGCACGCTTTCGGGCTGAACGCCCGGCAAAGGCTCCACGGTGCGTAGCGGGGCATATAACATCTGTGCGGCATAGCGGGTGAGCGCGACCGGAAGCGGCGTGGAGGATAAGGGTTCTGGAACTGCATCGGGCTTCGCATCAGGCGTTTTCTTCTCTTCGCGGACAATGCGCATCGGCTCCCGGATGTGCTCGCCCTTGCTGGCGGAGACGTCCAGCAAAATCAGCTCGCCGTTCTCTGTGTCCTGAAGTTGTAGCCGGGTGGCGGCAAACGGCTGGCTGGCAAGCAGGTACAACGTGCCGTTGCTGCTCTGAATGCGCAGCTTGCCCTCCATAGCGGCGGGATAGCCCACCCGGACATTACGATCGACAAAGACGATCCGCTCCTGCCCGATGTTCAGCACCACCGGCAGCGGAATGCGTTCCCACTTCACCAGCTCGATGGCGTGCAGGGGCAGGGCAACCAGCAGGATCGGCAGCGGGCGGATATTCATGGTTTAGCCGCCTCCAGTTTCTGCGGTGGCGATGAGAAGCAGTCCAGCGCCAGTCCCCACGGATTTTTCTGCTGATCGATGTTGTAGCGCAGCACTTTGATGGGGTAACGGACCATCGCCCTTTTGACGGGTTCAGAGTGGAAATACTCATCGACGGTCAGATCCAGCGTCACAATCCAGTTATCGCGGTCAAGGATCTGCACCCGCTTATCGCTGAATCCCCGACCGGGGATTTCATACACGCCGCGTACCCGGTCGCGCAGCTCGCCGTTTTGCAGGCGCTGGCGAAATTCGCGGTCAATCTGGCTGTAGCAGCCGGGAGTGAGGTAAGCCCGCAGTGCGCTGAGGTTGCGGGGATAATCGGCCTCGCCGTTGGTCGGCCAGCGGTTGATTTGCTGAAACACCGAAAACGTGAAGGCATACACCGTGGCGGGCGGCACTTCCCACCACGGACGCTGGCTGGCAGCGCGGAGATCCGGTGGCAGGTACACCGTGAGCTGGCGTGGAGCGCTGTACCAGCCGAATCCCATGCCTGATGCCAGCAGGAATAACGCAAACAGCGCAATATGCAGGGTGCGGATATGTGCATCCCGCGCGGCCAGCGCGTGCTTAAAGGCGCTCATCGTCGGCTCCGGCGAATGGCCCAGACGCCATCGTGCAGGACAAAACGCTGAGTGCCGATGCCGAAACGGGCCAGTTTCAGCTCCAGCGCCCGGTACAGCCAGCTCTCCGGACGTCCGCGTTTCAGTCGCGCCAGCCAACGTCCGCCGCAGAGGATCGCCAGCGTAGCGCCGGGCAGGGCGCTGCCGGGGATAAGACTCCAGTTTCGACATAGTACTGCCGGAATGGCTCCAGCAATTGCGCCTGTAGCCAGCCCGACCAGCAGCGCTATCAGCAGCTCGCTGACCGTCAGACCGCGAAACACCGCAGGCTCGCGGTTCAGCCGTTCCGGGATAAAGGAGATGGTGCTCATGGCTTACAGGATGTCCGAGGCCTGGTTGAGCAACCAGATGGTGATCACCAGCAGAACCGCGCCGACGCCTGCCATTGCGCCTAAATCTTTCCACTGCTTACGCCCGCCCTGAATTTCGGAGTAGGTGGCGATGCAGTTGTTAGCGACCACCAGAAAGCCCACGGCGCAGATGCCCAGCGTCATCAGGATCACAATGTCATAGCCGTAGTTCTGCAACGTCTCCATGATACCGTCGCCCTGACCGCGTGAGGGATCTTCCATCTCTGGCAGATCGGCATATGCAGGAAGGGCCGGGAGCCACAGCAGCCATCTGAAGATGCGTTTTTTCATTTTGCCTCCTGAAATCCGCTAGCTCAGTACCAGCCAGAAGCTGACCAGCAGCAGTAAGATGGTGCGCCCGCCGATGCTGCCCAGCGCCCGCCAGCTCACCCGCGCTGTCGCCACGCCCCGGTAGGCGTCATTCAGCACCCAGACCACCCACAGCAGCAGAAAGGCGCTGAACAGGCCGAGCATCACCAGGCTGACGGCATCGGGTTTCACCAGACTGGCGGCCTGGAAGGCGCTGATTTGTTCTGGGGTCATGGTGTGGTTTTCTCCTCACGGTATTGCCCGGTCAGCGTCGCTGTATCTCGTGGCTGAGCGCGGGCAGGGGTGAGGTAATGTTCAATCCCGCTACGCAGGGTGGTGATATCGCCATGGATACGTGGATAGTCGAAGTAGTAGCGCTCGTTGATGCCGGTTCTGGCGCTTTGTTGGGCGCGGTGGAGCGAGGCTTCAATTTGGCTAAGCTGGTTGAGGGTCAGGGTTAGCTCTTCGCGCTCGGTGAGGGGGGCGGCAAAAACACCAGCCACAGGGCAAAGAACTATGGAAAGTATGAAAAATGGATGACAAGATTTCATGGCGAAGCTCCTGCGGACTTACTTTTGAGGCAGGATAAGAGAGGATTTGTGGATAAATCCTCAATGAATTATTTATTGGGTATGTAAAAAACTATTTTTAGTTGATTTATGGGGGGGAGTAGTAGATTAACCATACTTTACAATTATTTTTAAATAGTTGGCTATTTTCTCCATTTCAGAATAAATATCCGTTGCTACATTTCCTTCGTTATTGTTTTTTTGAATTAACCCTGCAATCAGATTCATTGATTGGGAAGCATTCTGGATGTTCTCTGCTGATGGCACGAGTCTAAAGCATGAAAATAGACAATACCATGTTACAGCACTTTTTTTGCTAATAAACTGGATGCACTCTCTTTAAGTTGGTTAACAATATCATTTTTATTAGAGCAGTTTGTTATAATGGCTTGCTCTCGCAGGAATAGTGCAGATGTTTTCCCTAATTGCTCTTTAAGGGAAAGCAATGGTTCTAAAAACCATTTAAGTATAATTTGCCCGATTACAAAAATGAGTACGCCAGTAATAACTGTGCTGGAAGTGCTTGAGTTAGTGAACAGAATAATGCACGAACTATATTTATCCATTTTTATTCTCAATTTTATGTTATTTAAATATCTTAGTTAGTAATGCGCTTTAAGCGCCTTGGCTACCATAGATGCTGTCAATCACGAATAGTCCAGTATCAATGTATGTTCTGGTGTGAAAAATATGGGGATGCTTACCATACCAACTTCTTAGTGCTAACGTGAGGCGAATATAAGACTCTTGGTTATGTACTCTAAAAAGAAACTTTCAAGATCTTAACTATTCTCTATATAAGGAGATAGGAATTCAAATATATCATCTACTGACATAAAATCATGGCGTTTGAACATTTAAATTCCTCCATTGAGCCTACAAAGTGTCACGGTATTAGGCGCAGCTATTTATTTTCCAAAGTGATGAGGTGTTTTGCTGACTGCCCACAAGTGTCGTGCAGCCATATCTCTATAGGCTGGACATTCACACCATTAGCACTTAGATTGGTATAAGCATTCTTAATTCTTTCTAGTTTATTTTTTGAAAAAGAATGACCAAAAATAAGAAATATTGCTCTTTGATATTTAGCTCGCTCAACGAAAATAGATAAGGTTTCTAGGTCTTTTTTAATCCCTTCTGATGGCAAATTGGTCGTTTTAACCTCAATGATAGCGTAGTTGTCCATCGTTCCAGGTATATGAATGAGAAAGTCAGGAATAGGGTACGAGTCAATAAGATCTCGAATGTAATAATGAGAATTTTTATCAATTTCTCCAGAAAGAATAAAGGGCTGTTGCTTTGGCCATGAACATCTCATTTGATGGTAAAGTTCATAGCAGTAGTGGCGTTCACGTAAAACATCTGAACCTTCATATCGAGGAAGCAAAAAATAATTCTGGTCAACTGAAGCAGTTGCTGTATTAAGAATATCTGATAGCTCGTTCATGTGTACCTTATGTTGTGTGAGTCATGATTTGTCTAGAATATACTTATTTTCCAGAAGAATGAAGCAACTAAAAGAACCAAAATGGTAACGAACAGTAATGCTTTTCAAATAACAACCAAGTTCAAACTAATAGATTTTTCCACTCTGGAGGATCTCCTGTGAGTTGTACAAAAATAAGTGACAAAATTTTTTGTCTATAGATTAGATAATCCCCTAAAAGTTCTTGTGTATGATGTTTCTTGGATTGTTAATTTTTCTCGAGTGGTATTTTCTATTCTATTAACAATGGCGTTGCATCGATTTATTGAACTCACAACACAGAGCAGCCTATCAGATTAGGTTTAGCCCAGTGCTGTAACCATGTCCGCTCAAATCATGGCTAATATAGATAGAGTAGCTATCAGAGCTGCATCATAAATATTTTTTAAAGACACTGACCGCTACCGATACGGCAAGTCCAATACTCATCGCTCCGGTCATCATTACATACTCTGGCTCAAGAACATATGGCACTGCCAGCCACACCAGCCCCGTTGCCGCTAGGCTGGAGGCGATAATACGCCTGGCGTGGTGATAAACAAACCCGGACTCATGGCCTGCGCCGAATCGCCGTAAGTCGCGTCTTACCAACCCGTCAATCAGCCCGATGGTGATAGTCAGAGCAAACAGAGGTAGCGCCTGCAACAAAATCGCCAGCCGCAGCAAAAAGGTGAGGGTGACGTTACTCGCAGACAGTAACGCGCAGCGGATCACCGTAGTGACCGTCTCTGTCCAGAACAACCCACTTTGCCCGTTGAGCGAATGAACCAGCGCCGCAATCCCTTGCTGTAACGTACCGCTGACAAGCGCCAGATCTTCTACTAACCACACTGGTGCGCTAGCGGAACCCCGCCACCACTGCCATGTTGCCTGCAATACCTGTTCGCTATGGCTGGCGCAGGCATTCCGCCAGAACAATGCATCGTCCAGCCACTCCAGTGCTATCGCCAGCATCCACGCGCCGAGGAAAAAACCGACCAGCACGCCGGGAAGTAATGCTATCCAGCCGAGCAGTCCGGGACGGCGCACAGGTTGTGGCGTATGTTCGGGCATCAGTGCAGCGGCAGCGTGACGTAGCGGCAGAGGAATCGCGCCTCGTGAGCCTCATCCAGTCGTACCTGAAAAATATCGTGTTCATCCTGCAGTGATGTCGCTTCGCGCCATGCCTGAAAGCCCTGCAAATTCATACGAGCGATAATCTGGTCGGGCGTTTCTCCCTGTGTCAACGCATCTACCGCCTGTTGCAGGGGAAGTGGCAAGGTTTGCGCGGGCCATATAACTTCAACGCTTACGAGATGGCGATGTGTCCGGGGTGTCATCGGTCAGTTTCTCCGTGGTTTCGCTGTCGTTCAGCCATAAAATAGGGTCATTTTTCGCCGTTACAACTGTCTCCGGGCGGTTCCACCATACGGGAGCGCTGTCGTACTGTTTTTCCATATAGCGGGCGATGTGCGTGATGCTTTCCGGCATCAGCGGATCGTGTGCTGCGTCCGGTAACGGGATGCGTAGCTTCCAGAGCTGACCGCCTTCCAGCAGAGCGAACGCCTGACCTTTGGGGAGCTGGACCAGTGAGGCGGGTTCCAGTAGTGGCACCTGCACGCTGCTTACCCGATCCTGGATGTTACTAGAAAACCCGATGTTGCCCTGAGCGTCGGCGCTGTCGATGACGCCGGAACTGACGCTGTTGCTGAGCACATCCACCCGCGGCAGTTGTCTGGTCAGCAGTTCGGCGGTGGCGGTTTCCCGTACCCGCATCATGATCAGGCTGTTGAAGTTGCCGACCACCTGGCCCGCTTTGGCGCGGTCGCCGATGCGGGCTTCGATATCGGAGAGTGTCTGGGTGTAGGCCGTGACCTGCACGCCTGCGCCGCCGCCTTTATTTATTAGTGGAATAAATTCATCGCCCATCAGTTCGCTGAACTCATCGCAATGCAGGTTGATTGCTGCTTTCTCTTCCGTTTGCGGCAGGCCATCCATCACGCCGTGCTTGTAGATATGTCCGGCGACGCTGACCAGATCGGCGAACATCGAGTTGCCGACAGCGGCGGCAATCTCGGCATCGGACAATGCATCCAGCCCGACATAGACAATCGCCCGCTGGCGAATCGCCTGCTGCCAGTCGAACACCAGGCGCGGGTCGTTAAGGTTGCCGTAGTCCGGGGCCAGCAGTTGCGCGATTTTCCCGGTAGTCAGTTTTTCCAGCAGCGGTAGCAGCGAGGCGACGATCTTGTCGAAATAGGTTTTGTCGTAGCGAACGGCGGAACGCAGGCCGTCGAGGATCGGGTCATGCAGCCGGGTGGTGGAAAGGTACTGCTCCAGTGCGACGACGTAGCTGTCCCGTCCCTGAAGATTACGTGGCGTGTTTTTATCGGTAATGCCACCGGCAATCCGCACCACGTTGTCCCATGCCTGGCGGTCATGACCGGGCAGGAAGACGCGGGCGTAGTCGATAAACAGTTCGTCGATATTGATAACGTGACGGGCGATGCGGGCGTAATCCGGGCGCTGGCCCAGTGCCACCAGGGCGCGGGTGATGATGTTGACGAAGCGCCACGCGAACTCGCGGAAGGCGGCGGAGTTACCCTCGGTGGAAAGTTGTCCGGCGATGCGGCTGGCAACTTCTGAGATGCGGCCAAAGCGTCCGACGGCGTTGTAGCGGGCAGAGATTTCCGGCCATCCCAGATGAAATAGCCAGAAGACGCTTTCCCGCCCGGCGCGGTGCGCCTCCGCCCACACGCGGCGCAGCAGGTCGGCATCACCCTTGGGGTCGAAAACAATCACCGTGTCACCACGGCGAATATCCTGGGCAATCAGCAGTTCCGCCAGCCGGGTTTTACCGACGCGGGTGGTGCCGAGCACTAACGTATGTCCGGGTCGGTCTCGTAGCGGCAACGTGACTTGGCCTTCGCGTAGCTCCACGCCATGCAGCAACGGATCGCCGCCGCTGGCGGAAGGGCGGTCTGTCCGCAGCCAGTGCTCACATTGTGGCAGGCGACACAGATACAGCCGCTGGGTATGCGTGGGTAGCCAGCGAAAGCCGCGCCCGAGAAACAGGGCGTCGGGTAGTAATGGGATGTGGCTGGCGGAGAGTGTCCAGAGCGGCAGATGACGCACGCGACGGCGAAAGCACAGGATGCGCACTCCCTGTTTTAGACGCAGGGCAGACAGTGCAAGCAAGGCCAGTGCCAGCAGCAATCCGGAATAAGGCGTCAGCAGCAGCGTCTGCGGAGCCGTCACGCACCATACTGCCGCCAGCAGGGCCGCGCTGGCGCTGTAAAGCTCCACCGCCGGGCGCAGGATAAAATCGAGCCTCACTGTGCCAGCCCCTTGTCGGTGATCAGTACCGGATACGCGGTGATGGGCAGGTGTTTTGCCATATCGTCGGCGCTGACGGGCAGCAGCGTCAGTTTGGGGGCGATGGCCCGCAGGGCATTCAACCGCGCCAGCGTGGTGACGTTCACGACCAGCCCGGTGGCGTGCAGGGTTTTTAATATGTTCTGGTGCTGGCGCAGCCATTCTGAGGACAGCGGATCGTCACCGATTAAAAACAGTGGTGTCATCCCCGGCAGGTTGAGCGCCAGATGAGGTTGCTGACCGGGATGCAGATTGTGGGTGATGACTGGCAGTAACCGGGCCTCATCCAGCGCCTGCATGGGAACGGCAGGCCCGGCAATCGCGGCGGCAGTAAACAGTAGTATGGCTGGAATCAGGTGTTTCATGGCGACGTCCCTGATGCGGAGAGCCGCCGGATTTGCTGGCTGATTTTCTGGCGGTAGACGGCGGCGGGTTTGCCTCCGGCGGGATGGTGGTAGCGGGCGGCGGCGTCCAGCCAGCTTCCGGGGGAGGCGTTGTAGTGCTGACGCAACAATAGGGCGGTGACAGTGAGATTGTCCGCCGGATCGAAGCTGGCGCACAGTGAGGGAAACCGCTGGCCGTTCCAGCCGAGGTTAATCTGTCCCAGCCCGGCATCGATGCGTTTCAGGCTGCGGGTACGGGCGAAGTCCAGTAATGCCCGACAGGCTGAAGAACGGCTGGGGTAACGGTAGCCGGTTCCGGCAATATTCAGCGTCCACGGCCACGGATGTAGCCCCTGCGCCAGTCGGGTGCCGCTTTCCGCGCGGGCTACCGCGTAGAGCAGTTCCGCTGGAACCTGCTGCTGGCGGGCGATTTGCGCATACAGCGGCGGCACGGCGCAGGCGTGGGCGCTGATAAGCAGGCCGACTATCAGGGAGCAGAGACGGGACGCCATTGCTCCCCCTGTTGTTCCAGCAATAGCGGCAGCTTTCCGCCGCCGAGGCGTTGCCAGCTCCCGTTATCGTGATTAAGCGTTATCTGTCCGCGTTCGACCTTGCGCATATCAATATGCTGGCGCTGTGCCCAGCGTTGCAGGCTGGCATCGTCGTTACGGCTGTTGACCAGCCAGATGTCCAGCGGGCGGTCGTCGTTGATAAGCTTCTGCGCCAGCGTCTCGCAGGCCGGGCATTTTTCACTGACGAACAGCGCCAGACGTGGCTGGACGACGCTGTGAATGGGCGTCAGCGTCGGGTAAAGCCGCTTCCATGCCCGGTTATAGGCACGCTGGAATGCCAGCTCTTTCTCCACCCGCTGATGTTCTTTACGGGCCAGCAGTTCGGCATAGCGCTGGCGTTCGGTGTCGCTGTTGGCCTCCACACCAAGAGTGGTAAGGGGATCAAGTCCCGGCGACCAGATGCCGCGCTCGCCCTGACGCAGTTGCTGGTAGCGCTGCCATTCGCTGTCGGTCAATCCCCACTGTTGCGCCTGCGTGTGGGTGATTGTCTGTTCTTCAATACGGGTTTGCTGCGGGCTGGCAAACAGCGGCAGTAGCAGAAGGCACGGCAGCAGATATCTGCGCATTGCGGTTTATCCTCCGGCGTTCAGCGTCAGCCGCTGCCCGCCTTTACGGAAGGTTGCGCGGTCGCCGTCTAGTTGCAGCAATTGCCAGCCCTGCACGCTGTCGCCGGGGGCCACAAGCTGAAGCTGTGAGAGCGAGTGATAACCGGAAGGAGTAATCACGGCGAACTGTCGCCCGGCGCGAAACTCGCTGCTGATAAGAGAAAAAGGGGCCTTTGCGGCCCAAAGCGGAGATGAGACGGGACGTTTTGCCTTTGCGCGGCTGCGCGTGGCGGTTTGTTGTTGCAGGTGTTGATAACTGGCGCTCAGGGCCTGGATTTGTCCCTTCAGTTCATTGAGCTGTTCGTTGATGGGGTTAAGTCGTTCGGCCTGAGCGCTGGCGGCATCGTCAAGCTGCCGGGTAAGGGCTTCGGTGCGCCCGGTAATGTTTTTTACGGCAACCTCCAGCTCGCGATAATCGCTGTCTGGCTGTGACTGTTCGCGCCACTGTATTATCTGCCGTTGTGTCTGTTGCTGTGCCAGCATCAGGGTATTCAGGTGGTTGACGCACCAGAACATCGCCGCCGCCAGAAGAAGGAGAGTGCTGCCCGCTATCAGGTAAGCCAGACGTTTAAGCATGATGGTCTCCGGTTCCCGGCGTGTTCAGGTGAAAGCAGACTTCGCGGTTCAGTACATCGCTCTGCATCAGCCAGCCCGGTCCGGCCAGCGTTTTCAGTGCCTCTTCCAGTCGCATCGGGCCGAGTCGGTATTGCGAAAGCGGCAGCGGTTTGCCAGCCAGAAACTGTGTGGAATGGTCATTGGTGCACAGGCTGTAGCCGCTTTGTTTCAGCAGCCAGGTGAAGGCGTCGCCAACGGTGAGCTTCAGGTTCAGCGGCAGGTTGATGTTGACGATTTGGTGCAGCGGGTTGCGCTGAGCTTCGTCGGGGCGGGTGTTGATCAACAGGTAACGGTCATAGCGCACCACTTCAGGCGCTGGCGGTATTGCGGGTTTTGGCGCAGGCACAGGGGGCTGTTGCGGTGCGGTGCAGCCGCCCAGCATCAGCAGTGTGATAATCCATCCTGTTATTCGCGCCATTGTCTCTTTGATTCTGGTGAGGAATAGCCAGAGGGTGTGCAAAGGAGGGAGGACAAACAACGGGAAATTGTTTTTCGGTGATGAAAAAAAGACGCCCGGAGTGGGCGTCACGATAAAGATTCAGGCTGCATCAGCTTCCGCCTCTGCTTCCTGATTCCCAGCCTGCCAGACGACTTCACCGTCGATTTTGACAAGGCCAATATAGAGCAGCCGGGCTTTCAGGCTGACGCCTGTTTCGCCTTTACGCTCGCCTTTGCTGTAGGTGAACATATCGACGTATAAGTCGCCCAACCGAAAGTGGATTAGCACCTTGCGCTTTTCATTGACCGCCTGCTCGCAACGGGCAATCAGCTTACGTGCTTCGCTGCCGGTCACTTTGCAGTCAAAGCGGACATAATCCACGTCATCGGCGGCTCCGCTTAATGCGGCAATGTCACAGCATAAAAAGGGTTCGCCGCGTTTTGGGGTGACGGTGCGGACACGGTTTACGTAACCCAGACCGCTGGTGTACAGATTGAAGTAAGTTTTCTCGCTCATAGGATCCTCCCGCGTGGTTAAACGCGTTACCTGGTGATATGCAGAGTGCATCGGGTGAAAGGGATGCGCCTGTGTGATGCTGCGCATTTAAAAGGATTGTGTGTCAGGAACCACGCCTTACGGCGGGTAGCGTGCAGGTTCCGGCTACCAGATAAGCAAGGGGATTTAAACGAGGGGGAAGGGAGATTGCGAGGCGATATTCTGTTTGCTGCACCTTAAATATCGTGTTCCGCACGGAGGCTGTTAAGGTGCAGCGGGCTGAAGGGGCCACTGTTCGCGTAGGGTTACGCGCGATTTCTGTCAGCAGTGTAAATCGCAATAACTGGCGCTTGCGCACAAACGGATCCCGTTGTTATCCGGTGGGCGCCGGAACAATGCAGGAGGTCCGGGCGGATAGCGAGACGGCTGTCGCCTGGCTATCCGCCCAGAATGATACTGAACAGGAGCGTAAAGGGTGTTTTGCGCGACGGGAGCGTCACGAGCGCGAACCAGCAAAACATGCCGCGCTGTTGGGAGTGCATCGAGAGTAATCGCGCAGCCGCTTAGTGTCGTGCTGCAATTCATGTCCTGCGTCAGCTATTTTGCCGCCCCTGATACAGCATTTCTGCCTGGTTCATCTTTTCCTGACACTCACGCGCCTGGCGGATGATGAAGGTCAGCACCGACATCTGCATATTGAACACGATGCGATCCCGCTCGATTTCCAGCAAGGCATCTCTGGCACGTTGCGGGATTTTGGGATCGCCAATCAGGTTGCAGAATGCCGGGGTGCCGGATTTGTTGTTCTGCTGGTTCCGCCAGCGCAGGAAGTTTGCACCGGACGGGGCCGGTCCGATGGTGAATATCAGCGGAAGCTGGCGCACAGGGTAGCGTCTGGCGCTCTGGATCAGACGTTGCATTAACGGCTCCATCATCTCGCGCACGCTTCGGGCATTGCTCTCGAGCAGCTCCAGCTCCCCCTTACTCTTAAAAGGCTTTAAAAGGCCTTTTAGCGAGGAGACGTAAGCCAGCATTTTATAGTCTTCATCAGCCAGCGACTGATAGCCGGTTATGGGGTTATTCATCCTCTGCCACTCCGGGATTTTCGGCCTTGCCTGGCAATGGTGATGAAAACGATGAGCGCAGCTTGCCGCTCAGTATCGCTTCCGGTAGCGGGCCTAAACGTTCAATGGCGGCTCTGGCCTGCGGTGTATCGTCGATAAAGTCCTGACGGGTCAGCCCGGAGCCGTGATATTTCTGCGCCAGACCGAAGGCGCTGCGAATAACCGTTGCGCCGTTATTCAACCGGTTGTGCATTTCCCTGCGGGAGATGACGGCGATATGAGAGGCCAGCAGAAGCTGGCGTGCGAGCTGGTCGAAGTCGGTCAGCAGATAAACACCCTGATAGGCCAGCGGGGCGTTGATAAACAGCGGAAAGCGGGCAGGCTGAACATTGAAGCAGTTTTCAATATCGATGCCTTCCGGCAATTCGCTGAACATGGCTTTCGCCTGATCCAGCATCACTTGCATCAACTTACGCGACTGCACCAGTTTCTCTTCCATGCGCAGCATCCACAGATCGGCGTAAGGATCGTTATGTTCTGCGGCGATGCGCATCTGGTTGAGGATTTCGATAAAGCGCGGCATCCCAATGATTGGCGCAGGGCCGTTCTCTGTCGCCCGCCGCCCGGTCCACAGTCGGGTGGCGTTATGGGTGTGAAGCTGAATATGGATCGCACTACGCAGGGGACCCATGTTGAAGGTGTAGTCCGACATATCTGTTTCCTGTTGCGGGTGGGGGTCTGCGCAGAGTGATGGCATGAGGGGTTGTGGGCAATGGGAAAACGAAAACGCAGGCAGGAAGATTGTTTGGTGGAAATTTTGATGCCACTGGCATCACCATCTTGCCAATTGGTGTATGGGAAATTGATAGGTTTTATAAATAAATTAATAATCAGTTAGTAAATTTTCAGCTTGGCGGCCTTCCCGTAAACAGACTATTAGTAGCCTGATACCATGTTGATAATTTACCGTACATCGTTTTTAGGGATCCGGTTTTCTCTCGTTTTCAGGATTTCCGGAAGTGTACTACGGGCAGGAATAAGCGAAACAATGTTCTCTGCCGCTGTGCGCCGGGTCAAGGAGAAGGTTCGAAGCACATCGTATGGGCTTGTATTGACTTAATATACTGTGTTAATAGGCCCATGAGCGGCGTAGCGGGCGTTCGTGAAAAGCCCGAGTGCAGGTTTTTCGGATCTCATGAAAAAAGAAGATGATTGATGCTGATTTAGCATCAAATGGAGGTGATTTTTCATATTTTGGTATTATTGCATCTCATGCAAAATAATTCGGCTATTATTGTCCGTACTGAAACAAATACAATCAGGCCAAGTCGTGTTGATGTATCACACTGAAATCACATAGCAGTGCAACGATATCCTTATTATTATAGGGGAAACATTCTCATGATAAAGGGTCCCCCGGTGAAAGGTTCAGAATGGAATAAATGGGATTTGCACATTCATAGTCCGATGACGTGGCAGGCCAATGGTTACTCCGGACAGTGTGATATCGAACGGTATGTACGCCTTCTCGGAGAACAGCAACTATCTCTCATAGCTGTGACAAACTATTTTTATTTCCGGCAAAATGAGCTGGAAATCATACGGGAAGAAATTGCCCGTCAGGATCTGAATATAACTGTTCTGGGAAACGTTGAGTTCCGTCTTGATCAGCAGAACAGGGCCGGTGATTTTATTAATATTCATATCCTCTTTTCAGATAAAATCAGCACCGAGCGTATTAATGAAGCCCTGTCCCGCCTTCCTCTCAGGTTAACTGATGGAGACAGAAAGGCTATTTACTGTTGCGAAAGGAGTGTCGCGGAAAGCGGTCATGGTGTGGATACTATTGTGGTGGCATTCAGTGCACTGCTTGAACATCTCAATTCAGAACTCCGACCATTCAGGGATTACTTGGTGGCAGTATGTCCTAATGGTTATGGTGGCTATAGACCCGATGCTAACGGTCGTTCTGCGGCTATCGCAACTGAAATCGACCGCCAGGGACAGATTATCTTCGGCGGTAATGGCGATCGCGAATTCTTTCTGAGAACGGATCGTTATGAGGGCGCAAGCGTCAAACCAGTTTTTCTCTGCTCCGATGCTCACCAGGCCGACCATATCGGCAGTCGTTATACTTGGGTAAAGGCACTACCGACCTTCGAGGGACTTCGTCAAGCGTTACTGGAACCTGAAGCTCGCCTCAGAATAGGGGATGACTGGCTGACAGATCTCACGCCAAAAGCGCATTTCAGTCAGATCGATGTTGAAGGAACTATTTTTGACGGTCAAGAGATCAGCTTCAGGAAACTGTCTATTCCCCTCAGTCAGGATATGGTGGCCATCATCGGTGGTCGGGGAACCGGTAAAAGCCTGCTGCTTGATGCTCTCCGCTCCCGCTTTGCCGGTGCGGCAGCACGGGGAAGTGAGCAGCGGGAAGTGAATGTTCAGCATCTGTCAGTTGAGCTAGATAAGGCCAATGGCGAGAAAGTGCGGTTTGATGCTCGCTCAGAAGGGTATGAATATCTGCATGTGTCTCAGGGTGAGATAAAAAAACTCTGTCAGGAGCCAGGGCTTATCAGTGATGAGATAAAGAAAATGCTGAGACTGACACCTGATCATGAGGCAGGCAATACGGGTATTCAGCTGGCAGAAAATCTCAGTGCTTGGCGCGCATATCGCCAATTTAACCAGTACCGAAATGAACATGCGGAACTGGTTAATACGCGTGAGTTTCAGGAGCATGTTGTTAGGGCCGCTCAGGAGAAGATTGAGGTTCTCACAAGCGACCGTAATAAAACATTAATTGAGACATTTCGCGAAAATAGAGGGCGTCAGACGTTACTGGTTCAGGCCAAAAATAATCTAACTGGCGTGCGTGCGAACATTGACACCGCAGTGCAGGATTTGAATACCAAAATTGATGCTATCAATTCGGATAATTCCACACATGAACTAATCCCGCACGTGGATCTGTCAGCCCAGATTGATGTCATTGTGCGCAGAATTCAGGCAGTACAGGAGCAGATGGCACAACTTGAGCATGATAACGAGCAGATTATCGTCTCTTTCCGAGAGCAGGGGCTGGGACAGGATATATCGGGGTTGCTGGAAAAAGTGCATGAATATCAGAGACAAACAGAACTGGCGGAAAATCAACTTCAGGAAATAGATCGTCAGGAGTCACAGTACCGCGACGGGCTGGAGCAACGAACTAGGCTGGTTGCTGAATTTATTGATGGATTACTGTCCCGACAGGGCATTATCGATACGGCTTTTGCTTCCCTTACCACAAAACCTCATCTGACATCGGAACAGCAGGCACTGATACAGGATATTCTGACAGATATCCGGATTTATGGTCAGCCTCACTTTGATATAACCGCCTTTTACAACGGAATGCTCAATTGCCTGAATCGGGGAAGATTCAGGGCGTCCGGTGAGCAGACTTCAGTTGACAGGTTGCGTGAGGTGTTCAGAGTTAGCAGCATCGATGAGCTCAGGGCGTTACAAGCAAATGAAGCTATGCTGATTCTTCCGGAATGTCCGGACAGAAAACTCACTTTGGAGGAGTTTTTCTGGCGTGACGAATACTTTAACAGTCAGGGGCCATATGCACTCCTCAGTTATCTATACAGCCCGGAGTATATCCAGCACTATCTAAACGTCAGGGCTGAGTTTGAATATAAAGGTAAAACCGTCGAAAAACTGTCGGCTGGTCAGAGGGGGACCTTCTATGTTTGCCTTAAACTGGCGACGGACGCCTTCGGGTCGCCGTTTGTTTTTGATCAGCCAGAAGATGACCTGGACAATGATTTCATCATGCACAATCTGGTACCTCTGTTCAGAAAAATTAAGCAGTATCGACAGGTCATTATAGTGACTCATAACGCTAACCTAGTGGTTAACTGTGATGCTGAGCAGGTCATCATTGCCACGAACAATGATGAAGTTATCAGTTACCGGAGTGGGGCATTGGAATATGGAGATCATGGTGCAGCAAACAGCATGCGCAAAGCCATATGCGACGTGCTTGAAGGTGGTCGTCATGCGTTCGAAGCACGTGAGCAAAAATATGGCATGTTGTGGCTGAACACCATATAAATTTTGGCGATAGAAGACTACGCACTTCACTTGACTAAAAACGGGAAGCAGACCAAGGCCTGTTTAGACTGCTGACGAAGTCTTGGCTGAAAAGTCAGGTCTTTGATCTAATAAGGTCAGTGCAAACAAACGGACTTAGCAGAATACCCATGTTGAAGGTGTAGCCTGACACATTCAATTAATGTATTGATTTTTAAATACAAGTGGCCAGACGGAGCTGTCTTCCCCCTTTTGAAATATCTGGCAGGATAGTGTCCACCATCACTTAGTGGACACTATCCATGAAATCATCATCCGCTGTCAGACAGCCCCGACATTCGAATTAACTACCTCACTGAAGTCATTAGTTGGAACTTCTCTTTTTACAATCTGTATGCTGTTTTTAGGCTCTAACAGCATACAGGCTGTTTTTTGCATTTACAGCTTATAAGGTGTATTGTTTAAAAACAGCCTATAGTCTGTATCAGCATCCTTAAAAATGGTAAATGCCTTATGAATACTGTTTATCCGTTGAAAACCTTGAATCAGTTACGTCCATTGTTGGTTGGCTTTCGCAAAGCTAATGGACTAACACAAAAAGAGGTTTCTGAAAGGTTGGGGGTTACACAGCAAACCTATGCCCGACTGGAAGCGAATCCTGCCAGCGCCAGTATTGAACGGTTGTTCAAGGTATTTACCGTGCTGGGCGTTGAGATGGTGCTCTCTTCTGGACCAGCTTCAATAATCATAAAGCCGACGGAAGTACCAGATAATCAGGCAAATTCACCTGCCAGACGGGAAAAATGGTGACGATATGCGTCGAACACAGCAGCGTTTAGCAATATGGATGAATGGAATCCGGGTCGGATTCTGGGAGAAGGCCAGAGGCGAGGATTCATTACAATACCTTCCAGAATGGATAGTTGATGAACAGGGAAGACCTTTATCGCTTTCTTTGCCTTTCACTCCCGGTAATCAGCTTTGGCGCGGTAACGTTGTTCGTGACTATTTTGATAATTTATTACCTGACAGCGAAGGTATACGCAGGCGTTTAGCCGTGCGTTATCAGGCTGAAAGCCTTGAGCCTTTTGACCTATTGGCTGAGCTGGGAAGAGACTGCGTTGGTGCAATACAGTTACTAAATGTTGATGAAGAGCCCACGGATTTATTTTCCGTAAATTATCGCCCACTTTCTGAAGCTGATATCGCCACTACCTTGCGTAATACTACGGCGGCATCGTTGCCTGGTCGGCAGGACGAAACTGACGATTTGCGTTTATCAATTGCCGGTGCGCAGGAAAAAACGGCTTTATTGTGGCATGAAAAACAATGGTGTTTACCAGGAGGTAATACCCCAACAACGCATATCTTCAAGCTACCGCTTGGGTTGGTTGGGAACATGCAAGCGGATATGAGTACATCGGTTGAAAATGAATGGCTGTGTTCTTTGCTTCTTGAGTACTACGGGATCCCGGTAGCAAAAACACAGATTGCGCAGTTTGAAGATCAGAAGGCATTAGTGGTTGAGCGTTTCGACAGAAGATGGTCAGGCGATCGGCAATGGATCATTCGTTTGCCACAAGAGGATATGTGTCAGGCTTTAGGTGTTTCTCCATTACGAAAATACCAGTCTGATGGTGGGCCGGGTATTTCCGATATTATGGACATCTTGAGTCATTCAGATCAGGCTGAGCAGGACAAAGAGCAGTTCTTCAAGGCGCAAATTATTTTCTGGTTGTTGGCTGCTACTGACGGCCATGCCAAAAATTTCAGTATCGCTATTGAGCCACAAAGTCATTATCACCTTACGCCTCTTTACGATGTTTTATCAGCATGGCCGGTAATTGGTCATGGTAATAATCAGATTTCCTGGCAGAGATGCAAACTGGCAATGGCTGTTCGCGGTAGCAGTAATTATTACCACATTTATCGAATTCAACGGCGGCATTGGATCAATCATGGTGAATTAACCGGATTGGGAAGGCGACAAGTTGAGTCCATGATGGATGACATTATATCCAGCACGCCAGAAGTCATTGAGCGTGTATCTACGTTGCTTCCAGAGTCGTTTCCACCTGAGCTTGCTGAGTGTATTTTTGAAGGTATGCGGCAGCAGTGTAGGCGTTTGGCTGGAAGGGAATAACGCATAAGAGGAATTTCAGGAGCATTTAAATTGAAGTGCACTACGGATAGCTCATTGTGCTTACAGGGATATCGCTTGATATGGTATTTGATTGTTTCTTTTCTGGAGCCTAAAGGAGAAAAAAGGAATGGCTTTTGAATGGAAAGAAATTATCACACCTGTTGTGACGCTGACAGCCGTTTGGCTGGGGGCGAGATTCACACAGCGTAACGAATTGCGAAAAAAAATGCTGGAAATTCAGTCTGAAAAACTAGAACAGCTCTTCACAGAATGTTCCAACGTTTTGAATGATATTAATCGTGTGTCGTTGACGGTGTTACATACCCTTGATGATTTTATACCTACTGCGGAATCGGAAAGGAGTGTTCCTGACCAGGCAATTCAGGAAGTTCTAAGAGGATATAGGGAGAAAGGCGTTGTTATTGATTTTGATGCCATTACTGCTTGCCAGCATAAGCTTGAATTTCATCGGCCTAAAGAGTACCAAGCATGGATTGTAGCGCTCATACCGTTGCTTGGGACTCTGACGAAAATAACACCTTATAAAAATATGAATCCTATCGCCGAAGCTGATAACAGAAAATGGAGTTACAAGGAGTTAACATTGTACCGTCAGGAGTTAGACGAGAAACGGAACGCACTGCCAATACTAAGAAAGCGTTTAACTAGTGCTATGGCTTCTGACTATCGTCAACTCGGGCTCAGCAGTGAGCCAGCAAATTTTTGGGTATACGTGGAGCGCTGGAAAAGAGTCGTGAATGCCTTCTTTCACAAGCCGCCTACGCCACCATTAACCTAAGATTATTTCACTGTGGGAGAACCGCAATATTTACACTGCATCCCCCCACATGAAAAATTAGTTGATTAGCTGCTCCCCAGACACTGCGCCCTGATCTCCGCAACTAACTTACTGATATCCCGCTTTTGACGCGGCCTTGCCGGTATTTCCGGCTCTGAAACCACAGGCAGCACAAATTCCGGCACCGCTGCTTTGCCGCGCCGATACTGATTAAACTCACCGTCCTGCGCCTTGCGCAGCGTCGCCAGCAGATAGGCGAGTGGGTTTTGTATGCCGCCACGGGCAACGCGTCGGGCTGCGTCATTGAGCACGTCCTGGCGCAGCGGGGGCGGCAGGTTCTGCATGGCCTGTAAGACAAGCTGTTTTTCAGGATGAGTTAACGGAATTTCCGGCGGCCAGTTCGGCGGTGAGTTGTTCGCGCGCGCGGTAGTACTATTACAAAGATCTGTAGGTACAGTACGTACAGGAGCCTGGTCCTGATTTGAGACTAAGCCGTCAGGTCCCGGTTTCCGGCTTGGTTTCGATTCGGTACCAGGTGAAATTTTGCCTGGTACCGTATTGAGACCGGACGTTTCTGGCTTAGTCTCCTCAGAGGACTGGCGCTGTTGCCAGCGAGCGCGTTCTTCCAGCAGTTCGATGCGCGAGGATAAATAACGCAGGCTGGTGTCCTGGCGAATGTCGTACAGAATGCCTTGCGCAGTGGCGCGAATGGCTTTGTTTTCATGTCGCGAACACTGCTCCAGCAGATGAAGATAGCTGGCATCAAAACGCACGGCATCCAGTACGCTCAGCGGTTCATCGTGCAGGGCATAGATATTCCCGAGGATGCGTCCGGATACCCGATCCCGCGCCTTATGGCACAAGCTGAGCCAGCGCGTCAGGCGTAGCATCAGCAATGCCCGGCTGACGGTACTACGTGAGGCTTTTTCATCCTGCGGGCGGTTAGAGAGCTGTATCTGCAATTCGCTGTAAGAGGGGAACACCGCGCCGCCGTTGTCCTGCGCCTGCATCCGGATCACCTGCCAGGCAAATTTATCTCTGGGCGATAACAGTGGATCCTGCAATAAGCGACGCGGAACCGTGTCATGCGCGTTGCCCATAAACAGCAGGCTATCAGAAGCGGCTGTCGGATCCTTTTGCATCCGTTGCTGGAGTTTGTCGCCGGTCATATTGATCAACGCCTGAATATACGGTGTCATGATCTTCCCCTCGGTCACTCAGCTTTTTTCCCACTGGCGGATCAGATTCCAGACCACGGTCAGCGAGAGCGAACGTTCCTGCGCCAGCAGCATCATGGCTTCCAGTGCAGGGATGGAGTCGATGTTATCGACTTTTATCTCCTGCCAGCGGTTCCAGATGGCGGCCTCTTCCTCTTCGCCGGGTACCTGGTTGCGCCCCTGACGAACGTGGATCCCCATCAGCCGACGACGGGCGCTGATTTCAGCGGTCGAGATACCGAAGTAGTGGCTGATTAACGCTATTGAGCCACCAAGCTGCACCGCCTGGCCGACCAGTTGCTGGAATTTCTGCTCCTGACGCACCTGAACCAGCATCTTGCGCAGTACATCGTGGTTGATGGTGATTTTCAGGAACTGCGCCGAGGTGTTGCCCAGGTGCATTAACTCCTCAAAGGTCAGGTCATTCAGTTCGTTCAGCTCCTCGCGGTCAAAGCCCAGCGCTTCGCAATAGCGCACATTGCCGTCCTTCAGGGCTTGTATCACCTGTGACAAAACGGCCTGATTAATCGTCGGCAACATGTTGTGCCTCCTGCTGTAATTCTTTGATCCGGCGGACAACACGGATCAGCCGGAATGCTTTAATAAGGAATTCATCGCTGAAGAAGAAGCCGTCCGCATCGCGTTGAAAAAAGAGTTCAGGTGTCAGTGCAGAGGCCAGATCTTCCGTCAGCGGGATCTCGTTGAGTGCCGCCAGCAGCGCCCAGCAGGCGCGGGACTGTGGCCGGGTGAACATGCAGTGATCTGATGCGAATGGCATCACTTGGAAGCCAATGCCATTTACATTGGCATCTGAAATTATCCGGTCTTCGATGGCGTAATGTTCAGCCAGATCCCACGCCAGGCGATCGCTGACCGATCGTAAGGACTCCGTGGTATCCCACAGTTGTGGAATGCGCCAGATATCCGTGACGGGTTCGGTCCCTTCACACAATAGCGATGGTGCTTCTTCTTGTTCAGGCAGAGGAGCGGGCGCGCCAACTTCTTCTTCCTCTGTTTCAGGTTTACGCCTGCGCGTTACTGGACGCGGTTCAGGCTCTTCCGGCGGTATATAAGGCGGTGGTTCCGGCGTGGGGCCGAGCACGGCTTGGCGCTTCTGCTCGGAAGGATCGACGTCCAGCAACAGCAGGTTGTAATCAACGTTCAGCTCCTGACTCATCAGCCCCAGTAGCTCATCCTGCACGCGCTCAATAGCAAAGTCTTCAGGCTGGTCGTTGAACAGCGACAGCGCAGAGGAAAAGAGATTGTCAAAGGAACCGATGTCTTCGGCGGCGTGACGCTGCCAGAGATGTAATGATGCCGCCCGTAATGACAGCAGCTTTTCCACCTGCGAGCGGCCCATCCCGGCGTACAGTACTTCGGGGATACAGGGCAGCAGGTATTCCAGCGCCTGTTCCATCCGGCTGATATGCGACTGATTAATGGGGTAGCCGTCGTTCTTCAGATGCTCTGCCAGTTCCCGCTGTGAAAGCTGGCACTTTTCCACCTGCTGGTACAGTTCCCGCGCCTTGTTGATCCCCAGCGCCCGCTCGATGAAGCTGAGTTTGCCGTGCATATCGTTTTCCGCCAGATGGCCGATCAGACAGCGTAGTTCACCCAGCATGGGTTGATCGGATGTACCGGCCCACGGCTTGTACAGACACTGAATGCGCCAGAATCGCTCGTCGTGTGTTTCGCGCCACAGTTCGTTGAGGATAGACAGGCGGGTATTGCCGCCGTTGGCGATGATGAACCATTCCTGATCGGGACGACGGGTGATTGGCGGCGGCGTGTCCAGCCCGCGACGACGGATCGATTCCTTGATGTCGTCATAGTTGGGGTTGCGCATCAACCGTGGGTTGAGATCGAAAGGACGAAGTTGCTCCAGCGTGACGATCATCGAGGTTTCCGTAAGCGGGTCGGCAAACCGTTCATCAGGCGATCTTTCCCGATCAAAATTGCCCTGTAGCAGACGGGACTGGAGTTCCGTCGAAGTCAGCTTGTTGTTCATGACCCCACTCCCTGCTGGCTGAGCGATTCGAAGCGGGTTTGATCGCTGATAAAGCGGGTTCGCACGGTGCCAATCGGGCCGTTGCGCTGTTTGCTGACAATGACTTCGGCGATGCCTCGATCCAGCGTGTTGGGATCGTACAGTTCGTCGCGGTAGAGGAATAAGATGACGTCGGCATCCTGCTCGATAGAGCCGGAATCGCGCAGATCGGCATTACAGGGGCGCTTGTTAAGGCGTGATTCCAGCGCCCGATTAAGTTGCGACAGCGCCAGCACCGGGCAATTTAGTTCCTTCGCCAGCGCTTTCAGCGAGCGGGAGATCGTTGAGATCTCCTGATTACGGTTCTCCGCGCCGCCGCTGCGCATCAGTTGTAGATAATCCACCACGATCAGCGAAGGAGACCCGTACTGGCGCAGCGAGCGTCTGGCCCGGCTGCGTAACAGGGATGGGGTGAGGATCCCGGAATCGTCGAGCAGCAGGCGATCTTTCCATTCGTTCATCAGGATGCTGGCACTGATGCCAATCTGCTGCCAGTCGTCATCACTGAGATCGCCGCTGCGTAGCCGGGTTTGCGAGACGCGGCCAATCAGAGAAACCAGCCGCAGCAGTAGCTGTTCCGCCGACATTTCCATGCTGTAGATTTGCACTGGCTGAGCAGAGCGCAGCATTAGCGCGTTCACGCATAGCGTCAGGGCGAAAGCGGTTTTGCCGACTGAGGGACGAGCAGCGGCGATAATCAGGTCGGCAGGCTGGAAGCCGCAGGTCAGGGCGTCGAGCTGTTCCAGTCCGGATGGCGTGCCGCTGAGGCTACCGCGTTCGGCCTCATAGCGCTGAGCGATGCCTGCCAGCACGTTATCAAAGCAGGCGCTGATATCGGTCAGGCCGCCCTCCTGATGCGACTGCGCAATGGCAAACAGCTTTTGTTCGGCAAAGTTCAGTACATCGGCCACATTGCTGCGCGGCTGGCCTGCCATATCGCTCAGTTCATTGCCTAATAGCAGAAGCTGGCGCAGTTCACCGTAGCTCGCGATGTACTGCGCATAGGGAATGATGTTGGCGGCGCTGGGTGTATTTTTTGACAGCTCTGCCAGGTAGGCGAAGCCGCCCACTTGTTCGAGCTGTTCCTGCTGTTCCAGCGATTCGCTCAGGGTGATCAGGTCGATGGGATTTCCCTGTTCGACCAGGGTTTGCATATGGGAATAAATTGTCCGGTGCGCGGAGATAAAGAAATCCTGCGCGGAAATCTGTGTGGCAACGTCATCCCAGCGATCGTTATCCAGCATCAGCCCGCCGAGCACCGATTGTTCCGCTTCGACGGAGTGTGGCGATTGTGGCCGCTTGCGCTTACTCATCTCGATTACCCTCCTGACAGGCCAGAAAAGCTTCCCACAGCCGGGTTTGTTGATGTGGAGGCAGAAGTAATAGCGGTAAATCGCTGGAGTAGAGCGGCTTATTGTTGGACCAGCCGATTTCAAACAGCGGCCAGTCTCTGGGGGCGGTCAGCGAACCGGACGTATCCCGCAGTTCGTTCTCATCCTCCAGGTTGTAGCAGTCCACTTTTTCTGGTGGGATATGCCAGAGCAGCGACATTAATACCGGCAGCGTTTCCCGCGCTTCTTCATGATCGGCAGCTTCAAAGAACACGATCACTTCATCGTCTTGCTCGAAGGGATACTGAGCGTAATAAGAGCAAAATGCTCGCCAGATTTTCCGTTTCATGCGATACCCTCCATCTGCTGAAGGGGCAGGGCGAGAAATTGCGGGAACAGTTCTTTAGCCAGCATCTGCATGGTTTCAGCCGCGCAGGGTGTTGCCCGCCCTCTGGCGCGGGAAGTATCGAGACGATGTACCGGTAGTCCCAGCGATGCCGCCCGGCGATAGGCCACGCTGGCATAAACCGGCGTCATCAGGATCTCGGTAGGCACCAGTAGCTCCTGTTCTTTCTGCTTATGCTGGAGAACCTGAAGCAGGTTGTGATGAATTTCGCGGGCATCATTGGTATGGTCGAGCTTGTTGATCACCGCCTTCAGTGGCGGTAGTGGGATGCCGTAGCGGGTGAAGGGCTGGAGATCCCGGTACATTTGCAGCGTGCCGCGCAGGAACTCGCGTGCAGAGAGCATTTCCGGCAGTACCGGGGAGATAATAAGATCGCTGGCTAACAGCACCATTTCCAGCGCGATGGTACGTGCGCCAATGGTATCGATCAGGATGACGTCATAGCCGGTTATCTGGCGTACCAGATGGCGCAGGCGGATCACACCATCCGGCGCGGCCTGAAGCAGGCTCATCAGTTCGCCGCGCGGATCGTTGGAGATGATGATATCCAGTCCAGGAATGGAGGTATGCGAGATGATGATGGCTGGATCCAGCTCGTTTTGCGCGATAAGCTCGTAGATCCCGCCGGGGGCTTCGTTATCAAGAGGGTAATAGCTGCTGAGCGTTGGCTGGCGAATATCGGCGTCAATCATCAGGACTTTCAGCCCCTGATCGGCCAGGTAGCCGCCGAGGTTCGCCGTGTCGGTGGTTTTCGCCACGCCACCTTTGGTGGAGAGGATGGCGGCAATTAGTGTAGGTAAATCAAGTGCATCTGCGTTTTTCATAACCAGTGCCTTTTTCGTTTTCTGAAAAGGACTTCACTGTAAAAACGCTGATTTGTTAGTAGGTTAAGTTACCCGATCGCTTTGATTCAAAATCAACCGTAGAAATACGTGCCGGTTCGAGTCCGGCCTTCAATCCAGCCCTGGAAATGGTAGGTGCAGTTGCTTCCAGTAATCGTGTTCATCGGCCAGCGCTTGAGCTGAAACGATTACCGGAACTCCTGCACCGAATTGACGGTTGGAGTGACCAATGCAGCCGCCAAGGTCGGCGATCACCACATCATCGATAGGTCCTTAGAATTTCTTTACTAAACATCTTTATAATTTGGCCATTTTTGCATGCCACTCAGCAGTTCTTCACACCTCACGCTGTATAGTGATGGCAGTATAGCAAGCTCATGATATTTCGACGGTGAAACAACCATTTCCAAATCGTGTGTATTTATCTCTAATCCGCAATGACTGGTGTCATTACTTTGTACTTTTCTATCACCATTCGGATCTCCGTCTGATGATTCAACGCCCCAGGCTAGATCTTGGCCAAGTTTAAATAAAGCAAAATTTTTAGCGTAAACTCTCGTCAACTCCTGTTGCCCTCTTTCTCCTTCATAACGAGAAGCTTCATATCTAGGCGGTTGCGGTTCACCTGATAGCGTAGATGAATCGGCATAATCGTTCGCAAGTCCAGGTGATCTTGCAATATAGAATCCGCTTCCCCTGGCCTCACCATCACCTGAACCACAATAGATTGGGTTTAATCCCTCACTGAACATACTACGAAGATTTTCAGTGTTGGTCCCATGGTATCCAATAAATGTGTAGCCATTATCTACAAGTTTTCGATCAGCATCTATAATGCCATCAATAGATCTACTTGATAAAACTTCCTCAAAACCTAATTCTTTGGCCACGCATTTGGGCTCAATTTCTTTAGATTTTATTTCAGCAAACCCTAATCTAGGTAGGTAATTAGTTGGGTGGTCTGCAATCACAAGTAATTTCTCCCTTTTTATAATGTATCAAAGAATTTGAGACGTTTTTTAAATATTTATGTTATAAAATTTAGCACATGTATATTAGAGTGGAAGTCTAAATGTAGATTGATATCATGGAATATTGGGGTAGTGGTCAAGTAATATTGGTCGCGAGCACGCGGTTGACCTGATCCTGCCCACGTAATGTGGACACAACCCTAGGCGAGGTTATGGTTATGTTGTAAGTATCCCGTGCCATTCACATTTAGAGATTCTGCGGCATAATCAATCTGCCAACGAAGGAGATCACTATGTGTAAAGCCCGTGTTACGGAGCATCAGTTTATCGTCGTATAAAGCCGGGCGAACTGTTCAGGATGTCTGCAGGGGGCCGGTAAATCCGAGGTGACTTACTACAACTGAAAGCCTACATACATGGCATAGAATCTTCTTATATTAATAAGATAAATAATCTTAATGACGAGAACCGACGACGCAAGCAGATGTTTACCGATCCTGGTTTTGAAACCGGACACGGTTTGCTGAGAAGCAGGTTCGAAAGGAGCAGGCAAATACGTTGAGTCACCCTTGCGGAAGTATGAGAGCTTCTCTCTTAAAAGTCATCACATCCGTGTCAATATGCCCTCCAGACCTGATTGCAGGTTATGTATTCTGTTTTTTTTTGGCTCCAAAATTGATAGCGCCTGGTCTAAAATTATCGCTATTACATAGCTAAATTACACGCTTGTGTATTTAAAATGAGATAAACAAACTATTTCCCTGGCTTAAACTCTGTCTGTATCCTTTTTATACAACGCTGTCTCTGGTTTGAAACTTTTTAATCTGAATATATTAAATCCAGAAACAGAGTGTCCACTTGCTGATACAAGAATTTTTGTTTGTTATTAGATGGATAATGGTTATTTTATAAGGTGATTATAATATGTCTTTTCTCAACGGTATTTTAAATAGATTGACCTCTCAGTCACATAGCGTCGACGTACTCAGTAATAAGCCCCATGCAAATCATGGCGTTAAAATTGGATATGCGAAAATTAATGGTGAGAAAATAGAGATAAAAACGACGCAGTGGGATAATATCTATCAGTTGGGTAATTGTGGTAAATTTACCCTCTCTGCTGAAGTCATTGCGCACCGTTCCTCTGACGGAGAAATGCTGATAGGGCATCATTACCTGGAATCGTTGTCCCGTATGTATCAGGAGTGGAAAAATGACAATCTTCAGTTGATGCGCGGGATTTCATCGAACCATTTTTCCTGGAATGGCATTGTACTCGATGAAAAAGTGGTTTCTGAAGGCACAAATGAATTTCCGGGTGCTACCATGGGCGGGAGCGCATCATGCTGGGTTCCAACATCCATTGCTTCGGATGAGCATGCGCTACAGACATCAACGTCTATTGCCCTTGGCAATCATAATTCTACAATGTATGAGTGTATTAACGCTGCGCATCCCCAGGAGAATGTTTTATTGGGAATGGTACTCACTTTCCATGCAGGAGAAAATAAATCACTGCCAGTTCATTTTCTTAACGCCGGGGAAATTTTACTTAAGGGGCCCGTTGAAAAAAAACATTTCGAGATTTCACATTTGGTCATCAGCAAGCCATCCGATCCTACAGGCTTTCAGGCATTATCCTATAGCGGAGAGTCCTGGGATAAAGATTTGATGCCTGCGGCATTATATGATCCCAATGATACCTACGCGGATTCCGGAAAAGAAATGACCCGTGACTGGATGGCGAAGAGCGCCGTTAAAGTATCCAGTCTCATAAATCCTATGGACAAAATCACCAGCGCAGATCTGTAAATATGACTTACTGACAATATACTCGATGTAAACAATAACTGTAATATCTGGTCTTATCGACAGTATTTTAGTGCACATTTTCCATCTAATATTGGATGGCAATACTCCTGTAACGGAAGGCTGATGAGTTGTATATTGCTTATTGTGATGAGGAAGACTCCGGGCACATAGCAGAGATATATGCGTAATAGTTAATACGCTTTGTCTTGTCGGAGTCAGTGCGTTTAGCGGATATTGACAAAAGGAAACGCACGTAGTCAGTTTAATTCTGCGGGACGATAGTTTGTTATGATGCCTGTTATAGTTACACGAAATATTTATTTGGAAACGGCGGTAACTCATCTTTTCCAGAATGAGTTAGAGTCAAGGGGGATTTGTATAATTCATTTCGATGGTCAGACATCGCTTCGTGAATTGTTAAGCTTTCTCTGCGAAGGGGCTGTGAAAACCAGCCAAAAACTGATTTTTACAGGAAATCCTGGGATTTACTCGTTGCATCTGAAAAAATATTGTTGGGTGGATGACAATATTTCCGTTAAGCAGTTCTCTGAGCAAATCTATAAAGCAAAAGGAGTTTCTGTTCAGACGCTAGCGAAAGATATTTCCGAATACCTTTCCTTAAGCGACTTGACCATACTGCAATTCAATGTGGCAATGTTGAGCAAAAGATATCAGGTACATACCATCGCCAACATATTAGATTTATCAGATCAAGCCATATACAATCTGGTCAGTAAGATTTTAGCCAAAAAAAAGTTGTCTTCATTGAAGCAATTACGCTTCTTTCTCATAAAAGAATTTCCAAGTTAGTCATTGTTACTGTTATCTTCGTTCTTGTGGGTATCAATATAACAGAGTGTTCACTTCCTTAAAAAGAAAAATTCGTCTTGTCCGGGTTAACTGACATCTTTTTATCGGAAGCTGCGGTAATAAGGAAGATAAACTATCCCGTTGATAAACCTACCTGCAACTCTGGCGAGAAGTACAAAAATTATCGTTGTATGAGTGCAATGGATACGCCAAAAAGATTAAGTATCACGACAGAGTACCGGGACATAGCCGAGTCAGATTTTCTGACTCGGCTATGTCTGCTGGTGCTGCCGTACAGGAATGAGAGCAATATGTGTTGAACGTGATAATGAACTGTTCGCGTACGACGTGTTTGTGTATAGAGATAAACGCATACCGGTATTTACGATTTGCCCGACAACATGATTATTGAAGCAGGATAATGCCAGACGCATATTTAGCGCTGAAACGTTGCCTTAATTGCACACGAATCAGAAAAGTAATAGATATCTTTGTCAATGGTAGAAATACCACGAAATCCTGGCGGGAATTCCAGGAAAATAAATCTAATGCAATTGAGGTTAACTAAAATGAAAAAAGCGCTATTAGCAATGCTATCGGGGGCATTGATATGCCTGTTAATGGGATGTTCGACTTACACGGAGGCAATCGGCCCGGATGGGACAAGCGTGAAGCATATTGGCATTGCACCAGGAACCAGCATAACAACACCAAAAGGCTGCATCAATTCAGCTGGGAGGGATTGTGAGCCATTATCTCCGGTGCCAGCCCAGTGAGTACTCTGTGCGTGGCGGGTGGAAGAAGAGCAAAATGAGCACTCGCGAGTGAAAACTGGCGGGGCACGCCACGATTTTGATCTTACCTGCCAGCAAGCACTGGGGAGTTTTCGGTGTTGACGGTGATTCGGGCGCGAGACCTGTCGCAAGCACATGGATTACACGAGTCGATAACGGGTTTCTCTTTTGCAGAGCGGGCAACCGGTCTTAAGATAAATAGTAGGGCAAAGGCCACTCCGGTGGCCTTTATTATGTGACGGGAGAATGGCATACAGATCATTAGCCACTATACACAATGGCTTACGCTGAGGTAAACGTGTTTTAACCGTCGAGGCTTCCTTTTTGCCCACGATCGTTGGGTAATAAAGCCTTCTTGTTATTTATCAAATAGAGAACTGAGTGCCGTGTGCGATTTTCAACAAGAGACGTCTTATTTTAGACAGATGCTGTTGTTGCTTTTTTATACTAATAAAGGATAATTCACCTCAGCCCGAAAGATAATTTTTCGTGTTTTATTTCCAACAGCAAGACATCGGTAGTCATTGTGCGCAAAGAGTAGGGAAAAATTACTTAAGTATCTTTTAAATATGTTTAGAATATTTCTGTTGTTAGTAGCTCTTGTTTTATCTTTTTCTTCTGGTGCGTTTGATAAGGGCTTTACCCAGAGCTGGTCTGCTTATCCCTGGCAACGTGGTTTACAGCCCCGTTCTGGTAGTGATTTACTCCTCCAAAAGATAATGGAAGAATATTCCTTCTGGAAAGGAACGCCTTATTTATGGGGAGGGGATAGTCAGTTCGGTATAGATTGTTCAGCTTTCTCGCGAAGAATAATTTATGAAACATTGCACCGTCGTCTACCTCGAACGACCCTTGGGCAGAGTCAAATCGGTTTGGTCGTCGGGGAGAGTCAGCTTGACATAGGCGACCTTGTTTTTTTCATGATCAAACCGAATGTCAGACATGTCGGCGTGTACGTAGGTAAAGACAGATTCATCCACGCTTCAAGTTCTCAAGGAGTTATGGTTTCTACGTTATCCGATACTTACTGGCAAGCGCATTTCCTGATGGCCCGAAGAGTCATTGCTTAATGTACAGTTAACATGTGCAAGTTAATATTATTTAGCCCATCCTGATAACCCTAATGCCGGGATTGCGAACGTCTATTCCGCAATCCTGGCATTAATACTAATGAGTTAGCTCGCTTACCAGGTGTATTTCACACCCAGGCCCCCTTCAATATTGTGATAACCGTTTCCACCCTGTTGGGTACCAATATTTCCCCACATACTCCATTGGTTGGCTAATTTAGCCTCGAGCCCGGTTTTCACCTCATAGCGATGTTTCGGCGTATCGGAGTCAAGACGTGTATCATCCATCGTGATGGCGTCACCGTAGCTGCTATATAACCAGTTAGCTTCAATAAACGGTTTCCACTGGTGACCTTTTGCATCCGACGAATAGCCGTAGACACGCATTCCCAGACGGTTATTAAAGCCGCCGTCATTCTGGCTTTTCACTTTGGTACCGTTGGCTTCCGTCACGTCGTCGGCATCATAGCGCGTGTAAATGATTTGCTCCTGAGGCTGAATGAAAAAGTCCATCTGGGACGTACTCAAGAGATTAAACGCCCAGCCGCCCTCTAATGAAATCGACTGCGTCCGGCTATCGAACTTCTCTTCCGGCAGGCCTTCACCCTGTACATTGTTACTGTACCAGCCATGTTGCAGCCAGGTATCAATATAGGGACCGGTGCCGCCTGGACGACTATCAGCAAACCAGGTACCGTAAAGCCCCACGCTGTAACCTTTCACATTGCTACGCGCGTCATAGCTTTCCCCATTTGTCTCGTTGGCGGTTCTTGCTTTGCCATAACCGGCCATTACCCCAATCTGCCAGCGGTTTTGTACCTGAAGATTGTTTGCCAGGTCAAAGCCCAACTGCATACCGTTACTCCAGGTGTTCTGATCAATTTGCCCTGCGCTGCGGCTGTCTGTACGGCTGCCAAACACGCGTATCCAGGCAGATGGAGCTTGATCCTGCTGCCCATTACCTGAGACAAACAGGCTTTCTCCAACACGGTCATACAAACTTTGGCTAAACATTTCAATCGCTGCTGCCTGGCCTGCCAGATAAGCGCCCGCTTCAGGACGAACCGGTACGGGCTCAGAATCGCCCAGCGGCACGCGAAGATACCAGTTGCCGTCATTGACCGTCGGCGTGCCCTGCAACAGCTTATAGTCGTAAGCGCCGGTAACCACACGATTCGCGAGGGTAAAATTGCCATCAGACTCGCCATCAACCTGTATTATCTGTATACCTTTGTCGGTTTGCATACCGCTTCCGCCTTTGTTATTCACATAGACATCAGTATTACCGCTGGTATTCCCCTGTACGATGAGTTTATCGGTTCTGGCATTATCGCCACCGAGTACGGTATTCAGTACCAGCGTACTGTGTGCGGTGTAATTACCGGTGACGGTTAATGTATTACCGACAGTATTTCCCGCGAGATTAACTGTGTTGAAGTTATCCAGGTTACCCTGGATGGTCAGGTTACCCGCCCCACCCGTCAGAGCGGTTATCGCATCACCTGCCGCGATCGTTCCCTGGCTGGTGACGTCACCGATGACAGTACCGTACCCGCCAAGCGTCGCACCGTCATCAACGGTAACTGGCCCACCGCCGGACAACGATGCTGCCGGAGTGTCCAGCGCCAGGGTTCCCGCCGCCACGTGCGTCCCCCCCGTGTGGCCGTAGCCGCTGGCGAGGGTCACCATCCCATTTCCCTCTTTAGTTAATACGCCGCTGCCGCTCATCGCATTATTAAAGGCCCACGAATCACTGGCATTCAGCACCAGTTCGCCGTTGTTGACGATGGATGCGCTTCCGAGGGCTGACGCTTGCTGCGCTGTCAGACGGCTGGCGGATGCAATGTCCACAGCGCCGCTATAATTCGCACTGCCAGCGTTCAGCACCACATCACTCTTATTCATCAGATTTATTGCGCCAGCCCCGCTGAACGGGTTGAGCAACGAGCTTGTTGCGCCATCAAAAATTAACGTGCCGTCGAGCTTCATTGCTCCACTTCCAGGCGTACCAGCTTTGACCAGACGGACAGTGGCGCCCGTATCGACAGCGATCGCTGCGTTCAGGTCGCTGTTCATATTGCTTATCACCAGCTCACCGCCATTCAGCGTCAGGTTGCCGCCTCCGGTCAGCGCACCGTCACTCTGGCCGCCATTGGTAATGGTTAACGTCCCTTGATTCAGCGCCAGCGTACTTCCCGCTGCACCGTTCAACTCACCGATCGTCTGGCTGTAGCCGTTGATGTCGGTCGTAGCGCCAGAGGCAACATTCAGCGCGCTGGTTTGCCCCAGCGCATTATTGCCACCCAGTTGTAACGTGCCGCTGGTAACCTGTGTTTTACCCTGATAATTGTTCCCGGAATTCAGTACGGTTAGCGTTCCATTGTTGGCACGGAATTCGAAGTCACCCACGCCAGTCAGTTGTGCGCTCATCGCTGTGTTGCTCGCCCCCGTGGTATCCAGAACCACCGTAGACTGGCTGTTAAGCGCTTTAAGCATATAGCCGGCATAGAGTCCCGGTCCGCCAGGCGCGTTGGCATCGTCGCTCATGACAGCGCTATTCCCATAGGTCGCCAGCACGTCATTGTGACCAAAACCGTCAGAAACCAGCTCTGTTTTATCCACTGGCGCGACATTATTCAGCAACAGGGTTAACTGTTTTCCTGGAGAGCTCACCGTTGTCGCTTTAACTACCTGAATAGAATTATCGAGCACATTATCCTGGTCCAGGAAGTTGCCTCCAGGCACTGAACCGGAAGGAAGCGAGCTTATTTGCAAATTGACTACGCCAGCATTCGAAGTCGCAGAGGAGTCTACGTTGAGATTGTTGACTGTCAGAGTATGGGGCGTGGAAAGCGAGGACATGGCCACATCCAGCGTACCGCCGTTAAAGGTGAGATTGCCGATCGTCTGGTCACTGTCGAGCGTGGCGATACCGACATTACCCAGTGACAATGTGGCATTGCTCAGGGCGCTGATATTGTCTCCCTCCAGCGCCATCGTGCCGCGGTTCAGTTCCAGCGTACCGGTAAAAGCGTTACCTACCGAAGACGTAAAATCAAAGGTATTGTCCGTAAGGTTCATTATTACTCTCAATGAACCATTTGCGGTTAACGCATTGGCGAATGTCATATCGCCGCTTATCGGGCCCACGGTCAGAAGGCCATCCAGCAAAACCGGCGAACCCCCAAGATTTTGTATTTCGGTAATGTCTACCTGGCCGCTGCGCGTAATATCCCAGCTGCCGCTAAATCCGCTGTAATCGCCAGTAATTTGTGTGCCGCTCCCACTGATACGGTTAATGCCTGTACCGGTAATCGAGGTGTTGAGGGTGTTCGAGGCACCGCTTATGTTGACTACGCCATTGTTGATCAGTGTATTGGTAAGGGTGCCGAGGTTATAGGAGAGCTCAAGCGTGCCGCCATTATTGATCGTGACCGAGCCAGTTCCCAGGCCGCTGACATTTGCCGCATTTAACGTCCCGGCATCGACTACGCTACCGCCAGAATAAGTGTTAAGGCCGTTCAATCTCGTTTCACCATTGCCGGTTTGATTCACGGAGGTACCGGTGCTGATTACGCCGTCCAGTTGCCAGGTTTCACCGCTGTTACCAGCGCCAGTAATGCTGTCCAGACCACTGAGGTTGCTGTCGAGAGTTCCACTGCCTTTCAACGTTAACGTATTCCCGCTCGCGACGGAGGCGATGTCTCCGTTGATTTGGCTGCCCGTGTCAAATGTCAGGGTGTTATTTCCACCGGTTAATGAAATTGCCGTTCCGCCGGTGCCCGTGATTAAGCCGCTATTAAGCAGTGAATGACCAGCCGAACCGAACAGAATCCCGGTATTCCCGCTTATTTCCCCGGCATTGCTAATGTCAACAACGCCGTTCGTACTGATTTCTATTCCAGCATTCAACTCGCTACTTGAATTTATGAGCCCGCCAGCCTGGTTGTTTATTGAACCCGTGGCGTTATTTTGATAAAAAATCCCATTATTGACTACATCAATACGACCAGAGTTGTTGATAGTGGCGGTTCCATCATAAGCCAGAATGCCATACCACCCACCAATCCGGGAAGTACTGTCCCCGGTATAGGTCATTGTCCCTGCATTAAGATACACGGACGAAACGCCCACAGCGCTCCTGACGAAACCACTGTTATTAATCGTTCCGCCATTTGTTAAATAAATCCCATCACTGTTCGTGTCGACTCGGCCGGTGGACTGTATGTTAATCGTCCCGCCATTATCGAGTTTAATGCCTGCATAATCACCATCAGCGCCGTAGCCCGTTGTGATTATTTCCCCACCCAGATTCAGTACCGAATTACCACTCGCAGAACCCAAAACAATGCCAAATTCAGCCCCGCGCACGACGGCACCTGTTTCGATAGAGAGATCCCAGTCATATGTATTATCACCTGTAATTCCGGCGCCGCTGGGGGAATTAATGGTGTTAGTCGCAGGCATTACAAAGGGGCCTGTTCCTGCGGTTAGCGTATAGGTCGATGTTTGAGAAGGAATAGTTGTCGCCGCATAGACGGGCATTGTTGTCATAAGCAGAACCGGAAGTGCTTTTCTGATAGACATTGTAAGCGTCGAAAGAGGGTAACCGATAATAACCGAAGTTTTGTTTTTATTCATTATGTCTGACCTTAAATCATTTAAAGATGACCTTTAAAAGGTAGACGCATTACAAAATATTACATAGCAATCTCGTTAATTAAATTTCTCTTAAAATCAAATGATTATATCTTTCTTGAATTTTATGAATTATAGGTTGACCCTGATTAGGAATTAGATACAATGTCCCGTTTCTTAAGGGAATGTCGCTTTGCATTTTTTTCAAAAGAGACGCGAGTCTCGATTTTTTGCTAACCTTCTGGATATTCACTAATAGTTTGTTGGCTGAAAGGTTTCAACCCACACGATAATCTGTACTTTGGCTGCCTGTATAAGTGAAGCATGACTTATACCTCCTGATTCTTTATTACTCCCCTGTAAGGAGTTCTTCTTCCTTTTCTGCTTTTTGTATTTCACTATCGACAGGGTAATGTCCGGGAAAGGTGATTGTAAGTCTATTTTTGGATGCCACCTGGCTAATTAAGGACTTCATTTTTGACGAGGAATAGAAGTTGGATATGAAAAAAATAAAAAAATGCCGCCCATAGACGGCAAATGCGCAAGGCATAAACGGAAGATAAAGCAACAGACACACTGTTTGCGGTAGAGTTAGTTTTAATTAATTTTTCGATTATATCAAATCTCATTTGAGACTTGATTTGGGTGTTATTATACCTTATTTTTTCTTAACCTGAGGTATTTGCTTTTTATGATGGCTGTTATCCATTGTGTCATTGATGGCAGAAGATATTATTCGATAAGGATGGCTGAAAATGAGTGATATAAGCGAGGTTAGCATACAGGATGCTTCCCTTTACCAAAATCTGGAAGGTGAAGCTAACAGTCCATATTTATTATCTAAAAAATTAAGGCCATTTGATGCAATTGAGAACGTGCTAAATAAATTAAAATCATGCGGTGAAGAAGTCTGTCTTGCTGCGGGTGAAACGATGAATCTCAGCGAGGATGAACAAAAATCAAGAATTATTCTCGTCTATCAAGGCATTTTTCGGGTTCATAGTTGTAGGCTGGATGAGAGAAAAAGCGATATTCATTTTGGGCTAATGCGATCACCAAATATTGTTGGTTTTGTTGATGGCTATGCAGATATGTTTAATCTTAATTTCAGACTCTCAAATCGTTTAACGGCTGAAACAGACTGTGCTATCCGTATCCTGACGCCACAAATGTTAGCTCAGAAAGTCGATGAACATGATATCTGGAGAGATATCTCGAAAATCTTAGCTCACAGACTTCTTGTTCTGCTGGCAAAGCAGGTTGAGTTGAATGGTTATGATGCTTATAAAAAAATACGTAGCCTGTTACTGGAACTCTGGATCTATCCAGAACAGATAAGGAAGGAAACCAATGTTCTTGCTTTTATACAATCCCGAACATCTATCTCTCGGAGTCAGATTATGAAAATCCTGGCAGAACTTAAAGCCGGGAAATATATTCGGATGAGTAATGGGCGACTTCAGGAGATGTGTCGGCTTCCTAAATCGTTTTAACAATCATTTTAACGCTGCCCTCCATGTTTTAATGGAGGGAGGCTTGCTTCTAGTTCGGCTGACCTTCCGTGTCACAGGGCATCAGTTCAGTATCAGAGGGTTCTTTAACGTCCGGGGAATCAATCTCGTCGAGGGGCTTTTTCATCTCCCGTTCCTCAGGTTCTGGTGCAGCCTCTGTTTGACCATATAGACGCCCGCCTTTTTTGACCGAGAGGTTATTGTAAAAAACAATGCCTTCAATCTTTCCGTTTTCGAGGATATCAATATCGCCTGCGCGACAATCGCCTTTAACCACACCGTCAACAATCAATTCAGCACAAGCAACTTCACCTTCGAGTAAACCGTTTTGATGAATTTTTATCATCCCACCTTCGTTCTGGACGTTTCCATAGACGGCGCCACTGATATAAATGTGACCTGTGGAGATAATATTACCCTCAAAACGGGTGCCGGTTGCGATGATAGTATTTTTTTTCTCAATGGTTGTTGAAGTCGCGTTTTCTTTGTCAATGGGTGTGGTAAAGGAGGTGCTGACATTTGCGTTCATACTGGTGTTCCCATGCCGGTCTTTCTTCATGAACATAATGATATTCTTCTTAATGGAATAAAATAAGAGAGATGTTGCCGCGCCTGCGCCACAAATAAAGGAATGGATTGACATCCTTAAACAACTAAAAATGAGTGCTGCAGACCACAATAACAATGCGCTATTTAAAAAGGAGTATTGATAATGTGTCCATTTTTGCTTCATCAATCTTCCGATTCTTCGTTGAGGTTTCGGTATTATAAAGGTTCAGGACTTATATTTTCCAGTCTCACGTGAGACGTCAACTCTATATTTACACGGGGTGGTGGCTTTTGTTAGTTTCTCCATCGTTTATATAAATGTTTATTTTCGCGCGTTTGCGAGCATAAGCGTTTTTGTATCTATAAGGGATGGTGTATGAAAAACAAACGTTTATTGGCTTCTGTATTTTCTTTAATGGCTGTGGTGTCTTTGTCGGCGTGTAGCGTGAAGCCAACGCCTCGGCCTGTGCAAAAAACCGCAACCGGTCAGGTTATTGCAAAGAAAACGGATGGAAAACAGTGTGTCGATAACTTCGAGTTATTGAAAAAATTGAATTATGACTCATTTTTAAAGTTCAGAAATGAATTTGATGTGGTCAATCATTCTTATGATTACTATAAATCAAATGAAGTTTTAATGGAAAACGATCCGCGTGAACAAATGACACTGACGCTGAATGATAAACTTAATATGATTTGTGATCGTGTGAAAAGTGAGACATTTAATGAAATCAGAAAAAAGATGAAAACCGTCAGCACGATCTGACGGTGATTAAATTAGATTGAAAAAGCAGCCTGCAAGTTTAGCTAATTATAACTTAATTGGTGAGTTGTAGGCTTTTTCTTTTCGATAAGGATAGTGCAGTGAAAAGATATTTCCGAAAAATATTAGTATCATGGTTGATACTAAATTATGCCTGCGTGTTCTTGTTAGCACCCGCAGCTTATGCCGTACAAATAAATTCGCTGGATGATAATATGCAGGCGATGCGGCAAAACAGTAATGAAGAATCATCTGTATTCTCTCCAGAGAGCGAAAAGCAAACGGCAACAGAAAAAAAAGAGATAGACTCAAAAGTTACAGCTACCTCCACAGACCATAATAATGAGAGAATATTTTTTTTTAACCAAGGTAACACTCTCGCTGCCTCTGATGCGCATTCTCTGACTGCCACAACTTCTCAATCTGCTTCAGATAAACCTTCAGACACGTTATTACCGTCTCTCAACATGGGAAATGACACCTCCGACGACGTAGTAAAAGACAAAAATATTTATAAAAATAAAGATGCACAGGATCGTGAAAGTTTGCTTTCAGGTTTCCGGCAATTCTGGTCTATCGCCAGCGCCGATAGCCCGGTGAATGCGGGTATTAATAGTATCAGCGGTATTTCACAGGGCATGATTAATAATGCCATCCAGAACTGGCTGGGGCAGAAAGCAAATTTTCAGCTGAAGTACAGCAGCGATGGGCAGGGCGAGGTGAATACGCTGCTACCTTTGATGGATAAGAAAGACACGTTTCTTTTCACTCAGTTGGGACTGAGAAGAAACGACGATCGCACGACGTATAATGTAGGTTTAGGTGCGCGTAACTGGATCAATAGTGACTGGATGCTGGGCATCAATAGTTTCTGGGATTATGACAGCACTGGGGATAACTCTCGTGTCGGCGTTGGCATGGAAGCGTGGACAAATTACCTGAAACTCGCGACGAACGGCTATTTCCGCTTAACTGACTGGCACCAGTCGCCACTGTCAGATATGGAAGATTATGACGAACGTCCGGCGAACGGTTTTGATATTCGTACTTCGACCTGGCTGCCATTTTATCCGCAGGTGGGTGCCGATCTTGTCTGGGAAAAATATTATGGAAAAGATGTCGCGATTAGCCCGTCATCGACCACACCAGACGATCTTGAGGATTCGCCTTCCGTTGTGACCGCCAGTGTAAATTATACGCCTTTTCCCCTGATGTCATTGAATGCAGGTCACCGGGGCGGAAGCATTTCAGAAAACTTCGTTGATGTCTCATTCAATTATCGTCTCGGTGTTTCATGGGATGAACAGATCGATACCGAAACTGTATCGGCGATGCGCAGCCTGGCGGGAAGCCGTTATGACTTTGTCGATCGCAATAATGCGATTGTGATGCAATATCGCAAACAGGATTTGATAGGGCTGTCTTTGTCGGCGCCGGATACCGCGGAAGCGGCGTCTCGGGTAACCGTTACGGCGAATGTCCATACTAAATATGGCCTGAAAAATATCCACTGGATGGCACCTGAACTTATCGCCGCGGGTGGTTCTATTTTGCAGAGTTCGGCCACATCTCTTGCGGTAACGTTACCCGGCTTCCATGCTGACACCGCGAATAGTTACACCATTTCTGCTGTTGCAACGGATGTCCACGGCAATGACTCTCCGCAAGCGTTCACCACCATTGGACTCATTCGCTCAAGTAATGGTATTTCACTGAATGTTACACCTGCCGATAATATTGTGGCGAACGGACAGGATCAGGCTGTCGCGACAGCGTGGGTGAAAGGGAAGGATGGCACAGGCTTAGCCAACATGAAGGTTGATTTCACCCTGTCCGGAAAGGACAAGAAATGTCTGATGAATGGAAAAAGCCAGTGTGAAACCCAGGTGACGACCGACGCCAGCGGCAAAGCCGATGTCTCATTAAGCAGTTTGAAGGCGGGTGAATATACTCTGCTCGCCGCGCTGGATAACGGCAATACCGATACAAAAAGCGTCTCGTTTATCGCCGATGCCTCTACGGCATCGCTGGCGGCATTGGTCGCTAATCCAGCTAAAAATATCACTGCAGACGGTAAAACCGTTTCCGTGGTGACCGCAACCCTTAACGATCACAACGGAAACCCGGTAAAAGGGGGGGATGTCTCCTTCTCTGCGGATAACTCTGCGCGGCTAAGTGCGGGGTCAGCAAAAAGTGATGCCAACGGCAATGCCGTGGTGAAGATTACCAGTGAGCAGGCCGGGGACGTCAATGTCCATGCGACTGCGACGACCGATACGCAGGGGATGACAACCACACTGTCGTTTGTCGCGGATGCAAGCTCAGGGAACGTTACCCTGTCTGCGGATAAACAAACGGTGACGGCGAACGGCAAAGATGTCGCGGTATTGACCGCTATCGTCAAAGACACGCATGGCAATGCGGTCAGTGGAACACCGTTGACTTTTAGCGCGGACAAATCCGTCACGTTAAGCGAGAGTTCCGGTGTCACGGATGCCAACGGACAGATAACGCTCAAGGCGAGCAGCACGCACGCTGGCGATATGGCGGTAACGGTACATCATGCCGCATCGGGAACGTCAGACTCTCTCACGCTCACTTTTGCCCCTGACAGCGCAACGGCAACTGTCTCCGACATCACGGCTTCACCGTCTGAGAATATTACTGCGGATGGAAAAGCCTACTCGACCGTCACGGCCACTGTTCACGACGCAAATGGCAACCCGGTTTCGGGCGCGAACGTGTCGTTTAGCTCGGATGGCGCTATTAGCCTGAGTGATTCGACGGCCACCGCCAACAAAGACGGTCAGGCCAGTATCACGGTGAGTAGTCAACAGGCGGGAAGTTATAACGTAAATGCGAAAACACCCCAGGATTCACAGGGTAAATCCGTTGCCATTAGCTTCACAGGAGACAGTTCTACAGCCTCTGTTGACGCGTTAAGTGCGACGCCATCGCAAGGGGTAACGGCAGATGGGGTAATGGCGTCAACATTGGTTGCCACGATTAAAGATGCTTCAGGTAACGTGCTGAAGGGTGTCAATGTGATATTCACCGGCGATCCCGGGATTATATTAAGTGGCACTCAGGCCGTCTCGGACAGTCGTGGTCAGGCTCAGATAAGCGTCACCAGTAAAACCGCGGGGGCGCATGATATCAGTGCCTCTACGGCATTCGATAAAACGGGTAAAACCACCAGCGTAACGTTTGTTGCTGACAGCCAGACGGCGATGATCCAGAGCCTGACAGCCACTCCTGCTGACGGGGTGACTGCGGATGGGAAAACCGCATCGACGCTGGCGGCCACGGTTGTTGATGTTAACGGTAATATCCTCCCTGGCGCTACGGTCACATTTAAACCGGATGCTTCCATCACGCTGGCATCGGCAACGGCGGTATCGGACGATAAAGGCGTGGCGACGACCACCGCGACAAGTACGACGTCAGGCAGTTATCACGTTACGGCGGTAACCGACTATGACGCTGACGGGAAAACGGCAAGTATCGGTTGGGTAGCGGATAGCTCGACGGCAGGGGTAGGGGAGCTGACAGTCATTTCCAATGACGCAGTCGCTGATGGCGTGACGGCGGATGAACTCCGGGTCCTGGTCAAAGACGGCAACGGAAATGTGGTTCCTGCAGTCAATGTCACCTTATCCGCAGACACGGGCGTGACGCTTTCTGAAACGAAGGTCACCACGGGGGCAGACGGTACGGCAACGTTTAAGGCGACCAGCAAACAGATGGGAACGTTTACTGTTACCGCGACCGTTAACCAACAATCGCAGTCGAAAGATATTGAATTCGTCGCTGATGGCAGCACCGCGAAAGTCGCCAGCCTGACTGCGGCGCCGGCTGAAAATGTCAGCGCAGATGGGACGACCACCTCTGTCCTGACCGCTCTCGTCAAAGATAGCAACGGGAACGTGTTAGGTAGCACGAAGGTCACCTTCAGTTCAGATAATGAAGCCCTGAAGTTATCCGCCTCTACCGCCGTTACCGATGAAAACGGCCAGGCAACGGTGAGTGCGACAAGCCTCCTCTCGGGAATCTATACGGTTACTGCCGCGGTCAATGGCAGCTCTGCAAAGAGTACAGTGACGTTCATTGCGGATGAAAAAACCGCGAAGGTTGAAACCGTGGTTGCTTCACCGGCATCTGATGTGGTTGCCGATGGTGTGGTCGCTTCCACCGTGACAGCAACAGTGAAAGACAGCAACGGTAACGTTGTGGTGGGTGAAACCGTGACGTTTAAAGGCGATCAGGCATTGAAGCTGAATGCTGAAAGCGCCGTTACTGACAGTCAGGGACAGGCAAAAATTACCGCAACCAGTAAAACGGCGGGAACGTATACCGTGTCTGCGACAATCGACCAGGACCCTACCGGGAAATCAGCCCAGATTACCTACACAGGCGATACTGCGTCATCACGGGTCGATAGCATTGCTGCCGATCCTGCATCTGATGTCACTGCCGATGGCAAGGCTACATCAACGGTGACGGCAACGATTAAAGATGCCAATGGCAATATTCTGCCAGGCGTGAGCGTGGCGTTCATCGGTGATACTGGGGTAAAACTCAGCGCAGGGAAAGCCACAACTGATGACAGCGGGCAGGCGAAAGTGACGGTCACCAGTTTACTCTCCGGGGCGTTTGCGATTCAGGCCACTACCGCAAATGACAGTACAGGCAAAAAGGTCACAGTGACGTTTACGGCTGACAGCGCCAGCGCGAAAGTGGATTCGCTTAACGCCGTTCCGGCGACGGGCGTGGCCGCCGATGGAGCGACGCAAAGTACGCTGACGGCTACCGTGAAAGATGCGCAGGGCAACCTGGTGAAAGATGCCGTGGTCACGTTTGCCACTGACGGCGATGCAAAACTGAGCGCGACGACAGGCAAAACCGATGCCAGTGGTCAGATATTGGTGACGTTAACCAGTACGAAAGCCGGTGAGCATAGCGTAAATGCGACTACCGGGTCCGATAAAACGGGGAAAACGGCGAAGGTTGCATTTGTTGCTGACAGTAAAACCGCCAAAGTGACGACGCTCAGTGCGGATCCCGCCAGCGGTATCGTGGCGGATGGCACGGCGTTATCCACATTGACCGCTGTTGTCAGTGACGCCAGTGGCAACCTGGTGAGCGGTGCGACCGTCAATTTCAAAGCTGACTCGAATGCCGTTTTGAGCGGCAATTCGGCGGTGACGGATGACAACGGGAAGGCGACCGTGACGATGACGAGTACTCATGCAGGATCGTGGACCGCCACGGCGACGACAGCGGCGGATTCTACCGGTAAGAACGTTGCGGTTAGCTTCAAATCCGGAGATGTGGATGCGTCGAAATCTACCTTTACAGTGGATAAAACCATTATTCCGTCGGACGGGAAAACCACGCTAACGTTAACGTTCTCGGCAATTGATAAAAACGGTAATCCTGTGACGGGAGCGGATATCACGTTTAGTCCAACGGATCTGACCGGTGCTGTGATTAGCGCTGTTCAGGAAACCGACGGCGTTTATACGGCAACGATGACCGCCACAAAAGCAAGCTCGGGTTCCGTGACGGTGACCAATGCCGGAAATTCCGTGGAGGGAATGAAAGCGATTGCTGTTGGCGTTTATAAGTCAACGCTGAATATCGCTGTGAATTAATCATTCAGGTCAATGACGTTGCTATTAAAATATAAGATGGCAACGTCATTTTATTCATTATATTATTTACGTTTCATAAGTGAAAAATGGGCGAATTATCGAAGTTAATCATGCTTTTTCTGGTGTTTTCTTTTTCCGGAAATGCGCTGGCGATGACGTGTTATTATGGTAATAGCGCGTCGAATGTTGCCGATGTCGTTACTCTGAATAATATCGTTTTTTTGAAAGGCACATCGAATGGCTCCGTAGTGTGGCGCTCAGATACCTATACCCGCGATGTCACCTGCCGTTTGAATCCGGGGCAATCTGGCACGGATTACGTTTATCTCTACCCCTTTCCTTATCGAACTGAACAGCAATTACCACAAGGCGTGAAATTAGGCGTCATCATTAATGGTAACGATTTGGGAACCTTCGACAATACGGGCGATCCCGTAAGTGACAGGATCAATCTTTCATGGGCAATTAATACCGCAAGTGCCCCACGTACATTCACGATTCAGGCCTATATGGTGAAAGACGGTGACATCGATGCGGCAGGCGCCTCTGACAAACTCTCCCTTTTCCAGCTGGATGGGCAGGGTGGCTTAAACAGAACGGGTCAAAACTATAATTTTCTCATTTCCGGTTGGGAAAATATCGGTTCAATAGATTGTTCTCCCACTATCGACCATGAAAGTTTTACGCTGACTGGGGCCAGTACCGATCAAATATTTTCTGGTGGGTACAGTAAACCTGTCTCGGCGCCCCGGGTTTCGCTAACCTGCACAGGTTCGTCATCTCAGGCATTGGCTGCGGTGCGCTCCATATCAGGCGATCTTTCTTTTACCGGCAATGGTATGGCGGGGAATTCTGCTGCCTTTAAGACCAGCAAAGATGACCTGGGTCTGACGTTGCTTTATAGCGGTTCAGAAATTGCCCCTGGGGGAAAAATCACCATTGATGTTCCTGTAGTGGATGGCGTGGGTTCGTTTGACGTACCTCTGGTCGCGAAACCGGGGTTGTCTACTCTGGCGCTGAATGATCCGGCATGGCTCTTTTCCGAACAGGACAGTTCAGGAATTAGCAGCAATATCACGTTTAGTTTCTCACCCACGTTAGCGAATGTTCAATAATATGTTCGTTGATGACCCTAAATAAAAAGTCGTGAAAAAAATCTACGTAGGGGCACTCAATTGCAGTGTCTCCTGCGCATATATTGAAGGAGAAAAAATGCGTCGGTTATTGATCACAGGAAATGCACTATCAGCACTGTTTTTTTGTCATTCGGCTTATGCGCTGTCCTGCTATTATGATGGAAAGACCAGCAATATTACCGATGAAGTCACGCTTGATAATATCGTCTATTTATCAGGAACGGCCGATGGCGAGGTGATATGGCGTTCGCCAACCTACAGTCGAAATATCACGTGTACGACGTCTATAACGGAAGACGTTTATGTTTACCCCTTTCCGAAAAGAAAAGAACAAAATCTACCGACGGGTGTAAAAATGGGGGTCATTCTTAACGGTACGGATTTAGGCGTTTTCGACAGTTCAGGGGATGTAAACAGCGATCGTGTTGATACACACTGGAATATCAGTAAAGGTAAAGAGACAAAGCCACTGACCATTCAGGCATATCTGGTAAAAGATGGCGATATTGATACCACCGGAGTTTCAGACAAACTGTCATTGTTTCAACTGGATGGTGAAGGGGGGTTAAATAATCAGGCCAATTCGAATTACAACTTTCTGATTTCTGGTTGGGGAAATATCGGTTCAGTAGATTGTACGTCGACACTCAGTAATGACAGTTTTACGCTAAGTGGGTTCAGTACCGATCAAGTGTTTGCCGGTAGCGCTACTCAGCCTGTAAGCCCCCCCAAAGTTGCCCTCAACTGTACAGGCTCCTCCGCTCAGGTACTTTCATCATTAACCTCTGTATCGGGGGATTTGTCGTTAGCGGGCACAGCATTATCAGGCAATGCGGGGGCCTTTAAGACCAATAAAGAAGATTTGGGTTTAATACTGCTTTACAATCAATCCGGCGTGTCACCGGGTAAAAAGGTGAGTCTTACCATCCCGGTGACGGACGGTGTGGGGCAACTCGACGTTCCGCTGGTGGCGAAACCCGTGTTGACGCAACTGGATCTGAATAAACCAGACTGGCTATTTTCAGAACAGAGCGTAACGGGGATTCAAAGCAGCGTTGATTTTAGTTTTAAGCCTACACTGGCTAATACTCAATAATGCGAAAACAAAGGGTATAGCGGATATACCCTTTGTATCGTCTGCTGATTTTTACCGGCTAATACAGACGTTAAGCAGCAACTACAAAAGTCATGTCTATTTCGAGTACGGTGTCATACTTGCTTGTGGTGACGCGTGCATCAAGTTTGGCAGGGTGCTGTCCTGGCGTTGCGTCAGTCTCTGCCTTACCAAGGATCCTCATATAGGCGTGGCCACTTGAATCGGTCACGGAGGTGCTATTCGTCGGGACGGGGTTAACCGCCCAATCATCAACTGATGTGTGATCCTGGAGCCAGTATACGGTGACCCCAGGAACAGGATTGCCGTTATCATCCTGTACTAACACATTGGCGGTGTCTCCCGGGAGTTCATCCGCATTAGCATCATCCCTTTCCATGGCGTAACTCATCGGCTTTGCCGTCGTCGCATCCGCAATAAACGTAGTGGGTTTTGTCTGTACGCTGTCATTGACTTTGGCGGTGACATTTACCGTTTCCGCTTTGGTACTGGTCAGGGTGATGGCGGCTTTACCGCTGATGTCGGTTTTACTGCTGGACGTTGAGAGTTTAGCGCTTCCGTCTACGCTCCAGGTGACGTCGGCATTGCGCATCGGTTTGCCATTCGCATCAACCACAACGACGGCTGCCACGGTGGTAGTGACATTGTCCGCCACGGTACCTGAATTAACGACCAGATTTTTGATGGTCGCGGTGGTGGCGTCGGCTTTAAACACCGTGAGCTTCGTTTGTGAATTGTTATCCACCGTAGCGGTAATTTTCACCGCTTCTGCGCTGGTATCGCTAATGGTCAGCGTGGCCTGGCCGTTAGCATCAGTTTTACCGCCCGGCGTTAACACGGCCGTTGACTTATCTGTCGTCCAGCTAACATCGGCGTTGGCAACGGGGTTACCACGGGTATCAACCACCGTCACGGTCGCGACGTTATGTGCGGTTCCGTTGGCCAGCGCGCCAGAGGTCACATTGAAGTGGCTGATGACTTCAGTACTACCCGCTGTAATGAAATGGCCCTGTACGGCACCTTTGTTTCCATCGACGACCGCGGTTACAAGCACAGTCCCGGCCTTGGAAGAAGTGAAGTCAGCCCCGGCCTGGCCATTTTTATCGGTAGTCGTTTGTGCATTTTTAAGCTTACCGCCGCCACTAAGACTCCAGCTAATGGTTCGGTTCGCCAGTGGCGTGTTGTTGCTGTCGGTGACGGTGGCGATAGCATGATCGGCATCCAGACCATCGCTGGCGCTGTTATCTTTGGTGACCTTTAAAGCCACTTTCCCGCTGGTTTCCTGCGTCGCAAACTGACTGCTGCTGCTGACGGAGACTGCGCCGCTGCGGGCAGAAATTTGTACACTTTCTTTCTGCGTATCGGTAAAGCTGACGCTTGCCACACCGCTACTGTCGGTTACCGTCGAGGAGCTGGTGAGTTTCGCCGAGCCACTGACGGACCAGGAGATCGTTGTGTTACGAACCGGCTCACCGCTTTGCGTCGTGGCGATAACCCGGGCCTGGTTAGCACTGATACCGTCTGCAGGACTACTGTCGACCGTGACCTGCAGATTCAGCTTACTGACGCTTTGCTTATCCTGTTTTTGATACTGCAGGACGATTTCATTGTTACGTTCGACCAGATCGGTGCGGCTGCCGGCAAGACTGCGTTCGAGAGCCACTTGCGCCGGGGAGATTTGCTGTTGCCAGGATTCTCCCAGCACGTAGCGGAAATTAACGCCGACGGTGACTTCATCCATCGAATCCTGACCGCGCTTATAGTCCACCCCCGCAGTGATCAACGGAACCGGCGTATAGTTAAGGCCCACCGTCACCGCTGAGGGATTTTTTTGCTGAGTATCTTTATCAAACAGCGCGACATTTTCACCGTAGTATTGTTCATACATCAGTTTGGCGCCCAGCTGCGGCCAGGTGGGGAGGTAACCCTCTGCGCGAAGATCGTAGCCATCGGCCGGTTTTTCATCATAGTCATCAAAATCACGCGACTGATGCCAGTCGGTGGTACCAAGATAGGTATTAGCAGAGAACTTTACATTGTTAGTCCAGGCCTCCAGCCCGGCACCGACACGACGGTTTTTCCCTGTAAAATCATCATCAAAAAAAACGTTACCACCAAACATCCAGTCTTTCGTATAAAACGTACGGACCCCCATGCCCACGTTTCCCGTCACGCGACCATCCGGTGCGCGTAAACCTAGCTGGGTGAAAAGCATCGCTTTCTGGTTGTCATACACCGGCGCCAGAAAATCGAACGCGCTGTTGTCCCAGTTACCGCTATCGTCAACATTCAGCTGTACGCGGGCGGTGCCAAACTGACTCAACCAGTCCTGAGCGGATGATGAGGCATAACTTGTTGCCGCAGAGGCGGCCTGAGCGGTGAGTCCGCTGGTGCCAGCCGTGGAAAGTGAGGTGGCGACCTTATTAAGTGTGTCACTCCCCGGTAATGCCGCATCCTGCGCCAGCGCAGAATGCGGCATCATTGATACCAGTGGAAACAGGGCCTGTAAAAAAAGTTGTGACCAGACGGCAAGACGAAAAAGAGGTTTCCGTTTATGGGAAAAAGAAGACGTAAAGTTCATAAAAGATCTCATCGATTGAATTATGACGAATAACAGGAATGCCGAATTTCTGAAAAGGCCAGCACCAGGCCTGGTTTTGCACCTGATGTCTGGTACAGTGATGGCCTTTTTACTGAATTTTTCATTTTGAAATATTATAAACGCATAAATGTAATTATTAAGTCCAATAATGGAGTGGGCGTTGTCTTTAATTGCAATGGCATTGCTACTGAATTGGATTCCAGAAAGACTATTGTATTTTGCGAGCCTCATTCCAGACCGTAAACGGTAAAAAAATGCTCTCTCATTATCACCTTCCTGTTGATAGCATGCGTCTTCTTTATTAAATCTGGAGATAAACATGGGATTCTCAGCAATTACGCCTCCCACTACGCCCCATTCAGCAGTAACAAACCACACGCCGGATGCAGCTACGTCAAACAATGATTATTGTGTCGATATTATTTCAGCGACACATTCTGAGCTAACTGTTGCGGCGGAGACGATGGCTAAAGATATTCGGGAAAACTGGAAGCCAGAATATGGCAATAAAAAAGAGCAGGATCAGGAAGTAACCAACTGGAATGAGCGACATTTCAATAGTACTTCTTTATTATTAGATCTGAAACTGGCCACTTCTGGACATTTTGAGCAAAGGCAAGCACTCGTTGCAAAAGTCGGAGAGAATCCGGTCGGCATACTGTATATGAACTTTTTTTCCAGCACGCCTTATATCCAGGATCTTGTGACGCATCCGGGTTCCTCAGGCGTGGGCTGCATGCTAATGGAAAAAGCAGTGAATGAATCCTATCAGCACCAGCAGCAAGGCGTGCTTAAGCTTTTCCCGCTCGATGAAACCTGTCAGAAAGTGTATGAAAAAATGGGGTTCGTGATGATGGATGATCAGAATTATATGCTTCTGGAACCCAGCAAAAGTGATGCCTGGTGGTTTGACTCAGCACAAGACAGATATCATCTCAAACGAGATAAAAAATAAAATTTATTTCCGAAAAATCAATCCCGTTGACAAACGGGATTGATCAACACGATGAGAGAGAGAATTTATTCAAGAGGAAACATTCGATTTCGAACTAGCGTGCTGGTGGCTTTTTGCAGATTGGTAATTTGCTTTTGTGGAACATCATACATCTTTTTGAAAGCTTCCAGGGAGCACGAACTCACCACGTTATCTGTAATTCTATTGTTAAGCTCAATTTCATGAGGCTCTAATTTTCCCGGTATGGCAAAACAAACATTATGGATAATTTTACTCAAGTGAGGCGTGCTTTTGGCCGCCACCGCGATACCGCTGACGGAGCCTTCTGTATTAAGATGGGTGTCTAAGGGAGTGCCTTTAATTTGCTGCTGAAGGTTTTTAAAAATAGCCTTTCGATCGGCGCTTTTCAAAGGGTATTTATTGGCTCTACATTCCAGATCAATCTCCTTGTTGATCAGAGATGAGACGAATGCTGCTTTCTCCTGCATTCTGGTACGCTCCAGTGCCTTCGGATCGCCAAGCGCAGAACCCTCAATTGCGGCGATAATCTCTTTTGTTGCTTTGGTGACATTGACTTCAAACTCCATATCGTTTTTCCGGACGATAAGTTCACTGATTTCTTTCGGTTTAGAAAAAAAGCTTTTAGTTCGGGTAATACGCGATTTGATGGCCTCCCCTCCGCGTTCAGCGTCACGGTTCCCTTGCGGCAGAGGTAATAAGATATTTGGTTTGGCAGAAATTTTTACTGGCATGATTTTTCATCCTTAATTTAAAAGTAATGCTTAGTGGATAATGACCTGAAGTGCATGAACAGACATGTGGGATTCAGGTCATTTATTTTACTAACTGTATGGATCTACTTACGCACAAGGTGAATTTTGTCGATTGAGTTAGTGCTGACCTGTCGTTGCAACATGTTGAGGTCATTTTGAGAAATATGATGCATTTCTTTAAATGCTTCTAGTGTGCAGGTTTCAATGATCTTTGACTCGATTTCTCTTCTCTCTGCTTGAATGCAATCTTGCGTAGCATTCTTAATTTTATTCATTAAGTATTTATTCCCCCGGGTGGTGTTAGGCGTCAGGCTATTCGCAGCCTCAGGAAAGAGTTGAGCTTCCATTTTTGTATTTTTAATGAAGTTTTGCGTTTTGTTGAAAATTTCCTGTCGGTCACTTTTTGACAGATTACCCTGGAGCGTTTCACACACCTGCTCTATCTGCTTATTGACCATGGCGGAAAGGTAGGCTTTTTTCTCAGTAACCTTCCAGTGCTCGCTGTTATTAATGCCGGTTTGATCCACCTTACGCCATTGTTTATAATCTTTTTGACTCTCGATACGCTCTTTAACCTGACGAACAACCTTACTCACGTTAATGACATGTTCCTGCCCATTTCGTTTGACTACCAGTTCTTTTATCTGGGTCGGACGGGAGAAAAAGCTTTTTTTCGTCCGGGTGGTCATCTCCATAGTCCAGCCTTTTGGACTCACCTGAGAACTGTTGCGGCGAGAGTGCAAATAGCTTTCATTTTGTGTTAAAACCTGATTGCTTTGCGGGTGCGATAAGTGCTGATTGGACGTTAATTTATTAAACGGCATTTTGATATCCTGGATGTAAATAATATTTATTGAAACTGAATTTAACTTTTCGATATGATAGCAAAGTTACAATGCGCTGTACTATTACTCTATGCGTCTACTTATAGCGCATTAAACGCCAAAAATAGACGCGTGAGATTGAATAAGGTAAACGCGATTGTGATAGCGTTTACCTTGATGTTTACGTTTTTTAAAACTCGCGTTACTTGAAAATATTAACAGTTGGCTCTTTACGCATAAGCATATGTCTTTCTTTGAACGGTTTTTGTGTCAATCCCTCTCTGAAGATCCGTCCCGTTTCCTGTTGTTGCAGGTCAAATAATGTATGCAGGGCGTCAATACCGCGGGAAAATGCTTCTTCATCATCTCCGGCATGTTCCAGGGCCTTGTATAGATCCGGTAATTTTTGCTGCAATGATGCGAATTCTTCGGGGCTGGCCGAACGCTGATAATCCTCTATCAGGGTATTAGCTTCGGCATGCAGGTGACTGGAAGGCGTGGCGATCTCTTTCATGATGTTAGTCATCGAATTTTTATGCGTGAAGGCAAAGTTTTCCCAATGCTGCATGCCGCCCTTATGCCAGATCCCTTTGTCATAACCAAAGCGGACTAATAAATAGCTGAGCGTCTTCTCGCCTAATGACTCAAATACCACCCGGTTTGTTGACTGAGAAACTGTACTCGTCATCCCCACCGGTAATGCAGAAAGATCCACACCCGCACTACCGGTCACCACGGCTGATACACGGGTAAACTGATGGGCATAATGGCTATTATCCGCTACAAGCGCCCGCTCAGAAGAGGGCTTGAAGAAGCGAATCATGATCCGGGCGCCTGCGGTTAAATTGACATGGCTAGTAATATTTTGGGCGATGGCGCTTTTCAGTAGCGGCATCGGGATACCGGCCTGGTTGGCAATCAACTGCAGGCTATTGTCCGGAAGATTATTCAGGCTGACGCCGACATCCAGACCAAAGGTAATGTCCTTATATTCCCCGGCACGCAGGCGGTTAGGTTGTCGGGTGATGTTCTTTTTGATTGTAACGGATATTTCACCCGTAGCGGCGATACCGTTGTTAGGTCCAAGGGTTTTCGCCACGGTGAATTTCATGTTCAGTGTTTTATTATTCAGTTCAACTTTAAGCAGGTTATTGAACTTGACGTGTTTATCCAGTTTTTTGTGGTCATAGCTTAATGCAGGCGAGATAATTTTATTTTCAACTTCACGGATACGATTCTTCATCTCCTGCTGTTGCTCTTGCGCGAGCGCCGAAACGTTGATTTTGTCGGCTAATGAAGCGAGCATGATTTCTGCTCCCTGAAGAAAGCCATAGCGCCCGACCACTCCCCAGCGCGCCTCTAGTTCATGCTTGAGCTGCGTGCTTTGTGGATGACCCGCATCATGTCCGCGTACCGCCTGGCAGTATATATCAATAACGCCGCTGAGCTGATTCATCACCTGGTGGGCGGTTTCAGGATCGATCTCCTGCGCCGGTACGTAACCGTATTTACCCTCCACAAGATGGAATTCAGGATCGTGCGGAAATCCGAGATGTTGCATCGGTTTATGGTACAGCGCTTCGACTTTCTCGAGTCGTTCAGAGAACGCCATACCCGGTCTGGTCAGAATGTCTTCAACCATACTGGCACGCAAATTAACATAAATGTCTTTATTTTCATGGGTGTAACTTGCGGCGGCACCGACGGTGAGGGTTGGCGAAAGTGCAACATCCATGCCTGCTGAACCATTGAATGCAGTTCCAGACGACCGTTTGGTGGTCGTGTTATCCTGGTGTGGCCGGTTGCCGGATAACGCCACCGGCTGGCGAATATGCTGCGTGAGCAACTTATTCAGTTCATCAAGATGGTTATAAGATTTATTTTGAAAGTAGCGAACGGAATGTTTTTTTCCCAGACGGCTATGTAAAGAAGTATATCTTGTCTTGCTACCTATTGCGTCTATGTACTCGTCCATACAGTTGAAGCTCACGGCCTTGGTGCCGCGCGTGTGGGTAACCGAACCTTTTAATCGGGCGGTGATGGCTTTTGCGGCTCTCAGGGTGCTGGAAAGTCCGCCAAGAAACGCGTTATCTCTGGATGTTTCAATCATCCCGTCGTCATCACAATCGACCCCATTACTGCGCGTATATTGCGCCTGTAGAGAGAGATCTACCGGATGATGTCTCAGCGTTGTCCCAATATTTCCGCCCACGGTGTATGTTGTCGTGGTGGAACTCCCCGGATGAGCGAGATACGCGTTAGCCTTGACGAGTTTTTCCCGCTGCGCGGCGATATCTTTTTCAATCCAGGCGGTGTGTAAATGTTGGGAAAGGAGTTTGCTGGAGACTTTATAGCGCTTATCGTCAAGTGCGACATTTTTGCTTATACTCCGCATGAGTTTTGCGCCTTCAAGCAGTTCAGGCTGTGCAAGAGGCGAGTCATCATCCTCACTTTCCGCCAGTTTATTGCAAAAGGTTTCAATTTTTCCCCGCAGCCGGGCATTGGCCGGATGCTCAATATTCATATCTTTGCTCAGTTGCTGAAGATATTGCAGCAGCGTGCTTCGCATGAGATCGGGTGAAACGGCATGCTCAGGCGATGTTGAAATCCGCGAGGCTGCGGCGGGATCATCATTGAGTGTTGCCGCGTTTCCTGCGGTGTGGAAGTGAAACGGAATGGGCCTGTTAACGAAGGGCATAGTGACTCCTGATTTGGCAATATTTGTTATGCCAGAAGTCATATGCCCCGGTATTTCCTGCGGAGCCAAAACCTCCAGCGTGGTGTGATTCGCGGCCGTAAGGGAGAATTCTCTCTACGGCCGACACTGTCAGTACCAGTTATGCAATTTTGAATTTCAGGTATTCGCGAGAATTGATATTGTTTGACCCCTGGTAAAGGGGAGCGATCTCAGCAAGGTCATTTTTATTCTTCGCGATAATCTTTTTGTTTTTGCTTATCTGATCCTTCAATTGTTTCAGGTCGGTGGCCTTGTCCTCAAGTTTTCTCCAGCGTTCCCCTCGTTCGGTCAGAACCGGGGTTTTCTTTGCCTGTACGAAGACGCGCTCTCCACCTAATATTCCTCCTTCATCTGACGTCGTCGTTGTGAGCTTTGTGAAGTTACTGGAGATATTTTTTAATTGTCCTAACATTGAAACATCTGTATTTCCGCTCAGACAGCGTTCGGCGATTCGGCCGTCATCTTGCGCAGTTCGACTGTTCGACGTTTTCCCTTTTTCGCTAATAGCCTTTAACGAATTGGTTAATTCACTCAAGCCTTCGTGGTATTTTTTCTGCAAGCCATCAAGTTCTTCTTGTTTTTTATCGATAACCGCCTGTGTTTTTTGATTTTTCAGAGTTACTTCATACCGCTTGTAATTACGATGAGAGAACCCTGGTTGACCATATAGTTTATCCAGCGCCTTATGCAGCTGTTCGGTTTTCTTTTCCTCGACATCACTGCCTTGTGTTTTGACGGTTTTAATTAAATCAAATACGTAATTTTTAATTTTTTCCAGGTCATCAGATTGTAAGTTTTTTTTCTGCTTAAGATGGTCTGAAACAGCGCGATTGATGGTTTTTGTATCGGAAAAACTGACATGCGGTTTTTTGGTGCTTTTGATGTCGTCATGCACACTCTTAACCATATTTGTCAGATTTGAAGGATAAGAAACACTGGATAAACCGGGCATAATGATTCCTGTAATTTTAATGATGGCTATTTGATAAACCTAGTGTGCCCATTTTTAACTGGCTTATGAAGTCCATTTTTATCATGGGCGATTGACAAAAATGACAATTTACTGATGCATAAAATATGCAAGAGATTAGCGATAAAAAAGGACCGTCAATATAATAAAGATGACGCATAATTTTATGCAAACAGGTCCTGAGATTTGCCCTAAGCCCAAGGCTGTGGGCGAAAATGAGCGAAAATATCCGGGGAGGACCATTTTTCGTTGTGTGACGAGTTGTGTTTCCGGGTCGCTAATAACGGGTATCGATACCTGCAAATCTGTCCGTAGCGCAGGTGAGAGAGGAATGTTAATTCGGGGTAAGTTAAAAACGGAACGCTGGGGGTCTTCTGGTGCTGTAATTAACCTGCTGGTTTTTTCCCCCTCCGTCTCCAGGGATGGGCAATTTTGCTTATCTGACGGTTTAACGACCGCCTTTGCATCTTGTATATCAGAAACTGTAATAGCACCCGGCGCGGCAGGTACAGTGTCGGGATCGCTGCTGTACGCAGTGCTTGCCGCCGCTAACGCGCGATATTTCTGTACATTACCGGGCACTGATGTGGCGCCAGGGTTCCGGGGTATTCTGGCATTTAACGAGGCGGCATAAGCGCCTCTGGTTTTTGCCTGAACTGCAATTTGCCAGTTTAATGTTTCATGTTGCGGGATTTTGTTTTCTGTATGCAAATCAGCACACATTGTCCTTTCTGACTGCTGCGGTCGTTTCAGGTCGTCCGCTGTTAGCGCATTGCGAGTGATTGTGGTGTTTTGTGACGTTTTCACTGGCTGCACGCGCTTCTGGCATAGTGAAACCGATTGTCCCCACGAGCCGGTTTTATCCGGACGAATCCCCTCAGAAATGTTCAGAGAGATAGCAGGGTTGAATCGTAATGTGTTGCGGCATGAGATCGTTGTTTTAACGTCTTTCGTTGGCCATGCGACCTCTTTCTGCTGCCCGAACGAAAACGGTTTATCTGTATCGTAACCAGACCGCGAATCATTTTGCCGGGCGTCGCTGCAGGCCGGTATCTCTACAGATGTGAGCGCGGTGAGAGCAGGATGCGCGGGCGTTATGAATGTTGTCATCTGGACATCAGCCTGGCTGGTGTCATCGACAGGCATTTGCGTTTCAGGCTGGGATGCTGAAGAGAGTAATGCTGGCGGCAGATCAGCGATGTTATCAATGTTCTGAATATCGTCTTCTGCTTCTTCTTCTGCATCCAGGTCCTGGTCTGATGATGCCCTGGCGGCAATGAGACTTAAACTGCCGATCACAGAGACGAATAGCGTGACAAGTTTGATGATTTCCAGAAACGAATACTGCCTGGCGTGCGCAATATTTTTGGCGGTTTGTCGCCGCTGGGGATCGGAATTGACAGGTAATGTCACGCGCTGAGGCAAATTTATTGTCGGGGTGGTGGGGGGAACTTCCGTATTTCGGTGCAGGTGGCCAATGATTTTCATATTATTTTTAGGATCAATGCATGGTCGATATTGCGGGCATAAAAAACTTCGCATCCCTGCGAAGTTTTAAACGAAAAATGGTTTTATTCCTTTGAAAGAAACTTAAATATTTTCATATGGGTTATAGTCAGCGTCGTAGCCGCCATCCCGGGATTCGGTATTGCTTAAATTATAGAGCTCGCTGTTATCTACATTATAGAGCTCGCTGTTATCTACGGATTCTGAAAAAGGGATCTCTGGAAGAGGGCGAGCCTGAATCTCTGCCACCCTTTGAGGATCAATAGCATCAGCCCCTGTTGCGACAGAAGCAGCGTCATTCATTCCTGAATGCACCCGGAGTTCTTCTGCTGTAGGTAATACTGTAGTGGTCTGCTTATTGAGACCGTTGTGGTGGCGATTGAGACCGTATTTCGCGATCAATCCTGCCGCCAGCGTCAGGGCAACGGAACCCGCGACCATCGTGCCATCGAAACCCGCCTGCGACAGACCAGTATTCAGCTGATCGATTTGCGCATTTTTCATCTCCTCAAATGTCTTCTGTACGCTTTTCAGCGTATCGGCCGTACTGAGGCTGGACTGACTCAGAGTGCTGAGCTCGTCGCTGGCACTTGCCGTTTTGACACTAAGCTGACTGAGCGCATCGGCTTTTTCGTTAATGTTATCAATAACAGTGTTGATTGCGGTGGTCATTTCCTCCACGGCCTGCTCTTTTACCGCTTCAGCTTGTGCTTCACAGGACGCCTTTGCCGCATCGGTCAGTTCGCCGGTCGGTACCAGATTGCCGTACTCATCTGTCGTCATCGCCTGGTTTTCAGGATCGTTGAAGGCCTGGCTTTCGGCTTGCTCCAGCGCGGCGTTGTAGATAAGGGTGCTGCCTTCATTCACCATCTGATCCAGGTTGTCTGCCAGCCCCTGCGCAAGCTGCTGCATTTCTGCGGCATCGTTGTTACACGCTGTAGCCACTTTGTCCAGGGTTTCGCTCAGTTGTTCCTCGAGAGACGCATTCGTTTGCAAAGTGTCAATCTGGGCGGAAAGATCGGCATCGGCTTGCTCGATCTGATCTTCAGGGATGTCGGTATTAGAACTGGACTCGCCTTTTTCCACCAGGCCTACAGACAGGCTGATAATCCCGGTTAGCAAAGAGATTAAGGAACCTACCAGCAGCGCTTTCTGATCGGAGCTACGATGCTCATGTTCTTTACCTTTCGTAGAAATATCATCAGGTTGCGTTTCTACATCTGTAGAAACACCATCCGTTTGCGTTTCAACATGCAACGGATCCCCAGCGACTTCATCATACTCATGTTCAGACGGCTTTGGCGTCAAATAAATGCCGCCATTTTTTACTTCTGGCCGGGATGAAAGAGGCGGAGGGAGAATGTCACCGTCATTGCTGTCTGTGTTATCAATGCTTTCTGCACGATTCTGAACGTCGTGTGTAATGACCCTTTCGGTAAACGAAGTCGGTTCCTGTATCTCTACCTGGGCCTCAGGGATTGCTTGTGGCACCATCTCCTGAACTGGCGGAACGGCAGGTTGGGTTGTCCCAGCGGAGACTGGTTGTTGTGGCTTATCCTGCGTTACCGCTGTTCCTTCGGCAGTGGCGCTCTGTGTCTTTTGGCGCGTTATGGCACTTTTGGCTGACCCGGCGTTCAGGCCGCCCATCATTGCGGCCATAGACAGTACTTTATGTTCCTTTGGATTGAAATCATTGTTCTGAAGCATCGCCAGATTTTGTGCGGTTCTTTCAATACCTTTCTCTGGATCATTTTTAAAAATATCGGATGCAATCTCTTTCAGTGCATTTTCAATGCCTTTTTTACCCGATTCGGCAAAAAGTTCAGTAAGTACGGTACCGGGGCTTTTGCCTATAACATCCGCAGATTGATGTTCCTCGCGACAACGCACCGTTCCCAAACGACTTGCCGAGAGCGGTTCTCTTTTCGGTGGAAGTATGATCTTAACGTCCTGTGATATATTCTGTGCTACCTGCATATTATTGTTTAATGTTGTCATAATTTTCTCCTGGCGAATATAGAAATAAATTTCAGCATATATGTTATATGTGTATTGTTGAATGCAGTGGATAATAGGTTATTATTGCAATCCAAAGCAACAGCAGTTGACCATCAATATTTAACGACGCAAGTCTTTTATTGGACTGTTGTCGGTGTAAAAAGCTGGCTTGTTTCTCTCTGATGATTTTGCGATATTCCTACACTATTCAGTGCATACAGAAAAATAGATCCCAATGACGACGACATGGCATGACATTCCGAATGTCTTTTTTACGGCGCAAGAATATGCCAGTGAAAATCGTAATGTTTACCGTGTTGAAGTGGGTTTTTTACCCGGACGCATTATCGAAGAGCGCGACTTCTGGTTGTTGATGATTCAACTCCAGACCCCTGATAAGGAGATTGAGGTTAATTGGGCAAAGTATTGCGGATTATTATTAGCGGGCAATAGTGCCCACCAGTATGGCGTAGTACAGCGATGTGACGTCTGGTGGTTAGCGCAGCGATTTTCGAAACAATTACTCATTGAAGAGCTGTATCACCGAACACAGGAACACATTGCCATCACTACCCTGCTGGGGCGTCAATTTCAGAAAAGATTACTGAAAACAGCGAAAAGTGGAAGCGAGTGTTATCGTCCATATATAGCAACCCTTGGTCTTGTATGAAATTTTTCGTTTTCGTTATTGCCTTACTTTTTATGCCTCTTCAGTACGTCGTTGCCGCAACGCTTAACTGGAAAGGACCTCCCTTTTTTGTCATGACGCATGGCATGCCGGTCAGTGAGCTGCTGAAAAATTTTGGCGCAAACTACGGTACGCCGGTGATTACCAGCCCACTGATTAATGATGTTTTTATTGGTCGTTTTGAACAGCGCCCGCCAGCGCAGCAGCTGGAAATGCTGGCGCGGACATATAATCTGGTCTGGTATTTCGACGGTAAAGCCCTTTATGTCTATAAAAATAACGAAGTGGTCTCTTCCGTTATTACCCCAGAATTCGACGCGCGCGAGCAGTTGAAACAATATGTGGCTCAGGCCGGCGTTCTGGCGCCTGGCGTCTGCCAGTTGCGTCAAATTGGCATCTCGCAGTCATTTGAAATTTATGGTGTTCCGGAGTGCATTAAGCACATTACGGATATTGCCAGTCAGCTCAGCATTGCGTCGCGAAATACCGCTCAGGTCGATCAGCAAAAAGAAAACGTACAGGTTTTCCCGCTGAAATTTGCCTCTGCGACGGACGTGACGTATCAGTACCGCGACCAGAGCGTGGTGATTCCCGGCGTGGTTACCGTATTGCGTGAAATGAATGATTCGCAAACGGTGAATAGCGGCGCGACCCCGACCCAGTTCAACGCGGCACAGCAAACGACAACAAATAACGGACCGACATTTTCTGCTGACCCGCGACAGAATGCCGTGGTGGTAAGAGATAAAGACGCCAACATGCCGATGTATCAACGCTTAATTGAGCAGTTGGATCATAGGCAGGATGCGATTGAAATCACGGTCTCCATTATTGACGTAAACGCCCAGGATCTGGGAGCGCTGGGTGTGGACTGGTCAGCCAATGCGAGTATTGGCGGGATGAACTTACAGGTTAATTCAAATCTGGGAAGCAGCGGCGGTTATGCCACATCGGTCATCTCTAATGCCAGTGACTTTATGGTTAGAGTGAGCGCGCTTGAGCAAAAATCCGAAGCGAAGATCCTGTCGCAGCCTTCCGTTGTCACGCTGAATAACGTCCAGGCGGTGCTGGATAAGAATACGACTTTCTATACCAAACTGGTGGGCGAAAAAGTGGCGCAGCTGGCGTCTGTCACTAGCGGTACGTTGATGCAGGTGACGCCGCGTGTGCTGAAAAATGACGGCAGTACGGCCTCTGAAGTGCTGCTGCAGTTAAGTATTCAGGATGGCAGCCAGCAGCAGTCCTCTTCTGCGACAGGGTCGAATGGCATGCCGCAGGTGCAGAATTCGGAGATTGATACCCAGGCAACGCTGAAAAGTGGCCAAAGCTTATTATTGGGTGGTTTCGTTCAGGATCAGGATATTGTGACCGAACGTAAGATCCCTGTCCTCGGTGATATTTATCTGGTGGGGAATTTATTTAAAAGCAAAGAAACAACCAAAGTACAAACGGTCCGTTTATTTTTAATTAAAGCAGTACCTTTGAAAATCTGAGAGTCGCGGCATGGATTACCTATTTAAACTCCGCTTTCTTAGTAAACCTCTGGTGGGGCGGGAGCTTTTACTTCGTGAAGGCGAATTCAGTATTGGCAGCGGTGATTGCGATGTCTGGATCCCCGGAAGCAGCGAAGACCACGCGATCGTTTTCGATATCGGCGCTGATGGCGTTTGTTTAAAACAGAAAACATCGCTCTGGTGTAAGGGGGTAGCGCGTAGCATTGAGGTGGGAGAAACGCTGCCGCTTCAGGACGATCTGGACATTGACGGCGTACAGTTTGTATTGGGCGAGCCGGAAAGTGAGTTAAGCGCAGTTGCCCTCACTCCCCGGCAAAATCCGGCTCAGGCACAGCCTGTGAAGAGCAAATTGACGACCATCGCGTTTTCTGTGCTGATGGCCGCGAGTGTTGTCCTCTTGAGCGGCGTGGGATATTTGATTGAAAACGCACAAGCTGATAATGCCACGACGCTTTCTTTCGCTGATGTACAAAAGAAAATTATTGAATTTGACCGCCAGCGGGTGATGCCCGGGGTTAAATTTAACTGGCAGAACGATGGCGTGGTTGAAGTCAGCGGCGAGTGTAAAAAAGAAATTCAGCTCCAACCGGTGCTCGATTTTTTAAAGGCCAATAAAGTGAATTATGTTCTGGACGTCGTCTGTAACGATCGTCTGGTGCAAAACGTTCTCGATGTGTTGCAACTTAATGGCTTTGATCGGGTATTTGTCTATATGGATAACGCGCCCGGTAAGGTGGTAATTAGCGGTCAGATTGAAGAGGATGCGCGCTGGAAGCAGGTCGTTAATCTGTTAAATGACATGCATGGCCTTCGTTCCTGGTCGGTGAAATCAACCAATGACAAAGAGCTGGAAGCGTTAATTGATGCCCTACGTAGTTCGGAATTACTGTCAATGCTGAGTATTCAACGCATTGACGATCGCATTGTGGTCAGCGGCCATTTGAGCGCACAGAACCGGGATGTGTTAAACGAAATTTTTCGTACCCATATGCGTAAGTTTCCGGGGACGCAAGAGATTGTTTATCAGAATATCAGCACCAATGCGAGCGCCATGGGCATTTTGCCTGCGCCAGTGGCAAGCGTCGGGGGAAATAGTGATTTTCCTTATGTCATTCTTGAAGATGGTTCCCGATTGCAAAAAGGGGCTGTGCTGCCCGGTGGATACCAGATAGTCAATATTGATGGTGAAAACGGTATTGAACTGTCAAAACGCGGCGAGCTTTTACACTTACCCTTAGGGCTCTGAGATGGATAATTTTACACCGAAGCGTATTGGCGGAAATCTGTCCGTCAATGCCGAATTATTAGCACGAGACAAAAACGGCGAGTACCGTCTGGAATTCATTTCGCGAATTAATAAAGCACTGGAAAAGCAACACACGTTTCCGGCTGAACATCGTGACGCACTCGCTCGGGCATTATTATCGACTGCCCGAGTGATAGACAATATGTCACAAAAGAATTTCCCAAGCCGTTAAACAGAACGGTCAACAGAATTTAAATACTTAGAGAATATGGCTATGAATGATATGGACTCTTTAGTCGTCAACTTTGAGCGTGAGCGCTATGCGTTGCTTAGCGAAATGGAACGTTTTGAAAATCTGAAGAAAAGATATGATGAGCTGAATGAGCGCGCTAAACGTGAACCCGATGTCGCTCGTCAATTGTTTGAATTTGAGAGCCAGCATGGCGACATGTTAATACGCAACATGTCTGAAGTTGCTGCTCAGCTTGAGCAAATGAAAGCCCAGCACAATTTATTATCACGCATGATTGAAGGCGGAAATGTCGATATGAATGCTGCTAATAAAAATGAGCCAAAATCTCAGATTACAACGCTGAGGAAAAAGGCATCGACAAAGATGTATATCTAAATTTTCAAAAATTAAGAGGGTTTAATGCTATGGCTGAGACAATCTCATCCGCTACAGGACAATTATATAGTACATCTACGGGAGCAAATGTTGGAGCGACTTCTGATGTGAGCGTATTTACGCAAATCGAAATGGAAGAAGTTCAGCGTTCGCAGGCAGTCAAGGGGCTGTTTCAGATTATTGGTGGTGATTACAACACGGTAACGCAGCAGGAGCTTGAATACCAAAAAATGTCAAATGAGACCAATGAAGTATTGGTCAATTTGCAGAATAGCGTGAATTCCAGTAACGACCCGAATACTACCGCAGCATTACCTGATGATGTGGTTGATTTTATTAATAATAACGAGATTGTTATCGCAGGCGTTACAGATGGAGGTGAAAACGGCACATTTAGTAAAATTCAATATGGTCAAGGGTTTAACGAAGGGCAATTACAGGCTATCAAAGGACAATTTGATATCATGGCTACCTCATGTTCAGATTCCAGTAGTAAATATCAATTGGGTGTGCAGATTATTTTGCAAGATTTAACTCAGTTGATTACTGCAATCAGTCAGACGATGTCCAAAGAAAACCAGGTAATTTCACAAATTATTTCGAACTTCAAGTAACTACTTCAGGAGTTTATGAATATGCAAATTAAATTTACTCCCACCACCAGTGGGCACAACACAGCCCTTGATTTATTAAAAATCAAGGGCGCCAATCGCCTGAATATGCTGCTCTCCGTACAGAGTCAGACGATTCAGAACCAGGGTGAAATTTCTGGGATTAAACAGCAGCAGCAGGATGCGCTCGATAATCAGCAGAAAAATGAAGAGGAATACAAGAAAGAGCAGCGCCATCGTATTCTTCACGCCATCGTCAGTATTTTCGCCCATGTGATTAACCTGGTGATGACCATTATCCGCCCGGTGAAACACCTTGCTAAAGCGGCGAGAAAAGGCATTAGCAAAGCCATCAACAAAGGCCTGCACAAAGCGACCGGTGGCTTGCTGCGCCATATGGGTGCCGCTAAGCCAATGAAGCGTGTTGCGGGTGGGGCGAAAAAAGCTATCAAGGGAAGCAGCGCCGCTAAGCGCCCGGCGATGAAGGTGGTGGCCAGTGAGGCGAAGAAATTCGCCAAACGTACTGCGGTCATTAACGGCGTGAGCGGCGGTCTGAACGGCATTGGCGACGGTGTTTTCAAAATCCAGACCGGCAAGATTAAAAATGCCATCGATAATCTCGAAAATAATATCGACCTAATTTCCGCTAACTTCACTATGACTGAAAACATGAAGAAAGACGAGCAAGATAATATCAAAGCTCAAGTGGATAAAAATGTCGATATGCGTAAAAACGTACAAAGCACCATTAATACGATTGGCAATATGCAAGCGCATATTATGAGTGCAGTTTAATTACTCATTGTGGGGACAAAAAAATGACGACAGCAATTAACAGTAACAGTGCGTCCAGTACCAGTGCTGTGGCACAAAGTACCAGTAACGACCAGGCCGGCATGACCCCTGTCGAAATGAACGCAGCGATCAAGGCTACCATTGCGAAACTGTTCGACACCATGTGCGAAGTTCGCAATACCGAGCTGAGCCAGTCCAATACACAAGAAGTGAATTCCTGGAATCTCCAGGTTGGTTCTTTCGAGCATCAGCGTGAGTCTGCCAGTAAGACAATGAAATCTTCACTGTTGTCTGGTGCTGGCGATGTGCTGGGCGGGATTGTCTCTATGGGCTGCTCGTTTGGCGGGCATGCGGCATCTAAGGGGATTGGTAAGGCGGAGCGCAGCGCGCGTAAATCCGTGCTGGAAACGGCCGAAAACCTGTCTGGTGACGATCTGAATCACTTTATGGCGGCGAATGAGAAGAAGCTGAACCCGCACAGCAACCTGGGCATTCTGGGCCAAAGTGGTGAAGCGGTGGGCGGATTGTTCAGCTCTCCGTTTAGCATTGGCAGCAGCATTGTTGGCTCGGGTGCGAAAAAAGACGACTCAGTTGCCGATCTGGATAAGAGCAGTAGCAGCAACTCCTTAAGCGATGCGAAGCGCTACCAGGATCAGGGAAAAGAAACCTCCGGCGATCTTAAAGGTCTGGTGAGGGCTCTGGGTGAAGGCATCATCAATATGAATAAAGCGTCAACACCAGGCGCTGCGTAACTCTTTGCGGCTCGCTCCCACAGGGGCCGCTATCAGCAAAAATAAACGGAAAATCAATTATGAGTCTTGAAGGCGTTAATACCCAGCTTGCGCAAAATGCGCAGAGTAGCTGGAACAATGTTCAGAGCAATATGTCTTTGGCGGCAATTAATAACCCTGTTGATATGCTTCGTATTCAGGAGTGGACCCAGCAGTATTCAACGGCAGTTCAGCTCGACAGTTCCATGATTAAAATGTTCAAAGATCTGTTATCCGGTATTACATCGAAGATCTAATGATGGACAGTACATTAAAAACGCTCATGGTTGACTGCATGGTCATGGCAGCACAAAACAACATGCACCGTGAAGCAGAAACCATTTTTCATGTCCTGCCACTGTTGATTTCTGATATTCAGGACCGGCATTTATGCGAAGCGCTTTATTTTCTCCTGATGCAGGATGCATCAGGTTTTGCCGCCTCGAATATGATGTTGCCAACGGAGTTGCAGGACAAATTAGTTCATTTTTTACTTTAAACGCGAAGGTATTTTTATGGATGTATCAGCCATTTCTGGTGCAACGTTGCAATCGTTGCCCGCCACTGACATTCAGGCGCAGGCAACAATGCCCGATGTTCACGAGGTAGAAGCCTTTAAAACGATGATGGCCGGTGCCAAAGGGGTTCCGGAAGAAAATATGGTGAATGCGGTTCAGCAGCAACATGCGATGTTTACAGACGCCATGCAGAAGGTGAGTTCTGTTGCGGGAACGGATGACATGAGCGGCAAAAAAACAGAAGCGGTGACGGGCTTACTGGATACGCAGTATCAACTTTTTAATCTGTCTTTTTCTCTGGATTTAACAGCGAAAGTGGCGGGACAATTTTCTCAGGCAGTGAATAAACTGACGACAATGCAATGATACGTTTTTTTAAATTTTTCAGTCCTCTGGTGTTCGCTGTTTTATTGTGTGGTTGTAAATCTGAGTTGTACAGCAACTTGTCGCAGGACGAAGCAAACCAGATGGCAGTATTGCTGATGGCTCAACATATTGATGTTGAAAAACAGGTCAATAAAGATGGGCAGTTTACGATCTCAATTGATAAAGATGACTTTGTCAGCGCGGTAGAAATCTTGCGGTTGCACGGTTATCCGCAGAAAAAGTATCGTAATGTTGAAGATGTATTTCCCAGCGATCAGCTTGTCACTTCACCTGGTCAGGAGTTAAGTAAACTCGTCTATCTGAAAGAACAGGGGCTTGAGAGAATGCTGTCTGATATGGACGGGGTGATTTCCAGTCGTGTGGTGATTGCCCAGCCGTTCTCAACCGATGATGCGTCTGATGCCACATTGTCTTCTGTGTCGGTCTTTATTAAATATTCGCCGGAAAACAATTTGCAGAATTCGATTACGCAGATTAAAGGGCTGGTACATGACAGTATTCCCGACCTGGACTATGACAAGATCAGTATTGTCTTGCAGCCGGTCCATTATCTGACCAGTGACAAAACCGCGGTGGCAAAGACCAGCATCAAAGATCTTATTAAGCTCTACAGCTATTGGATCATCGTTGCGTTAGTCGCGCTGGCATGGATTGTTTTCTTCGTATTTTTGCTGGTCAATAAAGTGATGAAATGGCGAAAAGCACGATCTGAGGGGTAAACATGTCTGACGATAAAGAGTATGTCAGCCTTTATCGGCTATTCATGCGCCCTGGTGGATATATTCATGAACAGCACTGGCACCTGAGCGGGCTGGCAAACTGGCGCGAAGATTATCTGGCGCATCCTGCGTTGCGCCCGGAAATCGATCGCCAGCTGCGGACACGCTTAGGCTGGTCATGGCCGGGTCAGGGGTCGTTAACGTCATTGCAGCGCCAGTGGGTCAGATGGTTACCCAAGCTGCCTATGATTGTTATCGCGCTAGGCCTGCTGGAGCTTAACTGTTCTGATTATTTTATGCTGGGGCACTATCGTCGTCCGTTGATCGGCCTGCTCGGAGAAGTCACCTTTAATCAGATCTTTGCGTTATGGCAGGGGGGAGATGACGAACCGGCTGTTGAACCCGATCGGTTATCCGACGTCGCGTATAAGACCGGAACACAATTATTTTCGCTGCTCACAAAAGATGACTGGGTAGGGCGGTTGATCATGCCTGTCTTACCGTGTGTTGATACTCACGCAGGCGATGTCTCGCCTGAACAGGCGGACCTGGACAAGCTACAGTCAAAGATCGGGCGCATAGCGAGGTTTATTTAACATGAAAAATGAAAAATATTTCTTTGGCCTGCCGGTAGAGACGATTGCTTATTCTCCAGAGCCTGAGGCGCAACTGGTTTCTCCCGACACACTGAAGCAGTGGGTTGGCGTAGATAAAGAAATACGTAAAGCCCGAAGCCTGGCGGCACGGACGATCAGGAATGCCAGAAAACGTAACAGCCAATTAATGCTAGACGCTCAGAAACGAGCGGCTGAAGAACGAGAGCGCCAGCAAATTCAGTTCGAGCAGGCGAACAGGCAGTGTCGCGAAAAGCTGCTCTCTGAAACTGTCAGTTGGTTAGTTGAAGAACAGGATATGGAGCAGCAACTTTTCCAGACTGCCATGATGAAAGCCCAGACGTGGGCCGCAGAGATCTTGCAGGCATGGGGCGGCGAGGCTGACTGGCAAGCGATGTTGCACCAGCGCATAAAGCCGGTACTCAGCCAACTGAAAAATGAAACGAATTTGACCCTGGCACTTCCCACGCCCGCGTCGGTAGAGGCGTTTCTTGCAAGCCAACAGCGGTCAGCGAATAAAGCGTTGCTTGCGCTGCAGACCGTGGTCGATCCAACCCTCACAGAGGGACAGGCCAGACTCGGGAACGCGTTGGTTCAGATCACTATCGATATGCAGACAGAGCTGGAACAACTGGTATCGCAGTTACGCCATCAGCCCATGACCACTCTGCCGATGAAGGCTGTTGATGATTATGAACAGAATTAATTCAGTTCAGCCAACCGCGCTTTGGCACGGCCAGACACGTGAAGAAATAGAAAGAAAGATTGAAACGCGTCAGGAAATGCGTTCACTGTCTGCTGCCGATGAAATTGAAGCGGCGCTTAGCGATATGCAGGATGTCGCCCTGCAGGACACGCTGGAAGACATGAGCCTGGTGCTTGGCAACCGCCTGAAAGGAAAATCTCAGCGAGCGCCCGGCAGTGAAGATGAAAAAATTGATCGCGATGAAATGCTGGCGCTGCTGGCAGAACAGGTGGCTGGGGATAAGCTGGACAGCCTGATCGGCGGCAATACGGACCTACTGGATAATCTGCATAATCTCTATCGTCAGGGGGATATCAATCTTAATGACGCCGCATTATTGATGGCGGCAGGCGCACATGCTTTGCCCGTTGGGAGCAAACGGCGTAAAAAGCTGCTGTCACAGTTAGAAGAACTGTTGGCTGAAAACGAAGACTGGGCATTGTCGATGTTTGCCGACATCGAACTGGGAAGCGTTGATTCCTCTGTCATGCAAACCATGCAGCGTATCGTACGCAAACAGCATCGGCCCGATGAGGAAGAAAATCCGGAAGGGGTCTGGCAATGGTTTAATACACTTAAAGCATGGTCCGACCGACGTCGCCGTATTCGCGTACTCATTCATACTTTTGCTTTTGATCTGGCGTCCGGACAGTCTGCTTCAGTCGGCGCTCGTCTGGTTTCCACGCTAAGGGATTTAAAAAAGCTGCTGATATTTTTGGGCATGGAGGAAACCGCAGCACGATTAGCTAATGTGGTTGGAATTACCCAGGATGAGGCGTTGAGTGAAATATTGCTTCTTATCGAACAGCGCTGGATGTACCCGGAGTGGTTAGCGAATCGTTTACAGCAGTTAAATGTTAATGAACATAAACAGGTTTTGTATTTGATCCGCCTTAATGAGGTCCTCAAATTTTTGCCTGACATATGTTTCCTGGATGCACAACAACGTAAGCAGTTAACCGAAACGCTGGAAGAGTATATCTATCAGTTAAGCTCTTGAATTATTTTGGCGTTTTAAAAAGAAATTGGCGAGTCAGCGATGGATTTACAGATAATCAGTAAGCTTGAACTCTTTTTTTCGTACTGTGGGACAGGAGGCCGACGAGTTGAGGAAAATAACATTTTCTTAACAGGTCCTTTCCGCTGTCAGTTAACAGTCAGCGAAAATAGAGCAGAAACACAAATCCTTTTAACATTAAAAATCCCCTGTTTCAGAGACGATATTTTTCTTCGGCTCCTTCAGTCATTGTTTCCAGAGTCTAATTTTGGAGTTGTGAGCAGTGTTTTTTTGGTCAATAATTGTCTCACGTTGAGTTGCTTATTACCGGTTGAACTGGAGACCGAGGATTGGTATCGAATATTCGAATACCAAAAAAAATTCATATTGTCATTCCTTGAGTAAATAATGAAAGATACCGCCTTATCTGGACTGGCGAAAATAGGTAAGTACCAGGGTGCGATTCTGGCTACAATCCTTGTACTCGCCGTATTTATGATGATACTTCCTTTACCTACCGAGGTAGTGGATATACTCATCGCATTTAATTTAATGTTTTCGCTAGTATTATTGATGGTTGTTGTTTACCTGAACAGTGCAGTTGAGTTCTCGGTATTTCCTTCATTATTACTTATTACGACATTATATCGACTGTCACTCACAGTCAGTACGTCTCGCTTAATATTATTGCAGCATGATGCTGGCAATATCGTTTCCGCTTTCGGTAATTTTGTGGTGGGCGGTAATTTAACGGTTGGTCTGATCATATTTTCTATTATCACGATCGTTCAGTTTATTGTTATTACGAAAGGGTCTGAACGTGTCGCCGAAGTGAGCGCCCGTTTTTCCCTTGACGGTATGCCTGGTAAACAAATGAGTATTGATGGCGATCTCCGGGCCGGGTCAATCACCACAGAACAGGCTGCGCTTCGCCGTGAAATGGTACAGCATGAAAGTAAACTGTACGGTTCGATGGATGGCGCGATGAAATTCGTTAAGGGTGATGCGATTGCCAGCATCATCGTTATTCTGGTCAATATCTTTGGCGGAATGGCGATAGGCGTCATGCATGAAGGCATGAGTGCATCGCAAGCGCTCAGTACCTATTCCATTCTCTCTGTGGGGGATGGACTGGTTGCACAAATACCGGCGCTGTTAATCTCGATTACGGCTGGGGTTCTGGTAACCCGTGTGCCGGGTGTTACGGGCAAGACCAATCTGGCATCAGAATTGTTTAAGCAGCTCGGTAACCGGAGCATGCCTTTGATGATTGCCAGTAGCGTGCTGGTTATTTTTTCCCTTATTCCGGGATTTCCTGCCGCGGTCTTCTTACCGATGGCGATAGCCATTGGTGGGCTGAGTTATTGGGTTCATCGCCGTGGAGAGCATGCGCTCGACGGACACGGCGGCGATAATGAGACGAGCGATAACCTTAAATTAACGCCAGGCGTTGAGCCCCTGCTGGTCCGCTATCATCCTGATCTCGATGGCGCTGCATTAACGACCGCGCTGGAGGCTTTACGCTGGCGTTTCTTTGAAAAACTGGGGATCGCGTTAGGGAATATTAAGACAGAGCGGATTGCGAAAGCGGATGCGAAAGAACAGCCGACCATTGTTTTCTGTATTTATCATGAACCGGTCGCTGAAATAAATATTTCACTGGCGCATCCCTATCTGGCAAAACCAGGATATGTCCCGGAGCAGGACAGCGAAGATGTCTGTCACCAGAAACTCACGTCAAATATCGATCTGTACTGGCTGAATGAAGAGGGCAAAGATCGAGTCCTGGCGGAAGGGGAGAGCGTTTATGAATGGGGTCGTGGCGTCACCTGGTGTCTTGAGAATTTGCTGGATCGTCACGCAAAAGAGTTTATTGGCGTCCAGGAAACCCGCTTTTTAATGGATTCCATGGAATCTAATTATGGTGAGCTGGTTAAAGAGCTTCAGCGTCAGGTTCAACTGAATCGTGTGGCTGATGTCTTACAACGCCTGGTTGAAGAAGGGGTTTCTATTCGCGATTTACGAACTATTTTCGAAACGTTAATTGTCTGGGCGCCGAAAGAGAAAGATATCGTCACCTTAACTGAATATGTGCGAGTGGCCCTGAAACGACAAATTGTGAACCGTCAGCATCAGAACGGATTGCGCAAAACCTGGATTATCGGTTCCGGTATTGAAGGGCTTATTCGTGAATCCATCCGTCAGTCGGTAGCAGGCGCGTATTCGGCGATGGAGCCAGACGTCAGCATGCGTATTCTTGAGCAAATTCGTCAGGCCGTCGGGTTGCATTCGCAGGGTATTTTGCTTACCGCAATTGATGTACGCCGTTATTTACGCAAAATGGTTGAATCCGAGCATTATTTGTTCAACGTTCTGTCCTTTATGGAAGTCAGCGATGTCAGCGAATTTGAAGTGATGGGAGGCATCGATTTGATCGGTGACGCGCGATGATGCGTCAGCCTGATATCACAAAACTGATGCCTCGCCTGGACGCAGCAGTCCTCCCTGTGCGAGTGACTATGCCGACAGCGGTGCCGGCAGGTCAACTGACGGAAGTGAATACCACTATGCTCAAGGCGTATTTACCGTGGGCGCATTTAGGTGAGCTTTGCTATATCGGCGAGGAGCGACAGCTGGCGGAAGTGGTGTCGTTACAGGATGGCTATGCGTATTTATCCTTATTTGATATCGCAAAAGGATTGCGTTGCGGATCGCCTGTCGTGGCGTCAGGCAGTGAGTATAAAATTGCGGTTGGTGACTTTTTGTTAGGTAAATCATTAGATGGCCTGGGTCGTTTATCGAATAGCAGCGAAATCCCTCATGACGCGGAGTATCGCTCATTAAACGCGCTGCCGCCTGAGCCGATGGAAAGGGCTCTGATTGAGACGATACTGCCGGTTGGCGTCAGGGCGATTGACGGCACGCTTACCTGTGGACAAGGTCAGCGACTGGGTATTTTCGCTGCCGCCGGCGGTGGGAAAAGTACGCTTCTCAGTATGCTTTGCGATGGCGTGCAGGCGGATGTGATTGTGCTGGCGCTGGTGGGAGAACGTGGACGTGAAGTCCGGGAATTTTTGGAATATACGCTGAGCGCAAGCGCAAGAGCGCGCTGTGTGACGGTGGTGGCGACTTCTGAACGTCCGGCCCTGGAGCGATTGAAAGCGTCCTTTGTTGCAACGACGATCGCCGAATATTTTCGCGATCAGGGGAAGAACGTGGTGCTGATGATTGATTCGCTCACACGCTATGCTCGTGCGGCGCGCGAAGTCGGATTGTCCTGCGGCGAACCACCGGTTGCATCCGGTTTCCCGCCTTCCGTTTTTGCCACCTTACCTCGTCTACTTGAACGTGCCGGGAATGGCAGAGTTGGCAGCATAACGGGGTTCTATACGGTTCTGGTCGAAGGCGACAACATGAACGAACCCGTGGCCGATGAGGTCAGATCCATTCTGGACGGGCATATTGTGTTATCCAGAAAGCTTGCCGAAGCCAACCATTATCCGGCCATTGATGTCAGCGCCAGCGTGAGCCGGGTAATGCGCCAGATTGCCACGAATGAGCATGTACAGCTGGCTGGACAACTTCGAACGCTGCTGGCGCTGTACCGGGAAATTGAGCTGCTGGTTCGTGTGGGAGAATATAAGCCGGGCCAGGATGCAAATTCTGACAAAGCATTACGCTGTTGGCCAGCCATTCAGGCATTCCTGCAGCAGACTTCCGGGGCTCCTCAGTCATTGCCTGAAACCCTGGCCCTGATGAAATCTGCGTTGGCCTAAACGGTATGTTATTCCAGTTACTCGGTATCAAAGAGCGCAGGGAGCAGGCCATTCGTAATGCCCTGGCAAAAAATGCTCAACTAATGCAGCTTACGCAAAGAGAAATAGAGGCGGCCGAGCAAAAAAGATCGGCGCTGTGGATTGAATGGTATCAGGCTTGTCATGAGTTCACCGGTACGGTTGATCGCCGGCATTTGACGGAATGGCAGGAGACCCTACGAAATTATCAGACAGAAGATAATGATCTCGGTCTGCAACTGGAAAAGCACAGGACGCACTATTCCCACTTGCAAGAGGAAGAGATTGATTTGCGCCAGCAGCTACGGGTGGCAATGATCTCACAAGAGAAACTGAATTATATTATTGCAGAAAATAAGATGCAGAGGTAATTATCAGTAAGATTATACCGACAAAAAATACCAGTCTTTGCATAAACAATTATATTGGACAGCAACCGGCTCTGGCTTTTCGAACCGGCCTGGAGCCTGGTGGGATATTTTTAATTAATGCGAAAGTACAGCAGCTAAATCATTATCTGTCATTGGGATTATCTATATCAGAAAAAAATGAAAACTGCCAATACGCTTGTTATCAGGTCAAGAATGGTTTTTTTTGTGATATGCGTATTCATATTTCATTGCGCCAGGACGTCATGACTATTTCGTTTTCAGTGGCCAGGCCTGAACAGGCTTCTGTGCTTCGCCATCAGGCGCCAAAACTGGAAGGAAAAATGTCGTTAGAAATGCAGCGTTGCAAGATTGAGGTGATATTTGAAAATAAACGGCTACAGTGAATTATTTGTTGAACAATCCACGTTTATTGGTGGTGGTTTTTATAAACCAGCAAATAAATCGATGCTCACTTTTCGTCAGGGCGGCGGGAGCGGCATTCTTTGGCAATTTAACTGGCATCAACAAATACTCAGCGCCTGGTGTGAAGAATCATCATGGTTACGCTGGGTCGAAGAAAAGTATCCGCATGATTCTGTACAAGACGGTGATGAACATCTCCTCCGGTTAGCCGGGCTCTGGACCTTGCTTGCGGTGAGTGACGAGATGGCGCAGGCGGAGGTTATCTTTGCTGACTCGCCGGTACAAGGAGAAATAACGCCCTCCTGGTATCCTTCTTTGACGCTAAACCAGGAAGGAAAAAAGCTGGAAATGTCTCTGGTGGACTGGCCAGCAGACGCGCTACGACAATTTACCCAGGGCTGGACAGCCATTAAAAGCGCCAGCATACAGCCGAAGCTCAATTGCCCTTTGATTCTTGGCTCAATAAAAATGACGCGCCGGCAACTGAATGAATGTACGCCAGACACTGTGGTGATTCTGCCGGACGATATCGATTTAAGCGGCAAAAGCTGTTGGCTCATGATCGCTGACATTATTGCTAAATTATCAATTTTAGAGGACGGATATACCGTGACTGAAATTATTAATCGTAACAACGAGACAATTGAACCTTTTTCGTCATTGTCATCTCTTGATGATATTACTATTGATATCAGTTTTGATATTGGTGGCTTATCGCTCTCATTTGCAGAAATCGCGGCGTTAAAACCCGGTAGTACCCTTACTGCGGTGGCGTCAGCGGAAAAATCAGTCAAGTTGAGGGCAAATGGCTGTGTGTTTGCGACAGGGAATTTTGTCATGCTGGGTAATACGCCGGGAGTGCGCATCGATAAATTGTTTCAGGGGTGATTGACGTGAGTGACTTTATCAATCAACCGTATGCGTTGATTACACTGCTGGTTGCTTTGTCGATCCTGCCATTTTTAGTGATCAGCTGTACTTCATTTTTGAAAATCGCCGTCGTGTTTTCTTTGCTTCGTAATGCGTTAGGGATCCAACAGATCCCGCCCAACATGGCAATTTACGGGCTGGCGCTGATTCTGAGCCTGTTCATCATGGCGCCTGTGGGCATGCAGATAAACGATAACTTACAGAAAACGCCTATATCGTTCTCTGATCCTAATTTCTTTGAAAATATGAATCAGTCTGTGCTCGAACCGTACATGGTCTTTTTACGTAAAAATACCAATGAAAAACAGGTGCGCTATTTCAGCCAAATCGGTCATAAAACATGGCCGAAGAAATACCAGCAGCGTTTAAATAAAAATTCGCTATTTGTCATGCTCCCGGCGTTTGGTGTCACGCAGCTGGATGAATCTTTCAAGATTGGTTTACTGCTTTATCTCCCGTTCGTCGCGATTGACCTGATTGTTTCGAATATCTTATTGGCGATGGGGATGATGATGGTCTCGCCAACGACGATATCATTACCCTTCAAAATCATGTTGTTTATTATTGCGGGCGGATGGCAATTTTTGATTGAAAAGCTTGTGCTTTCATTCTGACAGGACACTCTTATGAGCAATGCAATTATTGTCCATTTAGGTGAAGAGCTTTTATGGATTGTCGTTCTGCTTTCGCTGCCAACGGTTGTTGCTGCATCGGTGGTTGGGGTATTAATTAGTTTGATCCAGGCGGTGACGCAGATTCAGGATCAAACGGTACAATTTTTGATTAAACTGGTTGTGGTTTCTGTTGTTCTGGTTATGACATATAGCTGGATGGGCAACGCATTAATCAGTTATACCAATCTTATCTTTCAACAAATTGGTCGGTAATGACGTGAACGAACTCCTGTGGAATATAGAAAAAACAGGTCCGCTGTTAATGATTGCATGCCTGCGTCCTTTAGGCGTGTTTTTCATCATGCCATTATTGACCAGTAAAAATATTGGCGGGTCGATGATTAGAAATACGATCGCTATTTTAATCATCATTCCTGTATTTCCTGCGATTCGTGAATATGGGCTGTTTTCTCAGGCTCATGTTTTTAATTTCGATTTTCTTCTGTCACTTATCACGGAAGTAGTCATCGGCGTTTTGATCGGTTTTGTCGCGGCAATCCCCTTCTGGGCCATTGATGCCGCAGGTTTTCTCATCGACACCATGCGAGGGTCTTCTATGGGGAGTATCTATAACCCAACACTCGCGGAGTCTTCCACCTTGCTGGGAGTTTTCTTCTCTCAGCTGCTTACCGTCCTGTTTTTTGCCGGTGGTGGGATGAATGTTCTTATCACTACACTGTATCAGTCGTTTGTGCTTTTCCCGCCCGGTAAACATATTGTTATTAATCGTCATCTGCTCGACTTTATTATTCAGCAGTGGAATTTGTTGTTTACGCTCTTTTTACGTTTTTCATTACCAGCCGCGGCGGTCATGTTACTAACAGATGTGGGTATGGGGTTACTCAACCGTTCTGCACAACAGCTTAACGTTTTTTTCCTGGCGATGTCGGTTAAAAGCATACTGGCGTTGATTATTCTGATGCTTACCCTTTTTGTTTTACTGGGGCATTTTCATGGGGTGCTGTTGCACAATTTACCGACCATTAATCAACTGTGGGGAAGAGTATCGTGAGCAGTGAAAAGACACTCCCCCCAACCAGTAAAAAAATCCGCGATGCGCGGGAAGAAGGACAGGTCGCCAAAAGTACTGAACTGGCCGCAGGTGTACAGTTGGGCGTCATTCTGCTCTATCTTTATGTCTGGGGAGAAAACATCTGGCGAGATCTCAGCCAGCTGATTCTGTTGACCATCGATTTAACCGATAAATCGCTTCCTTTAGCGTTTTCTTCGTTTCTCTCCGGATTTGAGACTTTTATAATAAAAGATATTGCTTTCTTATTTGTTTTGCTTTTCTTTGCCTCTATTATTTCTTACGTTGGACAGGTTGGTTTTTTATTTTCCGGCAAAGCTATGCAACCGAAGCTGGATAAACTGGATGTGGTCAAGAACCTGAAAAATATTTTTTCAGTAAAATCGCTGGTCGAGCTTATAAAAAATCTTATCAAGATGGGCGTTATCGGCAGCGCTTTTTATTATCTGTTTTGCCACTATATGCCCTCGTTACGTAATATGGTCTATCTCGCTCCGATAGACTCGCTCCAGGTTACACTCAAAATCATCTTTTGGCTGTGGGGAACATTAGTACTTTGTTATATTATTTTTTTTCTTGCCGACTATGCTTACCAGCGCCATGAGTTAATGAAAAATCTCAAAATGTCGCATGAGGAAGTGAAGCAAGAAAATAAAGACATGGAAGGTAACGCCGAAATTAAACAGCACCGCCGCTCGTTACACCAGGAAATTCAGAGTGGCAGCCTGGCGAATACGGTTAAGAAGTCGACTGCGGTCATTAAAAACCCAACGCATCTGGCCATTTGTATTTATTACCAGGAAGGCGTTACGCCTTTACCGCAAGTCATCGCGAAAGGTGCCGATCATCTGGCTTTGCGTATGATTGCAATGGCAGAAAAAGAGGGGGTCCCGGTCATTGAAAATATACCGCTGGCACGCAGTTTGAATAAAGAGATAGCAGCCGGGAATTTTATTACTCCTCCTTTCTTTCCTGCGATATCTGAAATTCTCCTGATGATTAATAGTTTAACTGTGTAATCCTGGAAGAGTTACCGTTGCGTATTACTCTTCCCTCGTAATTTTATCTACGCTATCGTTTATCCGGGTACATCTGCCAGCGATTTCTCCGCTGGCAGTTCATTTTTGTGGTCGTTATCTGTTACGTATCACCACGTTATTTTTACCAGGATAAACATTTACTATGAATAGCATTAGTCCCGTAAGTCATTCTGGCCACATGGCCAATGAAGACTGCGCCGTCAATAATAATCCCTCTCCCAAAACTGAAGCGCCAAAAAGAGGAATGAGCAAATTGCTTCAGGCTTTTATGGAACAAAAACAAAAGGACCGGGGAATTGAAGGATTCTCCAGCGTCGAGGAATACCTTAGCGACTTAAGCGGTAAGGTTAAAGTTGACAAACATCCACCCGTGAAGCGGCCAGCATTGGTCGCTGAACAACCGTCGGTGATGCCCCAACAAGATACAGAAAGTAAAGAGGTAGCCCCGGTCCCGGTCTTCCCTAAAGGAGTTGTGCCGCCGCCGCCCCCGATCGGCGGACTTGCTGATTTTAAACCGGTGATCAGAGCGACAGCGGCTTTTGCACCTGTTACAAGCCATACGGAAAAGTCGCGAGAGGAAATATTGAAACAGGTTAAGGCCCACGCTGGTCAACAAGCAAACATCGCCGATCTGATGGTGGAAGCCACGGGGAAACTGGCGCTACGAAAGTTGCAAAGCATTGTGAATGACAAAGACGTCGTGTCTGACAGCACTATTCAGGCCTTCAGAGAAGGAAATGTCGCAGAGGAAACGATGGCGACGTTCGTTGAAACCTTAGAAGAGCATTCTCCGCTGCTCGATACATTGCGGCCTGTTGAGACCTCTGCGGAACGTGCCCTTTTTGACGCCTCTTTTAAAGTGGGGGAGCCGGTGACGTTACTGTTTGATTTCTCATCATCCGAAAAGGTTGTGCTCCGCAAAGCATAAAAAAAGGCAGGCTGTATGCGTGGTTAGCACTCAGCCTGCCTGGATTTCATCCTTACATATTGTAGTATTGATGTAATTCTTCCATGCAGTTATAAAACAGACCAAGGGCGAGAGCCAGTTCCTCTTGGCTTTCCAGACACGCGTTATTCAACGTGCAAATCAGCTGTAGTTCGCCTTCCCGGGACATAAGGTGTACTCCATCCGGAGTGCTAATTTCGCTGACCATTTCTGCAATATGCTGTTGCAGCGGCTCCGGCATCTCTTCGGCTGCGCGGGGATTATTTTCATCGGTAATGGCGGCCCATATAAGGGCTTGGTCATCGTCGATTCCGATATTAATTTCCGGGCAGTTATCAAAAGTGAGCGTGGTAACCGGGCTCTCTGCCAGGCCGCTGGTTGCCGCCGCATCAGCACCAAACGTGGTTAATGCCTGCTGCACAAGTAATCCTAAATCCATAAAATAAACTCCGAAATTAATCTTATGCGAATTCTTTTATCGAGCCAATAATATCCATGATTTGAGTCATGGTATTTTGGATATTTTGTCGGGATTGCGGGTCAGTGACCTCTGTACCAGCAGCCTTACCATTAGCTGTGCCAGCCGTGATCCTGTCTCCTAAATCGTTAAAATTGGTTAACTTATCGTTGATGATGATATTCTTTTCAAATCTGAGATGATTGAGTTTATCTAATGCCTCAGTCAGCGTTTTGTCATGTTTCATGCCTTTTGTTGCCACTGATTCGAGGCTTGTTGTCAGACCACGACATACACCATTAGTAAATTCTCCGGTTTTCATTTGTTCGGAAAACAAAATAAAGTGATTATCTTTTATATCTGTCAGGGAGAAGTTAGCATAAAGTAAACGCATCGATTCAGCGCTGACTTCCTCTTGTCCCGGTGCTACGCCAGTGGTAACCGGACCTGTGATTTTAATTTCTTTCTTTGCGTTAACGTTGTTGTTTGTCTTGAGGTCTTTGTTGAAAAATTCCTCTTTTTTGGCTTTGATATCTTTTAAAAGATGGCTGAGTTTCTCCTTGCCACCACTTACCGCTGTTTTTAAATGCTGCATCATTTTATGAATAACATTTTCTTGATGCGTTTTTGGCTTGCTCTCCGTTTTTACCTTTGGTTCACAGTAATAGGTGTGAGTGGCAAATCGGGATATAAGAGAATTAAACATGTATTACTCCGTATAGACTATTGTTTAAGGGTGGTACTGACTACATTGCGGATTTCCGCTTCAAGTTCATCAATGATTGATTCATTGTTGAACCGTTTCTGTTGGCGAATGCCATGTAAATAAAAGGCGCTTTTGGTTTTACTGCCCGCTACGCCAATTGTTGATACCAGGGCTTCCCCCGGACCGTTAACGACACAACCAATGATCGACACATCCAGTGGGGTGACAATATCTTCCAGCCGCTGTTCCAGCTGATTAACCGTACTGATGACGTCGAACTCTTGTCTTGAGCAAGTCGGGCAGGCGATAAAATTAATGCCCCGGGAACGTAAGCGCAGAGATTTCAAAATATCAAACCCGACCTTGATTTCCTGCACCGGGTCAGCCGCGAGCGACACGCGCAACGTGTCGCCTATGCCTTCAGACAACAGTAATCCAATCCCGATGGCGGATTTCACCGCGCCTGCCCGAAACCCGCCTGCTTCCGTAATACCCAGGTGTAGAGGCTGGCTGATACGTTCGGCCAGCAGCCGATAGGCACTCACCGCAAGGGCGACATCTGAGGCTTTAACGCTGATCTTAAAATTCGCAAAGTCATATTTTTCAAGAATGCCGATATGCCGTAGTGCGGACTCGAGCAGCGCTTCCGGCGTCGGTTCACCATATTTTTCCTGAAGATCGCGTTCCAGAGAGCCCGCATTGACACCAATGCGAATAGGAATGTTGCGGTCGCGGGCGCAGTCTACGACCGAGCGAATACGTTTCTCGTTGCCGATATTTCCGGGGTTAATGCGCAGACAGTCAGCACCATATTCGGCGACTTTCAGCGCAATACGATAGTCAAAATGGATATCGGCGATCAGCGGGACCGTGGTGTGTTGTTTTAGTTCTTTGAAGGCTTTAGCAGCATCCATGGTCGGTACGGAGACGCGAATAATATCGGCTCCTGCAGATTCAAGCGCCTGTATCTGCGCCAGTGTAGCGAGGACGTCACAGGTATTCGTGTTGGTCATCGACTGTACGGTAATGGGGGCATCACCGCCAACGGCAACATTCCCGACAAAAATCTTATCCGATACGCGTCTTTTAATTTCAAATGTACTCATAAAAATCCTTATTTATTTTGCTCATTTTGTTATGAATGCCTGAATACGAGCTTCAGGCCTCAGAACAAGTGGCGCCGGCGAGATTGTTCACAAATTCCTCAACTAATAAGGTGTAAGGTTTGGTGGCAATATTTTCCTGATCGGATACTTCTTTTGCCAGCGTGTTAATGGCAGCCACTATTTTGTCATCTTTCTCGCGTGCTTCTTCGACTTGCGACGCTGCATCATCGATTCTCTTTTTAATGTTGTTCAGCGCATCTATTTTGCTGAAGGAAAGTGACGTAATGTTTTTGCTTTGCTCATGCTCAAGGAATTTAATTTCCTTGTGGTGGTTGAATTTGTATTTATTATTCGGTGTGACGTTAAAGAACTTAATTTTTTCTTTCGCCATTTCGCGAATGGAACTGAGCGCGACTTCCCCTTTAGGATGAGGGCGATTGCCATAAAGGTTAATCGCAAAACACTCTTCCTGGAGAAAAAGATGCTTATCCCTTTTCATCAGTTCACTAAGTTCTTTTTTGTGTAATTTAACATTCTTATTTATCGTCTCAGCATGTTTACTCATGCGTTTATCGTTTTGTGTGTTACTGTCTGCGGTACGCCGTGAAAAAAAAGAAGCCCTGGTATTGAACTTTAATGGCATGCTCAGCTCCTGTGAAAGCATATTTTGAATAAGGTGGTAGTGGTATTTTTGAGCTATGAAATAAACCGAAGATTAAAATGAGCAACGCTACCAGTGACCAGTGACATAACGTTGCTCCTGAATATTTAGGTATTACTCAATACAGCCGGGGTATTGCAAATCCGTTTTTGCGATATTGTCGTGCGATGAACCATCCGCCATGCGATAGACGGTCCCCACATCTTCGGCTTGATCGCTTTTTGCCCAGACATATTTGGTCATGGCTGAATAGGTTGGATAGGCATTCATATCCCCCCATGGCGCAGTGATCTGTTGAAAGTCATCCACAGTAGGCATTGCTTGCCCGGCAGTGGAACAGCTTGCGACGGTATCAGTATAATTTTTTAAGTCAGAGGTAATATGCAACATTCCATTCCCTTTACGAATACTTAACGAATGGCTGCTGTCTGATTCCCTCCCTACGCTGGTCACACTGATCACAAAACTGGCAAGTTGGTTTTGTAAGGTGACAACACCATTGGCATCAACGGTAGCAGCACTTTCATTAGAAGAATGCCAGGTGTAGTTACCATCACCGCCTTTCGCTGTGGTCCCGAGTTTGAACTGTGTCTTACTGATCCAGGTTGCGGGCAGTGACGTCACCATGCCGGATTGACCACCCAACTCAAGTTGCCCGCTCAGAGACGGCGGCGCGTAGAAGGTGATCGGTTCATCTGAACAGCTGTTGGTGCCGGTAATGCAGGCCTGTACGGTAACCCGACCCTCATGGGTATTGGAAAGCGTCGTGGACGCGATCGCCTGACCAGACTGGTTTTCTGCGGTGACGGTCGTTTTGCTGAATGTGCAGCTGGTGCCGCTACAATCTTTCGCTGAAAAGGTAATTGACGTACCCGGCGCGGCAACGCCCTGTTCGTCCGTCACGCTAACCGAAATCTTCTCGGTTTTATCGGTCCACGCGGTGTCAGGCGTAGCGAAGGTGACGCGAGAACTGCCCGCACTTTGTGAAGAGACCGTAAAGCGGGTCTGGGCCATATTCGATGCGTTATTGTGCGTGTCATACGCCTTACCCTGGAGGACATACTGTCCGGCCACGGCAGGCAACGTGACGGTAAAATGGGTCGCATCGCTTCCGGCAGAAACCGAGCCCCCAGCGCGTAACAGGGTCGATGATGAATCCCACTGAATATGGTCAAGCCCGTTTTTGGCATTCACGGAAGCGGCCAGTGAGACCTGCTGCGTGGCCTGACCGGACAACTGTGCTGGCAATGAAAGCTTAATTACATCCTGTTTGCGGTACTGCATTACGATGTCATTGTTACGTTCCACAAAATCGAAACGTGAGCCCATCAGTGAACGGCGTGTCTGTACATAATCCGGTGAAATTTGCTGTGACCACGGAACGCCAAAGGCATAGTTAAAGGCCGCGGAGATGGCGGTATCGTCGAGCGAATCATTACCCTTTTTATAATCCAGCCCAAAAGTGATTAAAGGAATCGGGGTATAGCTCACACCAAGAGTAACGGCTGAGGGATCGGTTTGCAGATGATCGGTACCAAACAGCGCCACGTCATCGCCAAAATATTGCTCAAATTTTACATGGCCACCCAACTGGGCGTACGAGGGCAGGAAGCCTTCAACCTGCAGGTCGTACCCGTTAGCGGCTTTTTCATCGTAATCCTGCAATTCGTCGGAATCCTGCCAGTCGCTGAGGGCAAAATAACCGTTACTGGAAAATTTGAAATAATCACGCCACAGCTCAATCCCTACGCCTGCCCGTGTGACATCGGTATTCATATTACGATCGTAGAAAACGTTGTAACCGAGCATGCTTTTATTGTTCAGGAAGTAACGCTGACCAATACCCGCATTAAAGATCATATCGTTTGAATCTTGATAATGAGTATCAAACTGAACGTAGTCCAGACGGTCTTCCTGGTTATGAAGACCAAATAACAGATCGGCGCTGCTGCCTGCCAGAGCATTGCTGTTATCGTGCTGGCTGTTCAGCGTAATTCGGGCATTACCATATTGTTTTAACCAGTTCTCAACAGCGCTGGATGCTAACTGAGATACTTTTCCATATGCAAAATTGTCGAGTGGTTGGACTGACTTTGCGACGGAGGCAATGTTTTTTTCAATGTCTTTATTGGTATTTTCTGGCTGGACTTTTAAGTCCGCCGCAGACCCCAGTGTGGGAAGCATATGACTGGTCGTTACGCTACCGGGTTCCGCAGCCTGCGCATATAATATTGGCGACAGAAAAGACAAAAATAGTATTAATTTTTTTTTTGCGAGCATGATGATTGTTTATATATGAAGTTGTTTTATAAGGAGCAAAGAATGAATTCTTCACGAACATCTTAAATATGTTCAATGAGTCTTTCGATGAAATAGGGTATTATAAGTCCATATCTTCAAGCGTTGACCGAATGCTTTTTATCGCTTCAATAATCTTATCGATACTATCCTCAATTGTACTGGTGGTAAGGTTATCGATACTAATGGCTTTCATAAGAATGAACGCCTGAGCCTGAGACTCATAGCAGCAGGAGATCTTTTCAGTACTAAAAAGGTAAGTATTTGCCGAAATAAGAATCAGCGCTTGATTGTTGGCTTCTTCAATGGTCGCATTAGATAACACGCCATACATGACGATTTGCTCGTTACTATCGGCAATAAGAGAAATGTCGTACTGCTCATCAATTAAAAATGAACAAATTCCATCCTCATTCAGCTCCATATCTGGCACGCCTTGAGAGATACCAAATTCTCTTACAATAATATTCGCCCGTTGTGACATGTAATAGCCCTCTTTTCAGTTTTTCATGAAGCTGAATTTAAAATAGATTAACGTATGGTCGTGGTACAGAAACTGTAGAATCTGCGACGACTATAGTGGTTTTAAGGGGGGTGTCGCAAGAGCAATAATGCGTAGTGGCAGGCTTAATAAATAACGTCAGGGTCTCATTTTGGAGCGTTCTGTGCGTCGATTAAGGGTTGACTTGTCTTTAACGAAAGAACTTAACCGGATTAAATCTCAGCTTAATTATACCCATTGCAGCAACGGGGGACGCACAATGTCAAGTAGCTCTAAAACTTTTCAGGTAGTTTTTTGTTGATCTTAATAAGTTTTCCATTTTCCATGTCAATAAAACCGCCTATTTTCAGTTCAGATAATATCTTTAAAATCATGCTACGGGAGAGTCTTGAAAATGTCTGAAGATATTTTACAACCGTGTATCTTTCTTTTAACGAATAGGCTTTTTCTTGTTCCATATAGAGTAATGAGTCGCGTACGATGTCATAAGCTGATTGCAGCCCAGAAGATGATGCACGTAGCGCAACCGCAGTTAATGAGGGCAGCGTCATCTGAAAAAGATCTTTCCATAAGCCATTTTCATTAATAACGGATTCAAACTGTTCAACATCAATGGCGTCGATCAGGCAGGGAGAAATTGACTCAAAATCACATATCGCGCCAAGCTTACCTAGATGTCCAATTCCGATGATGGCTGGGCTGGTGAGGATTCCGAGATTTTGCTTTTTGTCTCCTTCACCGACATAGCCAATCAGTGCACCATCCAGTAAGAAATAGATCTTCTTCTGAGTTGCACCGTCGCTACTTCTAAGCTTCAGAACCGCATTAGATTCAAGTAAAAAGGGTTTAGAAACGGGAAAAAAAGAAAGGATTTTGTTTACCGAATCGAGTGGTTTTTCTATGTCATGGAGGTTCATTCGTCTACCTGTGTAATAACGTCTGCTGTGAGATAAGAAGGTTATCCTGAGTAAGATGATATTATCAGAAGCAATCCATTGGAATCTTTACCCTGAGTCCATTATTACACAAAGTGCATGTAAAGCTAACGGGCCGGTGAGCGGTAGTATAGCATAGTAAATCAAGTGCATAAAAAATTGCAGATTACATGACTGTAAAATAATTAGCTTTCAATTTATTTTGTATGTATATAATTTCAATACTGGTTACTTTTTGCTTCTGATAGCGGCTAACTGAAGTAAAGAGTTGCTTAACCTGGCGATAAAAACCAGTTTTTCTTCTGCGTCAGACTTGCTGATCTGTTGTTCTTCATCCAGCTTTTTCAGTAACACATTTATTGGGGTTTTAACACAATCCTCATAGCTAAGGTTAAGAAGATTGGCAATCCCTGAACCGACTTTTGTAGAGATTCGATTTGTTGAAGATTTCTTCTCGGCCTGGATATTATCTGTTTCATCCAGATCATCACGGGTCGAACGATTAAGCTCTTTAATAAGTCTGGATATTTCATCAATTTTATACTGCAAATTAATAATTTCTGAATTATAAGCCGCAATTCTCTTACGACCAATATCACTTTGATTTTTAGACACGTTCAAATCTCCATTTTTATGCTAAAGGCCTTTATTAGCGATAACTATAGTCTGGACCTTTATACATCAGTTGTTATGAGGCGTGAAGCCCATTATTAGACCGGACCTGGAACAATGCCTGAATGTTGTATGGGCATGAGTAATTGCCAACACACACGGTCTGGAATGTGTTTCTTGTTAACCCTGGTTTGTCTATGGGGTTTAGTGAGGCCATGAATCTGTACCCGTTCCCGATAACAATGAAAAGGCCAGATTACGATAATTTTTTGAGAGTTAATTAAAACAGGGGTTATCTGAATTGCATTATATCTCTTTGTAAATAATCATTTTTATCTTTTCGAGGTGCCTCCCGGTGATTGTTATTGTGGAGTATATTAATCATGAAGGCGTGAAAATAAAATTAGATTTTTATAAAGATATGTTTATTTTTCTTTCTTATATTTCTGTTAGTGGCGGATGGGAGACCTGCTTTTTGCCCGGCGATGTCAATAATTTACTGGCTGACGCCATTCATTTTTCGCTATATTTTGCGTTCAGTCACATTTCTGTTGATTATGGAGTGGATGGGAAAATGGCATTTTTGATCTCAGGCAAAATGATTGCGATGTCTCTCACATAAAACTGTGAGTTGTTATCACAAATGGAGCGTGAAAGTAAAAGGTTGGCTATGACGCCGACGGAATGTCAGCCCGTGCCATCAATGCAACTGGCGTTGTGAAGTGAATGATGAAAGTGGTTTTTTAGGTTCATCAAAAAATTATTTTTACATGTCGACACATATTCGGTGAAAAAAAATAAGTATTCGGAGGTGTTATTTACCGACAGGGCCGGAGAATCCGGCCCTGTTCTGGTTAGCGATCAATAAAGTAAGCAAACCTCATCCATAATTTGCGTCGGGATTCGCTCATTGACATACCCGTCGCGCCAGTGAACAAATATGCGCGTATTGTTGCTCCCGGTTTCAGCAGCCCACATCGACTCTGCCGGACTGGCGGTTGACCATTTGGACGTGACGCCCGTCGGATCTCCCCATTCCCCGTAGAATGTCCCTGTTCCGCGTTTACCATACTCTCCCGGTTTACCCGTAGACAAAATCGTGTAGCCTGGAACAGTCCCGTTATAACCCGCGCAATCGGCGTCAGCGTCCGCAGGATTGTCGGTTGAACGGGCAATATTGAGCAGCCAGTGCTTCAGGGTAAAACGGTAAATGAGAGGCGCTCCCGCCCCGGAAATGGGGGTGGCCGTAATGGTGGCGGTTTTTGTGGTTGCAGAGCCCGTAAAACTGATTACGCCTGGTGTATTAATGCGGATCCAACTCGCATCTGAGCTCCATGTGTAATCACCGTTGTTTGCCGTCGTCCCGTTAATTTCCATGGTGAACTCAGCATATAGCATCCCGATCGTCGGGAAATGATCGGCAATCGTAAAAGTATGGCCGTTTACCGAGATGCCAGTAAACTGCTCTTTCGTAAAGGAAACTGTATGGCTGATGCCAGGGTCTGATGGATAGGCTTTCGATTTAGCGCTGACGGTCACTTTTTCATCATAACTGTCGGTCACGGTAATGAACGCTTTACCGCTTGCATTTGTGGTGGCTTCAGCCTGGCTTAACACGGCGTGTCCGGTAGCGGCAAAGCTCACCACTTGTTCTGGCGCGGGTTGCCCTGTGTTGTCCGTCAATGTTGCCACAAAGGTAATCGCCGATTGCCCATCGGCTTTTTGATCAAGCGTATTTGAAAGCAGCTGTTGTACCTGGTACGACGTAAAGCGAAGTTCAATGGGTGCACTCGTATGGTTGGGCAGAGAGGCGGTTACGGTGACTTTTTCACCTTTGGTATCCGTGATGTTCACGGTCGACTGCCCTTGCCTGTCAGTTTTACTGTTGGCGGTGACCTTTGCCGTCGTACTGTTGGTACTCCAGTTAATAGTCTGCAAGGCGAGAGGCGTTCCATTACTATCCGTGACCAGCGCGGTCACTTTATCCGCCGCTAAACCATCGGCGAGGCTGTCATTTGTCTTGACGCTTAGCGAAATTTTTTCTGAATCTTTGTCGGGCCGAAAAAGACTTCTGGCGCTTTTATGCTGACCATTATCCAGTGAGGCCGTCACTGTCGTAACTTCCGCCAGAGCGTCTGTATAGTGAATGCTGGCCTGGCCGTTGCTGTCAGTTTTATTGCTTTCACTGTCTGGTTTAGCACTGCCGGTGAGCTGCCAGGTGACGGAGGCGTTTTCCAGAGGATTGTTGTTTGCATCTACCACCTTCACGATGCCTGTATTGGTATCGATATTGTTGGCAATCGCCGTATTTGTGACGTCAAGTGACTGAATGACCTCCGTTGTTTTATCGGCGATAAAAGACGTGGATTTTGTCTCATTGACATGGTTTGCAGAAAGCGTGGCAGTCACCTGTACGGTTTCCGCTTTTGTATCGCTCAGCGTAACGGATAACTGGCCCTGCGCGTCGGTATGGCCATTCGGGCTGGATAACAGAGCCTCTCCAGAGACGCTCCACAGGACCTCTGCGTTGGCGGCGGGATTATGCAGGGCATCCATGACCGTGATGGTCGCCGTATTTGCTGCGAGGCCATTGGCCACCGCGCCGCTGGTCAGGGCATAGTTGGTTATTTGTAGACTGGCATCATCCGCCACGAAAAATGAGCTGGTGCTGAGCTGCCCCCCCGTTTTCAGGCTGGCGGTTAATGTAAAGCGCTGCGCCGTCGTGCTGGTATAACTCACCATTGCCTTGCCGGTTTGATCGGTGTTCCCTGAAGAGGTGAAGGTAATACCGGTTTTATCTGCCTGCCAGTTGACGCTTTGATTGGGCAGTGCATTCCCATTACTGTCCAGCACATACACTTCGGCGGTATTCTCTGACTTACCGTTCGCCGGGCTACCGTCCTTCATCACCTTAAGATGCTGTAACGTGGCGGAGGTGTCATCGGCTTTAAATTCCGCGCTTATACTTTTGCTGTCGCCATTATTCAGTGTGGCGCTGATGCTTACGGTTTCCGCTCGTGTATCGGCAAAACGGAGGGTTAGCTGACCTTTTACGTCGGTTTTCTGCGTGAATGAAGCTCGGCCCTTGCTATAGGGCCAGATCACCGTGCTACTGTCCGAACGAATCATCACAGGTTCGTTTGCCACCGGATTGCCTGCCGAATCGTGAACTTCAATAATGGCGACATCGGCGGTTTTTCCATCTGCGGGGCGTTGATTGACGATCACATCAAATCGCGTAATGGCGGCAGCCTGGCTATCGGCGATAAAGTTCACGTCTTTTTGCGCCGTCAGGCCGCCGGAAGAGGCCGTCAGTACAGCAGGACCTGCGGTCTTCGAAGTGATGTGCGCATGGGCGATACCGTTCATATCCGTTTGCGCGTCACTGCTCTGTAACGACGCCGAAGAACTGACGGCCCAGTTGACGGCAGTATGAGGAACCGGATTGTGATTCGCATCCAGTACTTTGACTGAAGCGTCATCCGGGGTGGTTCCATCCGCGGGGCTGCCGGTTTTATCGATCGTTAACTGAAGTATCGCCGGAATGACAGCGGCAAAACGAGATTGTACCTGGCTCGAAACGCCGCCACTGGTTGCAGTAACATTCAGAATCTCACTGGTCTGGTCGCTGAAGCTTACATGTGTAAAGCCATTTGCGTCCGTCATCGAGGTTGTGGCATCAAAAACAGCGTGTCCTGTCGATGCCCAGTACACCGAGGTGGAAGGCATAACCTGATTTTCAGTATTGAATACCTGAGCCTGCAGTGTATTGCGGGAAATACCATCGGCCGCGCTATTGTCCTTAAGCGTCAGTAATACCAGTTTGCCAACGCCAGCGCTCTGTTTTTGTCGATACTGCATAATGATCTGGTTATTTCTTTCTACAAGATCGTGACGGCTTCCTGCCAGGGTTCTTTGCAGCGCAACATTTTCTGGCGAAATCTGATATTCCCATCCCTGTGCCAGATCATAATGCACATCGAGCTGGAGCTGAAGATCATCCAGCGCATCCTGACCACGGCGGTAATTTGTGGCCAGAGAAAGGAGTGGTACAGGGGTATAGTTGATGCCCAGCGTCACCGCTGAAGGGTTACTCTGTAGATGGTCTGTATCAAATAAAGCGACTTTATCCCCATAATATTGCTCGTAGAGCGTTTTAACACCGAGCTGTGGCCATGCAGGTAGATAACTCTCGACACGAATATCAAACCCATCAGCAGGTTTTTCCTCATAGTCGGCAAAATCCTTCGAACTATGCCAGCCGCTGCTTGCGGCATAGATATTTGCGGAGAGCTTCAGGAAGTTGCTCCAGGCTTCGGCACCAAAACCGATGCGCATATTATTTTCACTAAAATCATCGTCAAGGAAAAAGTTAGAGCCGAACATCCAGTTTTCAGTATTAAACGTTCGAACGCCGAATCCCATATTCCCCGTAAACCGGTCGTTGGGAGCTCGCAGGCCAAACTGCGTAAAAAGCAACGATTTGGTATTGTCATAAAGAGGTGTGAGGACGTCTATCGCACTCTGGTCCCAGTTACCGTTCTGATCGACATTTAACTGAACTCTTGCGGTACCAAAATGACGTAACCATTGTTCTACTGAAGCAGATGCTTGTGACGTCGCGCCATTTATCAAGCCGCTTTGTATTTGCCGGGATAGCTGTTGAGAATCGTTGCCTGAGAGCGCTGTTGCGGCTGTTGTTAATACTCTCGTATTGGGTAAAGCAGAGGGGGGGAGATCATCAGCGGATGCAGATATTATTACTTTAGATGTTAACGCTGGCAGGAGTGTAATGAAGAGTAATAGCCAGGAGACTGTTTTCCACATGCTATATCTTCGGTAACTTTTTCGCACTGTAGAGTGACCAGGATAAGAAGCTTTCATTTTTTTATCGATTATATACGTTGTGCTTTGAGCAAGTTAAAGAGTCACTTTATGATATTTAATCCATAAGTGGTTTCGGGAATTTTCCTCGCCGTTTTTGATAGCATACAGAATTTTCTAAAACAAGGTGCTGTTATAATTAGTGCACTTTTGGCCTTTGAATATTTCAAGGGGTGTTATTCTATGAATTATCTATTTTTGAACGGCTAACTATTATTGGTATAGTGCAGAGATCGCGGTTACAGGCGCAAAATATGCGCAGGCGCGGGAAAAGAATATGATAGATTTTAATGTGTGAAACGGAAAAATAAGGCCTGGTGAAATTCATAGATAATGGGTTATTATGGGATTTTTTTGATATTGGTCAAAACAAGGAGTCGGATATGCATTTTCTTTTAACAAAAAAACTTAAATATTTTATGGCTCTAATGGAAACGAGGTGTTTAACCAAAGCCAGTGAAGATTTATTTATTACTCGCTCGCCGCTAGGGAAAACAATCAATGAACTGGAGAAAATGTTGGGGGAAAAGCTTTTTTATCGTGAACATGGCATGTATAAACCCACACAGTTTGCGCTGGAATTATATGAGCAGGCTCAGCCAGTGTATAAAAAAATTGTTCATCTTGAAGAGTATTTTATTAAGTCCGAAACAAGCAGTCATGTGAATGTGATTCTGGATAGTTCTTTTCCTGATAATATCGCCGATGTGCTGTTGAGTAGTTTAAACAAAAGCGATTTTTTGTTGCATGTCACCAGACAGAAAATATATCAGGAAGAACTCGATAATTTTACGCATGGACCGGATGTCTTGATAATTAGCCATCATGATCTTGTCGCCGATACTAAACTGGATTGCAGCAGCTACTACAGTAGCACGCTCCTTCTGGTTACCAATAAAAAGCTGAAACAGGACCCCGGAGGCCTGGAGAAGATCCCACTGCTTATGCGGAGCAATATGTCTGACAGTGCGACTGGCCGGTTAACCGCTATTTTGCAGCGCGTTCTCGGCTTCATACCAAAGATAAGGTATGTAAATGACAATGTCTTTGACTGTCTGTTGATGGCGGGAAATGGCAAAGGAGGCATTTTACTCCCCTTAAAGACCTGCGAGCTATTGAATATTAGCCGCGAACATACGTTTTTGCTTGAGGACTTAAAGTTAAAGGTAAATTATTTTTACCGTAAGTCATCGAAAAATAAAAAAGAAATAACAAAAATTATTAATTACATTAACACCCTGTTTTAATCAATAATCTCTGAGCGCTCATTTCTTGATTAAAATTTTAAGGGTAATGTTTTTAACCATCTTAATTTGCCATTGGCAATTCCCAGATAGCCACCTTTCTTAAGTTCTTTCAGAATGGTCATGACGCCACTTTTTGAATATCCTGTTCTTGAGGTTATATAGTTGCAAATATTTTCCCGGTCACGCAAAACATCCGAGTCGTTAATTTTTATAAGATAGTATTTGACGACCTCATAAAGGCTACGCAATTTCATTATCTCAAGTTGCTCGCCTAAATGTATGCTTGAGTAACTAAGGATATCAAATATTTCGGGCCAAAGGTTGTGATGATCAATGTGCGAATAAAAGACATTGCGTGGGTATGATATATATGAGAACTGGCTCTCTTCACCAATTATGTATGTGCGACTGAGAATGTCTGGAATGAGGTTAAGAATATAGGGGCCATAAACATCCACTAAAAGCAGTTGGTTATGCTGATTCCGGAGGCTCATTTTTCCCTCAATGATAATAAAAACATTATCACCGATATGTTGCCCTTCGCGCACTGCATGTGCTGAAAAAGAATAAATATCAGAAGGGAAAGCTGTGGAAGTGATTAAAGTCGTCATCACGGTGTTGATCTGTTGATGGGGCTTTTCCATATTGGGTTTATCCTGAAGTCACTTTCTTGAGTGGATCTTACATTAGAACGATAACAAATTAAAAGGCTTCACAAACGATAAGTGCATTTTTGGAATGTATAGGTGTTATTTTATTTCGAAATTTAATTATTTACCATGTTCAATAAATGTTGGGCAAAAAATGCCGCTTTCTCATATTTCTTTTGCCGCTCGGTTTCCGTTTTGCCGCGCTATTGTAGCGCTGTCATTTTACTTTTCGTCTAATGTGTTCCGACAAGGAAGATTTATGCTTTCAACAACAATGTTTTCACCGCAATTTCCGCAAATGGAAAATGATAATGCTATTAATCAGGCCGAGCTGAATTCGTCAGGAATTGTAATCAATGTGGGAGAATATACCACCGCAAAGCAGGGTGATTTAGTGGAGCTGTGGTTTGAAAGTTACACCATTGGTTCTCTTGGGCTGGCAGAAGAACCGGTGAGCCAGTATTTTCCATGGCAATGCAATATCGCTCCTGATGTAGCCAGTCAAATTCCTGATGGTTTCTATAAAGTCCAGTACAACGTCATTGACGCTGCGCAAAATAGCTCATGGTCAGACATTGGCAATGCGATCATTGATCGAGACTCTGTGGGAACATTGCCGCCGCCGCTGTTTCCGGAAGCGGGCGCGGATAATACCCTTGATTATGATGATGCAATGAGTGACGGCGGAACAGAGGTGACGGTACCGGGCTATCCGGGTATCGCTGCGGGGGATAATGTTACCGTTTACTGGACTGCTCTTAAAGGCGGCGCTGTTATACAGCAAAGCGTTACCCAGGTAACACATGATGTGCAGGACAGCGATCTTGACGGTTTTAATGTGCTTATCCCTTCTGCGTTTGTTATCTCAGGCGACCCCGATAGCGGCAGGGCGTGGTATGTCGTGCAGCATGAAGAGTCGATCAACCAGCGATCAGCTAACGGTAATGTTTCGATTGATGCTTCTGCTGGCGTCACACTTCCTGCTCCAACGTTTTCTGAGGGTGCTGATGGCTGGATTGATGCAGAAGAGGCGAACAGTGAAGGAGGAACGCTGGCAATTGTTCCGGCTTACGAAGGAATTGGCGTGGGAGATATCGTTACAACGCACTGGCAAGGCTATAGTCGCAACGGTACTCCTGTCACCGGCGCAACCTACGATGCGCTAACGCAAGTCATTGAGGCCGATCTTATCGCGGGATTTGAAGTGACTATCCCGACTGCCTGTATCACCTCCGTAGGAATTGGATATGGTGTCTGTTATTACGATGTGACTTTTGCGAACAATACAGCCGGTACTTCCCTTGCTGCGCAGGTAGGAATTGATGTTATTCATAGCGATATCCTTCCTGCGCCTGAGCTTCCGGAAGCGCTCGACGATGGCGTTATCTCCGATGATGATGCGATGAGTGAAGGGGGAACTCCTGTCGTTATCACATACGAGAATATGACCGAGGGAGACAGCGTGACTGTTTACTGGTCCGGCTATCAGGCTGCGGAAGTCCTTCCTGTGGCAGGGACTGTTTACTCTGTTACCCGTAGTGTTTCTCCATCTGAAGCGACGGCGGCTTCCATCACATTTAATGTGCCATCTAAATATATAACGCCCATTGGTAATGGGTATGCGGTCGCAAATTATACCGTGCAGTTTATAGTTGGGGGGATTGCCTGGTCTGACGATGCCACCGCGGTGATTAATACGGCGGGTGGCGAAATTACAGGGTCCAGTTATCTGGGCGGATCCACAGGCTATATGCCGTGGGATAATAACATCATCCAGGACTGTTTTGTTAAATATCAGGCCATCGATAATGGTATCCCTCTCCATGATGTTGAAGTCACGCTTACCCTTTATGGGAATAACTATTTCACGAATAATAAACGAAACACTATTGTACTCACCACCGATCGCCAGGGATATGTACAGACGAATATTTCCGGGAGTGATACTGAAACCAATACTATTACGGCTGAAATTATGGGCAGTACGTATCCTGTATCGACAATCAGTCTGGAAACAGAACGTACGAGTGAAATTAATGTGCCTTATATTACCAGTGAGCCTTATACTCCAGGAAGTGGACGGAGGACATTTTTCCTTTCTGTCAGTCAAGGGGCCGGTACGTTCCGGCTAACGACCAGCAATAATGCAGATATTTATATCAATAATGTGAATAAAGGAAGTATTGTTGACCCGATATCTGTTTATGCCGGTCGTCCTGTTATGTTCGAAGTGACCTTAAATAATTTAAACAACACCGCAGTTTCTATTGCTGAAAGTGCTCCAGACTCAAAAGTCTTCTCGACATTTTATTTCTAATCATTAAGAGGGTTATCTCATGTTAAATGCAAATGCTAAAATTCCTTCGTTACAGGCGCAAATGCAGTGGGTGGCAGGTACGCCGCAAACGTCTTCTACGTCAACTTCCCGCCTGCTTTATAATTTCAATAATGATAATAATACGCTGGATTGTGAGACCGGCTTTTTATCGGGAATTATTGAGGCCAATACTGCACAACAGGAGGCCACGATCTGCGATCCACAAACCGGGAAATGGGTGCTCTTTTTTGATGGTAACTATATCTACGATGGTATGCATAACCTGGTGAATCCAGACAAGAAATTAGATACTCTGGACCATACGTCTCTCACCAGTATTATTGCACCTGGTTTGTCTGAAACGCTTCCGACCTATTACGTTTTTTATCTCGATCGGACGACCAAACACCTTAACTATGGGATAGTGAATTTCCCGTATGGCTTAACTGGGGCAGCAAGCTGGGTGGGGACGCAGTCGCTGGATAATGACAATGGTGTTGCCACCCCTTTTGGTCTGGCATGTCGTAATGAAGAAGAGTACTGGGTATTAACGCTGGCAAATGTGAATACGCTGGTTGCGTACAAGTGCGATATTACCGGGGTAAATACAACAGCCCCTGTCCATATCATGCTTCAGCCTTTTAGTTCCTTAACGGGCGCCGTTGACTGCACGAAAAGTTCTATCGTCACCTTCGGTGATAAGATTGCCGTTACGGTTAATAATAATATTATGGTAGGGACTTTTAACTTTACGTCAGGTTTCGCTATTCCCAGACTGAGCCAATCGTTGGTTGCGACAGCCACAGCGACGGTCGCTCCCGATTTTAATGCGGAACAATCCCGTCTTTATTTTTTGAAAAGCTATGACAGCGCCAGAAAAAATCAGGTCTGGGTTTATGAACTGGAAAGCGGCTCATCTTATTCCGCTGAATCCAGCTATGTCTACAACAATCAATATAAATCACTCAAATTAGCACCTAACGGTACAATTTACGGCACTAATCTGTTTACTAATATTGACCCAATCCTGAGTATTACAGAAGTTGCTGGCACTGGAGATATCGCGGTAAGTGAAATACTGAGTAATGCGATTAATAGCTCAAATACCTTCGGGAATATCCAGTATCAGATAAACGATTTTTAAATCACAATTTAAGCCGATATTATCAAGGGTAAATATCCCTTTACGTGAGGGTTCTATGCGTTCAAATACTGACAGTATGCAACTATATTGGTTTCCCGGATACGCGGCGACGCGTTCTATTTTTGATTTCACCCATGATGTAATGAAAATTGAAATTCCCGGTTTTCAATTAACACCTGAGGAAGCAAATAACTTTAGTAATGTCATTACACTACCTGGAGGTGCTGGCTATTATATTATTGGAAAAAGCCTGGTTGATGCAGAGTTTACCGTGGTAGCCGGTTCGGAGGGATTGTTTGACTCAGTGCCCGAAAAAACGGCCAATTTTGTCTTTGCTCCTGATGGTGATGAGGCTGCTCATCTTTACTTTATGGATAATGACGGGCTTCATTACGGGCATATCGTCCGGGAAACTGCTCTGCGGTCTTCTCTTAATTCACACAGGCTTGTACCACTGTCTATTCTGCCGATGGCAAACTCGCCGTTGTGCATTCTGGGGAGTTCAACGGGAGACGAAAACTGGTTGTTTTATATTAACCAGCAAAATGACGTTTATCGGCTGGTGATTGTCGAGTGCCATACCACGTCCATTACTGCTTACAGTGTCATCCCGCTTTCCATTACCGCAGCACCGGTAAGTATTGAGGTGAGCCGCAATCAAATTGCGCTGGTCTGCAGCAATGCCACACTGGTTTACGGGACGCTTTCTGTGGATGGCAATATCATGAATGCCACTCTGGATAACCATATTACCGGTCTTACATCGGGATGTGTGCAATGTGCATTTTCAGGGGACGGGCAAACGTTGTTCTGGCCAACCACGGTGGCCGGCACGCACTATATCAATTTTCAGCACAGAATGACCGGAACGTCGGTATCCTATCCGACGGTTGGTGTCTATACCGCACTGAAATGTGGGCCAGACCAAATCATTTATGGGTTATCAACGACCTCTCGCTCGCCATCAACACTGTTAACCGTGACACCTGACAATCTTAATGGAGATTACAGCGTCCTGGAGATTTACAGTTATACCAACGGCGGTTATTTCCCCTCTACCGGATGGAGTGTCTATTCGAATTAATTTTATTACGTCCCGGCTCCCTTTTTTATGGGGGTCGGAATTATCTACTCTGAAATTATCTCTTCTTCTTTTCTTCGCTATTCCCCTTTTGCTTTGTATTTCCTCTGTATTACTCAGAGTATTAATTTCGTATCTTCTGTCACATGTGGTGTAACGTTGTGCGAATATTTCTTATGGGTTCATTTGTGCGTGTTGCGTCATTATTTGCGCCGATGGGGCTATTATTGGCGCCATAATAAAATGTCTTTCTCTATATATTGGTCTGGCGATACAAAGGGTATCGACATTTAAATTAAAGGTAATAATCATGACTGATACAATTTCTAAAATGAGCGCGGTTCCGAACCTGATTGCAAATGATGGTTCTGAAGTTTCCATTGTTTCCGCAACCGTGTTAACCGATGATGCGCCCGCAGTCGCCGGTGTGACCGTTAACTGGACTGCGGTAGGGGGCGAACTTTCAGGCGTCACTTCGTTGACTGACGAAAATGGTGTCGCCAGCATCAGCGTAACGGTTAAGGATAATTCCGCAACGGTTGATGTCACGGCGTCAACAGCTGATGATTCTCAGTTGGCCACCATTTCCACTTATCAACCTTTGGCTGCGCCTGTAGTGATTAATGCGACCGTCGATGATGGCTATACACTGGATCACTATGACCTTAATTTTGGTGTACAGGCTCTGATTCCAATTTATGCAGATATGATGGTCGGCCAGACGGTCACCTTCTATTGGGGTGAAGCGGATAAAACATCGTTCATCGTCACTGAGGCTGAGCATCCTCCTTTCGTCATTGATGTATCGAGTGAAATGTCACCGGATTGCCTGAAGGATGGTAGCTATGCTGTATATTATGTTGCTGTCGACCATGCGGGTAATGAAACGAAATCGTCAACGATTAATCTGACTGTTTCCGATAGCGGTAGCGCGGTTCCAACCTTATCTGCAGCGGATGTTCCGGAAGCCGATCCTTACATCAATATTTCAGATGCCAGTGACGGCGTCATCGTGAATATTAGCTACCCGTCAATGGTTGCAGGAGATGTAGTGACGTATTTCTGGACTGGTTTTGATAGCGCTTCTCGCCAGATTACCGGGACTGAAGCAACAGAGGCTTATACCGTAGTGGATGGTGATACCACGGTTTCCTTCACTGTGCCGATGGAGAGTTTTTATCCAAATGGCAAAGGCTATGAAGGTCATGCAGAGGTGTATTACACCGTAACGACTGCGGAAGACAATATTCTGGAACTTTCAGATACCCGTACCTGTCTGGTCGATACTGTCGCACCGTAATGTCATGTTATTGTCCCGGCTTCGGCCGGGATATTTCTCCCGTTATCCATTTGAACTACATTAATCACGAGGAGTTATTGTTTTTTAAGGAGAGATAATTTGAATATGTTTCTTTTTATTGAATATGTAATTTCTACTGTCAGTGCCAGGCTGGAAATAATGGGTAATCAGAGTGATGTTTTAGTCCTGATGGGCGCAGCGTGTGGCGCCGCTATTTTTATTTTAGATATGCAGCAGACCAGCAGTTTCCATCGACTATGTTACTTTCTCATTTCACTGTTTCTCGGAAGTAGTTGTGCAGGGAGCGTTACTGATTTTTTAAATAGCGAGTTTGAAAAATTTATGACACCCGCTCCAACATTCAATAAAGTCTTTACTGCTGCACTCACAGCCGCAGTAGCGGTTCGTTTGATTAATAAATTTAGTGATTACTTGCTGAGCAAGTTTTCGGGGAATAAATAGCCTCTCTATCCGTTTTCCGTTTGCTTGCTTTTTCATTAGTCTCCTGGTAGTACCCGGTTAACGGTAACGATTAAAGCCGTAATAACTCCTCCCTCTCACACGTTCTCTTCTGCAAATTCCAGTTCCCTGCTCAATCTGGCAACACTGCTCCACCTGGAGGAGGGCTTCTGGACATGATAATTTTATTTTGAACATCATATCGAACCTGGCCCCCTCAGCCCCCCTTTACAGAAGATATCATCGCTAACCAGCGACGGGTGTTTTCCGCCAACGCATCGTTTTTGAAGAGCGCGCTGCCGGATACCACACGATCAACGCCGCTGGCGATGATCTCCGGCAGTTCTTCCAGTGTTAGCGAACCGTCAACGGCCAGTAGAATGGAATCCCGTTTCCCGGATGCATTGAGTAATGCGACAACCTGGGCGATACGCCTCAGTAAGGCGGGCTTGCTGAGTTTGCTACCGTAGCCCGGATTGACCGCCAGAATTTGCACGATTTCAACGTCTTCAATCACCGGCAGAATATGTTCCAACGGTGTCGCCGGGCACAGGCTAATCCCTCGCAACACCGGCATTGTGCCGCCGGAGACTTCCGCATTTTGCTCCCCCAGCCAGTGGAGCATATGGTGCAGATGCGGCGAGTTTTCCACCTGTAACGTGACGCAGTGTGCTCCCACCTTTACGCTTGCCTGCACGACGGGCCACGGGTTATCCACCATCAGGTGAACATCCTTAATCATCTGCGCTGGCAATTGCGCGATAGCCCAGGGACCGACGGTGAACTGTGGGCAAAAATGCCCGTCCATCAGATCCAGGTGAAGAACGGGGTGTTCAAGCGCGCCAAGCGTTTGCAGGTACTCACCAAGTTTGAGCCACTGGCCGGCAAGAATGCCGATGCTTAGCGGGTAACGCTTCATTAACGAGACGCACTCTGCGCGATTTAACCCGGAAAAGGGACGGTTCATTTTTGAGATCCTTATGGCATCAATCCATTGAAGACGCGTTTTTTTCGTGGGCAGCTCATCAGCGATTCCAGTTTTTCCACGCAGGCAAGGTAGTGGGGCGTTGTTTTATGGAACGCAACGGCGGCCTCATCCTTATAGGCTTCATAAATATAAAAGCGGCTCGCAACCTCCGGATCCTGCAATACATCGAAGCGGAGATTCCCCTCTTCACGCACCGATCCCAGATGATTAAGGCGAAAGACGTCGATAAATTCATCGACTTTATCGTCGTGGACGTTAATTTCCACCAGAGTGACATGCATACTGTTCTCCTTGAAACGCATGGGCCCGCCTGGGCAGGCCCATGACCTTTTAGTTTTTCTCGCTCAGATAGAGTTCATACGCGCGGTCAGCGGTTTCATTACGATGTACCACCGCGTGAACGGCCTTCATCATGGCGACAGGGTGATCGGACTGGAAGATGTTACGCCCCATATCGACACCGGATGCGCCCTGGTCGATGGCCTGCCAGCACATCTCAAGCGCTTCGCGTTCCGGTAATTTTTTACCACCGGCGATAACAATCGGAACCGGGCAACCTGCGGCGATGCGCTCAAAACCTTTATCGACATAATAGGTTTTGATGATCTGCGCACCCATCTCTGCGGCGATACGGGTGGCGAGCGAGAAGTAGCGCTGATCGCGCACCATGTCTTTCCCCACGCCAGTTACCGCCATCGTTGGCATGCCGACCTTGATACCGGCATCAATCAACTGAATGATATTTTTGATCGACTGATGCTCATATTCACTGCCGATATACACCTGTGCCGCCACGGCGCAGCTGTTGAGACGAACCGCATCATCGATGGAGAGCGCAACCGCCTCATTGCTTAACTCGGTGAGAATCGAGTTAGCGCCCGAGGCGCGCAGGACCACCGGCTTATTGGTGGCAGGGGGGACCACACTGCGCAGGATCCCGCGTGTGCACATCAGCACATCGGCGAGCGGGAACAGGGGGGCGATATTGATATCGATACGTTCCAGTCCCGTCGTCGGCCCCTGAAAGTAGCCGTGGTCAAACGCGAGCATGACCGTTCTTCCCGTCTCAGGATTAAAAATGCGCGACAGTCGGGACTGCATCCCCCAGTCAAGTGCGCCGCACCCCTTTAATGTGAATGGGGTATTGCGTTGCGGCGTATCGGTATGGAAATCCTTACCATCTTTGATGTCATCTAAATCAGCCATTTTTTACTCCACGGTTAAGGAATGAAACTCAGAAATCGTACTTATCGATATTCTCTTTAGTGAACACCACGCGCTCAGGCAGCAGTACAATGCCGTTGCCCTTCGCCTCATAGCTGTAGCCCTGTACGCTGTTCGGCGAGACTTCGACCTGGCCCACGCCCGGAATGTCCAGCTTATCGCCGGTATTCATGTCGCCTTTTTTCAGCAGCGCGTCAGCTACGTACACGGAGATCTTGCCCTGCTGGACCACGTCCCAGAGGCCAAACTCTTTCACCGTGCCGCGCTCAACATAAGGGCGCATCACGTTCGGCGTGCTGAAGCCGACAATCGCCACGCTGGTGTTTTTCAGGTTCTCTGCGGCCTGAGCGGCGGCGGGGAGGGCGTTGGCATCCGGCGCGATAATGGCGTCGAGATCGGCATAAGCCTTAATGATGCCTTCTGCGGTTTGCAGCGACTTGGTGGCGTCGTTATAGCCAAACTGCGTGGTGACAACTTCCCAGCCCGGATGATCTTTGGCGATCTTGTCTTTGGCCTCTTTCACCCACTGATTCTGATCGGTCACGGTTGGGCTGGAGTAGAAGAAGGCCACTTTGGCTTTCTCTTTTTTGACCTGATTTGCGGCCATATCGACCAGCATGCCGCCTAACTGGGCAGGCGTCCCCTGGTTGATGTAGTACGACCGGCATTCCGGCTTGGTGTCAGAATCCCAGGTCAGCACCTTCACGCCGCGCTGCATGGCACGCTTTAACGCCGGGCATAAGCCATCAGGCGACACGGCGGAAACCACAATGGCGTTATACCCCTGGTTGACGAAGTTATTGATGAGCTGAACCTGGCCGGACACGCTGGGCTCCGTCGGGCCGTCATAAGTGACATCGACGCCCAGCTCTTTACCCGCTTCCAGGGCACCGTTACCGCCACTGGTAAAGAATCCCACGCCAACCAGTTTCGGGATAAACGCGATTCGCTCTGCGGCATAAGCGTTGAGAGTGAACGCCGCCAGGCTAAGGGTACTGATTACGGCAATTTTTTTAATGCTCTGAATAGTCATGTACTTTTCCTTTATGGCAATGGGTTTCAGGCCTGCCGGATAGCGCGACGACGCGCCAGCCAGTCTTTAATTTGCTGACGATGCAGGCTGACAGAACGACCTACGACAACGACAATTAGCAATGCGCCGGAGAGGGCGCTGGATACCTGATTGGGTACGCCAGCCATCTGCAACCCTTGCTGCAGATAGCCCACCAACAGCGCGGCGATGGCGGTGCCGAGAATGGACCCGGACCCGCCGTAGATATTGGCACCACCCAGGACGACCGCTGTAATGGCTGGCATCAGGAAGGAGGCTCCCAGATCGGAACGCGCAGAGCCAAAGTAAGAGACCAGCAGCACCGCCGCGATCGCCGAAGCAAAGCCGGTCATCGCGTACAGCGCGTACAGCGTCCGGTTCACTGGAATCGCGCTGTACAGCGCGACGCGAGGGCTTTGCCCAATCAGGAAGACATTGCGTCCGGCGTGGGTCCGGTGCATCAACAACCAGAAAAAGATCACGCTGACGAGAAAGAAAATCAGGGGGACTGGCAGGCCCAGCACATCGAGATTGGCAAAATCAGTGAAGCCCTGCGGGAAGCCGCCGATACCTTCATAACCGGTTGCTCCCGCCATCCCTGACAGCAGCAGCGCGCTGCCGCCGAACAGGTACAACGTTCCCAGGGTGATGACCAACGGGTTCACACCGGTGTAGATAATCAACCCGGCGTTGATCAGTCCGCACAGCGCGCCCAGCGCGAGCGTCAGAATAATGGCCAGCGGCAGCGGTACGCCGCCCTGGAACATCACGCCCAGCGCGATGGCGCACAGCCCCATCGTGGAGCCGAAGGAGATATCGATCCCGCCGCTGACGATCACCATGGTTAAGGGCAGGGCGACAATACCAATGCAGATAAAGTCGCTGGTGCTGAACAGCAGGACGTTCAGATCCAGCAGGCGCGGGTTCAGGGCGCCGAATCCCAGAATTTCAATCACCAGTAGCGCGGCGAGCGCCAGTTCCCAGCCGTAACGATGTAAACGAGTCATCAGGCTACCTCACGTTTTTTGGCGGTGCGCACAGTATCCGCTGCGCTTTTTGCCGACGGATGCGGCTGGGGCGGCGGAGTGAAGCGGGCATATTTTTGCCGACGGATATTGCGTTCCAGCGCGCAGCGCAACCGACCGTCAAATACCAGTACCGCCAGCAGAACCAGACCGGCAATAAAGTCATTCCACCATGCCGGAATACGCAGCAGGACGAGTACGCTATCGATTTGTGTCAGGAAATAGGCACCGAGTACGGCACCAATGATCGTCCCGGAACCGCCCAGCAAGCTGATGCCCCCCAGCACACAGGCGGCAATGGCCTTCATTTCTAACCCGGTTCCCGTCTGATTAGGGATAAAGCCAATCTGCGAGGCAAAGACGATCCCGGCCAGCGCAGCCATGCAGCCATTGAGCGAAAAGGCCAGAATACGGATGGCTTCGGTACGTACGCCCAGTTGCCGCGCGCCCTGCAAATTATCGCCGGTGGCATAAAAACAGCGACCAAAGGCGGTTTTTGCCAGCAGCCAGGCCATCAGCAGCATTAACAGCAGGGTCAGCCAGCCAATGGCGGAGATACCGAGGAAAACCGGGGCGGAGAGTTGCTTAAGTTGCGCTGGTAATCCTTCAATCCATTTACCGCCCGTCCACAGCAGCATGATGCCGCGATACAGACCGAGCGTGCCCAGTGTGGCGACAATCGCCGGGATCTTCAGCCAGGCAACCAGTACGCCGTTGATAAAACCTGCCAGCAGTCCCAGCAGCAGCGTCGCCACGCAGGCCACTGGCAAGGGATATCCCGCGTTCAGCAACAGCCCCAGCAGTACGGCGCACATCCCGGTGATCGATCCGACCGACACGTCGATATTGCGGGTCAGCATCACCAGCGTTGCGCCCATCGCCAGCAGCATGAGGATTTGGGCGCTGCTGAAAATCATCGTCAGCGTCTGAACGCTGAGGTACTGGCTGTCCAGCATCCCCGGCAGCACGAACAGCAGCAGCACGGCCAACAGGGCGGTGGCCTCGCGGTTATTCTGGATAAATTTCAGCATGGCGCCTCCCCGGAATGTGGTGTAGCCCCTGACGTGCGGTCGCCGAACGCCACGTGCATGATGGTGTCGACATTAATCTCGTCGCCTTGCAGAGCATCGTTGCCCGTTTCCCCCTGGTGCATGACGTAAACGCGATCGGCCATCTGTTCTATCTCCTCCAGATCAGAAGAGATGAACAGCACCGCGACGTTCTGGGCCGCAATACTGCGGAGCAACTGATAGATGTCGTTACGCGCCGAGACGTCCACACCGCGCGTCGGCTCATCCACAATCAGCACCTGCGGCGAGGCTTCAAGGCATTTGGCGATCAGGATTTTTTGCTGATTACCGCCAGAGAGCGTACGGGCAGGCTGTTCGGGATCGTTGAGCTTGATATTGAGCGCCCGGCGATAGCGTTCGAGCGTAGCGCTGTCTTTGGCCGGATTAGCCCAGAAACCGCTGTGGTTGTGGGTTAATGCACAAACATTCCACGCCAGCGAGGCATCCAGATTCAGCCCTGACGATTGGCGGTCCTCCGGCAAATACACCAGACCGTGCTGTAAACGTTCGCGGGTGGAAAGTGTGGAGATATCCTTGCCGCCGAGTACGATGCTTCCGGCCCGTAGTGGTCGTAGTCCGTAAAGCGTTTCGGCAAGTTCGGTACGCCCGGCGCCGACCAGACCGGCCAGACCTAAAATTTCCCCGGCGCGGACCTCGAAACTGACGTTCATGAATCCTTCACCGGTCACATTCTCCAGGCTCAACACCGGTGTGCCCGCCTCGTGCTGCGGACGGTTGCCGGGCAATTCCAGCCACAGTTTTTGCGTCGCGCTCAGCGCGTTGGTGCGTGAGGCAGGCGTGATGGCCTGGATGATGTCGTCTGTAGTCAGATCCGCCGTTTTTCCGGAAAGCGCAATAATGCCGTCCCGCATCACGCTAATGTAATCCGCTATCTGGCGTATCTCTGGCAGCTTGTGGGAGATAAAGACGATCCCCACGCCGGTGCTCAACAATTCACGCAGGCGGCTGAATAAACGATCGGTTTCCGCAGGCGTCAGTGAGGCGGTGGGTTCATCGAGGATCAAAATTCGTGAATCGCGCATCAGCCCGCGCATGATTTCGACCATTTGGCGGTCGGCCACATCCAACGAACCCGCCGGGCTGTTGATATCAAACTGGCAGCCCAGCGCGGTCAGCATCGCCGCCATTTTTTGCGCCGAGCTCTGGTGTTTGGGCAGACCAAAGAGAATGTTCTCTTTTACCGTCAGGCTGGGGAACAGCAGCGGCTCTTGCGGGACAAGATAGATCCCTAACTGATGCGCCAGGATGGGCGTCAGTTTTGTACAGCGGGAACCTTCAATCTCAATGATTCCGCTGTCCGCAGGGGTAATGCCGGCAATGATTTTCATCAGCGTGGATTTCCCGGCGCCATTCCCGCCCAGGAGCGCATGGACTTCGCCTTTGCGTAAGACAAAATCAATCCCTTTCAGGACGTTGACGCCGGAATACTGCTTGCAGACAGACTGCGCGCTGAGTAGTGGGGCGATCTTTTCTTGACTCATTTGCATGCCACCTCCGTTCGGCCTGGGTAGAATCAGGTTGAACAAATGTATTGTGCGATTCGAATTGTTCATAACCTTATGACCTAACTGCTCATAAAACCGACGAATAGATCACGTTTCATGCTAAAATGATCGTCAATATTAAATTTGTTCAAACGAAAGCCACTGAAATGTGGGTTTAATCACAGTTATTAACGACCAATGAATGAACAATTGTGTTCAGAAATTCGATATGTTCAAAGTGAAGACAGAATGATGACTATTAATGACCCGATGATTTCCGAGCAAGGGATGTGTGAAGAAGAGCTGGTGGCGCGCATTGCGTGGTTCTATTACCACGACGGTATGACGCAAAGCGACATCAGCAACAGGCTGGGGTTGACGCGGCTTAAGGTGTCGCGCCTGCTGGAGAAGGGGCATCAGTCCGGGATTATTCGCGTACAGATTAATTCTCGCTTTGAAGGCTGTCTGGAATATGAAACCGAATTACGTCGTCGCTTTGACCTGAATAATGTGCGGGTCATTCCGGGACTTCCCGGCGCGGATGCCTGCGTTCGTCTGGGGATCGGCGCCGCGCATATGCTGATGGAGTCACTCCAGCCGCAGCAGATTCTGGCGGCGGGCTTCGGCGAAGCGACTATGAATACCTTAAAACGGCTCAGCGGGTTTATTTCTGCTCAGCAAATTCGCCTGGTAACGCTGTCGGGTGGCGTGGGGCCATACATGACCGGGATTGGACAACTCAACGCGGCCTGTCCGGTCAGTATTATTCCGGCGCCGCTTCGCGCCTCTTCTGCGGAGATTGCCCGGACGTTAAAAAATGAAAATAGCGTCCAGGATGTCCTGCTGGCTGCCCAGGCTGCCGATGCGGCGATTGTCGGTATCGGCGCCATCAACCAGAAAGATGAGGCCACCATTATTCGCTCAGGCTATATCACGAAGGGTGAACAACTGATGATTGGCCGCAAAGGCGCGGTGGGCGACATTCTGGGTTACTTCTTCGATGGTGAAGGGCAGGTGATCCCGGAGATGAAGATCCACGATGAACTGATTGGGTTAACCCTCAATACCCTGAAGACGATCCCGACCGTTATTGGCGTCGCCGGGGGGGTGAATAAAGCGGAAGCGATCGCCGCCGCGATGAAAGGGGGTTATATCAACGCACTGGTCACCGACCAGGAAACTGCCGCCGCCATTGTCAGCGGGCAGTAATGCGTATCTGCCGTGCAGGCGCACAGCAGGGGAGTAACAGAATTTCCGTTTGTACCGTGGAGAAAGCATTGACGACCTGACAGATATAATAAGCCGAGGACTAAAACGATGGCCCGACTCTGTACCCTCTCTGACTCAGAACATTACCTGATGGCGCTGGACGCCGGAACTGGCAGCGTCCGCGCCGTGATTTTCGACCTGGAAGGCAAACAAATCGCGGTGGGACAAGCGGAATGGCGGCACCTTGCCGTACCGGATGTGCCCGGCTCGATGGAATTTGATCTGGGAAAAAACTGGCAACTGGCCTGTGATTGCATTCGCCAGGCACTGCATAACGCCGGTATTGCGCCGGAAGCGATTGCTGCCGTTTCCGCCTGTTCGATGCGCGAAGGCATTGTGGTCTATGACGCAGAGGGAACGCCTGTCTGGGCCTGTGCCAACGTGGATGCCAGAGCGGCACGAGAAGTCAGCGAGCTTAAGGAGATCCACGACTACACCTTTGAAAGCGAAGTCTATCGCAGCACCGGTCAGACGCTGGCGTTGAGCGCCATTCCGCGTCTGCTCTGGCTGGCGCACCATCGCCCGGACATCTATCGTCGCGCCTCAACGGTCACGATGATCAGCGACTGGATGGCGTATATGCTCAGCGGCGAACTGGCGGTAGATCCTTCCAATGCCGGAACCACGGGCCTGCTGGATCTCAAAACGCGCGACTGGAAACCCTCATTACTGCAAATGGCCGGACTGCGCTCGGATATTCTCTCACCGGTAAAAGAGACCGGCACGCTGCTGGGAAGCGTGACGGCTCAGGCCGCCGCACAGTGCGGGCTGAAAGCGGGTACGCCGGTGGTAGTAGGCGGTGGGGATGTGCAGTTGGGCTGTCTCGGCCTTGGGGTTGTTCGTCCGGCGCAAACCGCCGTACTGGGGGGAACATTCTGGCAGCAGGTGGTGAATTTACCCGCGCCGATTGTTGATCCTGAGATGAACGTGCGCGTTAATCCGCACGTCATTCCGGGAATGGTACAAACCGAATCGATCAGCTTTTTTACCGGCCTGACGATGCGCTGGTTTCGTGATGCCTTTTGTGCCGAAGAAAAGCTGATCGCCGAGCGCCTGGGCGTCGACACTTACACACTGCTGGAGGAGATGGCTTCCAGGGTACCGGCAGGGGCATGGGGCGTGATGCCGATTTTCTCCGACCGGATGCGTTTCAAGAGCTGGTATCACGCGGCCCCCTCATTCATCAATCTGTCCATCGACCCGGAAAAATGCAATAAGGCCACGCTGTTTCGCGCACTGGAAGAGAATGCAGCCATTGTTTCGACCTGCAATTTGCAGCAGATCGCCGATTTCACCGGGATCCACCCCACGTCGCTGGTATTTGCCGGGGGAGGCTCGAAGGGCAAACTCTGGAGCCAGATTCTGGCGGATGTCTCAGGGCTGACGGTCAACGTTCCGGTTGTCAAAGAGGCGACGGCGCTGGGCTGCGCGATTGCCGCTGGCGTGGGGGCTGGGATCTGGTCATCCATGGCTGAAACGGGTGAACGACTGGTGCGCTGGGAGCGGGAGCATGTTCCGGACAGAGAGAAACATGCGCTTTACCAGGAATCACGCGAGAAATGGCAGGCGGTATATCAGGAACAGTTAGGTCTGGTCGATCACGGGTTGACGACCTCTTTGTGGAAAGCGCCGGGTTTATAACAGGAGATCGTCATGATTAAATCGAATGAAGCGCAGCATGAATACCGTTTTGGCGACAGTGGCCCGAAATACCTCATTCGCGGCCCGGTGTGTGACATGGGCGTCGTCATGCTCCAGCCTGGTCAGTCTTTTCCCAACCATCGCCACATCGAAGCCTGCGAAATTTTTTATACCCTGGCAGGCGAAGTAACGCTTTACCTGAACGGTGAGCCTTACACGCTAGGTTCGGGGGATGTGATGCACTGCGATCCCGGTGAAGCGCATTTCCTGGTGAACAAAGGGGAAGTGCCGTGGAAAGGCGTTTTTGTGAAATCGCCTCATATACCGGGCGACAGTCATCCGGTTGAACCTGCCGGGTATTAGCTTTCGGGATCATCAACGGTCGGATAGTCAGTGGCTGTCCGACCATTTCACTGGAATAACCTTCTCGTTACATTTCGTTGCTCACCGTTTTGTGATCAAGGCTAAAAAATACACAGCCTGCTCCTCTCTCTGATTTACCTCTATGCACGGCCTGCATTACAGTGAATCTATAAATAAGAACGTTGTTCTATAATGTAGAACAACAATGGAGCGACCTGAACCCCGACGCTCGGGAGAGTGAGACGATGTCTATCAACACCATTTTTACGCCGCAGGATGAACAGTTCTATGCGGTGAAAACCCACGCGGCCGGCCCCCAGGGGGCGTTACCCTTGACGCCGCAGATGTTACTGGAATCTCCCAGCGGCAACCTTTTCGGCATGACGCAAAACGCCGGAATGGGCTGGGATGCTAACAAGCTCACGGGCAGAGAAGTGTTATTGATTGGCACACAGGGGGGGATTCGCCATTCGGATGGGCGCCCCATTGCCCTCGGTTATCACACCGGGCACTGGGAGATTGGCCTGCAAATGTCGGCGGCGGCGAAGGAAATTACCCGCCTGAGTGGCATTCCTTTTGCGGCGTTTGTCAGCGATCCGTGTGACGGCCGTTCGCAAGGGACGCACGGCATGTTTGATTCGCTGCCTTATCGTAACGATGCGGCGATTGTCTTTCGCCGTTTGATTCGTTCGCTGCCAACACGGCGGGCGGTCATTGGTGTCGCGACCTGCGATAAAGGGTTGCCCGCAACGATGATTGCGCTGGCGTCAATGCACGATCTGCCGGTGATCCTTGTACCGGGTGGGGCGACGTTACCGCCCACCTTCGGTGAAGATGCCGGAAAGGTACAAACCATCGGGGCACGTTACGCGAATAATGAGTTGAGTTTGAAAGAGGCATCCGAACTGGGGTGTCGCGCTTGCGCGTCGCCCGGCGGCGGATGTCAGTTCCTGGGGACCGCCGGGACATCACAAGTCGTGGCGGAAGCGTTAGGACTGGCGCTGCCACACTCAGCGCTGGCGCCGTCGGGCCAGGACGTGTGGCTGGAGATTGCACGTCAATCGGCGCGGGCAGTGATGGCGCTGGATGAAAAAGGGATTACCGCCCGTGACATCCTCACCGACAAAGCGATAGAGAATGCGATGGTGGTGCATGCGGCCTTCGGGGGCTCGACAAATCTGTTGCTGCATATACCGGCGATCGCCCATGCCGCCAGATGTCGCCTGCCGGATGTGGCGCAGTGGAGCGCGATCAACCGCAAAGTGCCGCGTCTGGTCAGCGTGTTGCCCAACGGCCCGGATTATCACCCGACGGTGCGCGCATTCCTGGCGGGCGGCGTGCCGGAGGTGATGCTGCACCTGCGTCGACTGGGGCTACTGCATGAAGATGTGATGACGGTCACCGGACAGACGCTCGGTGAAAACCTCGACTGGTGGGAGCACGCCGAACGTCGGGCGAAATTCCGTCAGTGCCTGCGCGATCAGGACGGTGTGGATCCGGATGACGTGATCCTGTCGCCGGAAGGGGCAAAAGCCAAAGGGATGACCTCCACGGTGGCGTTCCCGGTGGGTAATATCGCGCCAGAAGGATCAGTGATCAAAGCGACGGCGATCGACCCGTCAGTAGTCGATGATGACGGTGTTTATCGCCATACGGGCGAGGCGCGCGTCTTTGTCTCGGAAGAGGCGGCGATCAAAGCCATCAAACAGGGTCAGATCCAGCAGGGCGATATCATGGTGATTATCGGCGGTGGGCCATCCGGCACCGGCATGGAAGAGACTTATCAGCTCACCTCGGCGCTGAAGCATATCTCATGGGGGAAAACGGTATCGCTTATTACCGATGCCCGTTTCTCCGGCGTATCCACCGGCGCTTGCCTGGGGCACGTTGCACCGGAAGCGCTGGCGGGAGGGCCGATCGGCAAACTGCGTTCGGGGGATGTGATTGAAATTGTGGTTGATCGCTTGTCATTGAAAGGCAGTGTGAATTTTATCGGCAGTGCGCAAGCACGACTGACGCCGGAAGAGGGCGCGACAGTTCTGGCGGAGCGCGAGTTACATCCCGACCTGAAGCCCCATGACTATCTGCCTGATGACACCCGACTGTGGGCTGCACTGCAGGCGGTAAGCGGTGGAACCTGGAAAGGGTGCATCTACGATACGGATAAAATTATTGAGGTGATTAACGCCGGAAAAAAAGCGCTTGGGCTTTGAATAATTAAAATTAATTTATCCGTCGCCGGAACACTATTTTTCGGCGACGAATAATATCGCTCTGAAATATGTCATCCTTCACGGGAGGATGGCTTTTTTTTATTTTCTGGAAAAGTGCATCGTTATCACAGAAGTTAAAATACATAACCGCTAAAGCAAATATGACAATTGTTGCCTCATCGACTCCCTCTCTACAATCCTCCTTGTAAGCATCATCTGATAAGCACACGGATAAAGGGTGTATTCCTCACAAAGTTCACGTTCAGATATTTAATTTTGTAGGTCCCGGTCATTCGAACGTATTTCTTTCATATTCTCTGGAGGTAGAAATGCAGTTAACAATGAAAGATAAAATTGGTTATGGACTGGGGGACACCGCCTGCGGTTTCGTCTGGCAGGCCACGATGTTTTTACTGGCCTACTTTTATACCGATGTTTTTGGTCTGTCAGCAGGCGTCATGGGGACATTATTCCTGATTTCACGCGTGCTGGATGCGATAACTGATCCATTAATGGGGTTAATGGTTGACCGAACGCGTACCCGCTACGGCCAGTTTCGGCCTTATTTGCTGTGGGGGGCGATCCCGTTTGGCATTGTCTGCGTATTAACGTTTTATACGCCTGATTTCTCCGCTCAGGGTAAAATTATTTATGCCAGCGTCACCTATATTTTACTGACGCTGGTTTATACCTTTGTGAATGTTCCGTATTGCGCCATGCCCGGCGCCATTACCGCTGACCCAAAAGAGCGCCATGCGTTACAATCGTGGCGTTTTTTCCTGGCCGCTGCCGGTTCACTAGCCATTAGCGGCATTGCCCTGCCGTTAGTAAAAATTATTGGCAAGGGTGATGAACAAGTCGGCTATTTTGGCGCGATGTGTGTGCTGGGTATTTGCGGTGTAATACTGCTGTTTGTGTGTTTCTTTACAACCAAAGAGCGTTATACGTTCGAGATTCAACCTGAATCATCGGTCAAGAAAGACCTTAAATTGCTGATGGGGAATAGCCAGTGGCGAATTATGTGCGCCTTTAAAATGATGGCAACCGGTTCGAACGTCGTTCGCGGCGGTGCGACGCTCTATTTTGTCAAATACGTGATGGACCACCCTGAGCTGGCAACGCAGTTCCTTCTTTATGGCAGCCTCGCGACGATGTTTGGTTCTCTCTGTTCGTCTCGTCTGCTCGGTCGCTTTGACCGCGTGACGTCGTTTAAGTGGATTATCGGCATTTATTCACTGATCAGCCTGAGTATTTTCTTTATTCCATCGGACAATATCGCGCTGATATTTGCGCTGAACATTGTGTTCCTGTTTGTCTTTAATACCACCACGCCGTTGCAATGGTTGATGGCCTCCGATGTAGTGGATTACGAAGAGAGCCGTAGTGGGCGTCGCCTTGATGGCCTGGTGTTTTCTACCTATCTCTTCAGCCTGAAAATCGGTCTGGCCATTGGCGGTGCGCTGGTGGGGTGGATCCTCGCCTTCTCCAGCTACTCGGCAAGCAACGCCGTGCAGCCAGATAACGTCCTGATGACCATCAAAATCCTCTTCTGCATCGTACCGGTCGTGCTTTACGTCGGTATGTTCACGCTGCTTTCGTTCTACAAACTGAGCAGCAAGCGTGTTGAAGAGATCAGCCAGCAACTGCAACGTCAGCGCACCGCGCAGCCTGAGAAAAAACCTGCCGATGCCGCTGTGGCAGTGAACTGAGGAGAGAACCATGTATCAGATTGAAAACCCGATCCTGACCGGCTTCAACCCGGACCCGTCTCTGTGTCGTGTGGGCGAGGATTACTATATTGCCACTTCAACCTTTGAATGGTTTCCCGGTGTGCGAATTTATCATTCTCGCGACCTGAAACACTGGTCTCTGGTCAGTACTCCGCTCGATAGCGTGGCGCTGCTGGATATGAAAGGCAATCCGGACTCTGGCGGTATCTGGGCGCCTTGCCTGAGCTATGCCGATGGCAAATTCTGGTTGCTGTATACCGACGTAAAAATCGTTGATTCGCCATGGAAAAATGGCCGTAACTTCCTGGTTACCGCGCCATCTATTGAAGGGCCGTGGAGCGCTCCTGTCCCAATGGGCAACGGCGGGTTTGACCCTTCACTCTTTCACGACACGGATGGGCGAAAGTACTACATCTATCGCCCGTGGGGGCCGCGTCATCACAGTAATCCTCACAATACCATCGTGATGCAGGAGTTTTTTGCTGACACACAAACCCTTTCGCCGCAACGCTCAACGCTCTTTACGGGTACCCCATTGGGCTATACCGAAGGGGCGCATCTTTATCGCCGTGAAGGCTACTACTATCTGGTGGTGGCGGAAGGGGGAACCAGCTACGAACATGCCGTGGTGGTCTTGCGGGCAAAAAATATTGATGGGCCGTACGAACTGCATCCTGATGTGACGATGATGACCAGCTGGCATCTGCCGGAAAATCCCCTACAGAAGAGTGGGCACGGTTCACTGCTGGAGACCCATACCGGCGAATGGTATCTGGCATACCTGACCAGCCGTCCGTTACATCTTCCGGGGATTCCGCGATTAGCGGCCGGCGGGCGGGGATACTGTCCGCTCGGGCGTGAGACAGGGATTGCGCGTATCGAATGGCGTGACGGCTGGCCCTATGTTGAAGGAGGAAAACACGCGGGGCTGACGGTGCCGGGACCGCGTATGAAGGAGCAGGGTGCCACCGGAACGGGGGAATGGCGAACGGATTTTGACAGTGAAAGGCTCGATCCGGAACTGCAGACCCTACGTATTCCGTTTGACGAGCAGCTTGGATCGCTGACCGCCCGTCCTGGATTTTTACGTCTGTACGGAAATGATTCGCTGAACTCCACCTTTACCCAGTCAACGGTCGCTCGCCGCTGGCAGCATTTCCGTTTCCGCGCTGAAACGCAGATGGCCTTTTCCCCGCGCTACTTCCAACAAAGCGCGGGGCTAACCTGTTACTACAACAGCAAAAACTGGACGTACTGCTTTATGGACTGGGAAGAGGGGCGCGGACGGACGCTGAAGATTATTCAGCTCGATCACAACGTGGCGCACTGGCATCTATACGATAATCCAATTCTGGTGCCGGAGAATGTGGAAAACGTCTGGCTGCGGGTGGATGTGGACAATCTGGAATACCGCTATAGCTATTCATTCGATGGTGATCGCTGGCAGACCATTCCGCTTACGTTTGAGGCGTGGAAACTGTCGGATGATTATATTGGCGGCAGAGGCTTCTTTACCGGGGCCTTTGTTGGTTTGCACTGTGAAGATATCAGCGGCGACGGCTGCTTTGCAGATTTCGCCACATTCTCATATCAACCGAAAGTCTAGCGAGACACTGGGTCAGGGTTGACGATAGCCCAGCGTTATCGACAGCCCCAACCCGGCATCCATCAGTTTCTGACGCCAGGCGGCCAGCTCGGCGTCGTTAACACGAGAAGTGAGAGTGGAGAGGCTAAGGGCTGCGATAACCCGTGATTCATGATTCCAGACCGGTACCGCGATGCAACGTACGCCTGGCTCATTCTCTTCGTTATCCAGCGCATACCGGTTATGGCGGGTTTCTTTCAGCGCGGCAAGCAGTGAGGCGCGATCGGTAAGGGTGGCGGGGGTAAAGCCATTGAACTGATACCCCTCCAGCACCGCAGCAAGTTCTTCATCATCAAGCCAGGCGAGCAATACCTTACCGATAGCCGTGGCGTGAACAGGCAAGCGGCGACCAATTCGCGAATAAGCGATGGCAGCCTGTTTACCTTCAATTTTCTCAATGTAGACGCCTTCCTTACCGTCCAGAATGCCCAAATGGGTGGTCTGTCCCGTTTCCTGCGAGAGCCGGATCAACCAGCTTTTTGCCTTCTGGCGAATATCCATTGTGCCAACGACAAAATGACCACGCTCAACCAGTTTCATCCCCAGACGGTATTTCCCGTTTTCCGGGTTCTGATCGATATAGCCATGCAACTGAAGCGTTTTGAGGAGAGAGTGGAGGGTACTTTTGCTCAATCCCATCAGTTTGCTTATCTCGGTGATTTTGAGTTCCGTAGCCTGTTCATTAAACAAGTCGAGGATCTGCAAAGCACGTTCAACCGACTGAATTATTGGCATAATTTTCCACCGTTCACGAAGAGTTCTTCTTGTGTGACCGTACTATTTTCGTGGGTGAAAAGCAATGCCGGACACGCTAGCATGATGCAGGTTTCAGGCCGGATAAGTGCAGAATTCCCTGGCGTTTCTGAAATGATCCTGGAATATATCATTGCTCTCCCACATCAATAACGTTCTGATTATATTTCCGCCATAAACTCATTTTACTGATCCCCAGATGAGCGGCGACTTTCTCTTGATCCTGTTCAAAAAGATCCATGTAGAACCCGATAATCTGCCGCTCAAGATCTCTAATGACGGCTTTCAGTTGCCCCTTACTCAGATCTGCGACGATCGTTCCGTTTGCCTGCGACGAGTTGAAGGATTTAAGCGCGTTGAAGCCGGTCAGATTTAATATCTCAAACAGCGAAGCGTCCGGAAATCCGGCGGATAACAGCGCCAGCCGTTCAATGATAAAATTCAGTTCACGCACGTTTCCCGGCCAGTTGTAGGTGGAAAACAGGGCGATGAACTGCGCCAGTTTATGCCCGCAACCCGATTTTTCGAGGAAGTGCTCAGCCAGAAAACGGACGTCGCCCTCTCTTTCCCGTAGCGGAGGCACCATTAGCGGTAAGACGTTCAACCGGTAGTAGAGATCGCCGCGAAACGATCCTTCCTCCGACATTTTCTCCAGCGATCGGTTAGTGGCGCCGATAATCCGCACATCGACAGGGATAATATCCTTTCCCCCCACACGCATAATTTCGTATTCCTGTAAGACGCGTAATAAACGGCTCTGAATGGGCAGCGGCAGTTCGCCAATTTCATCAAGAAATAATGTGCCCTGGTGCGCCAGTTCAATCAGGCCTTCTTTACCTTCGCGCCGTGCACCGGTGAAGGAGCCTCCTTCATAGCCGAACAGTTCGCTTTCCAGCAGCGTTTCCGGGATCGCCGCGCAGTTAATGGCGACAAAAGGGCCGCGGTGGCGTTTACTCTGGTTGTGAATACTCTGCGCGAATAGCTCTTTACCGGTGCCGGATTCCCCATAAATCATCACCGGGGAGTGGGTATTGGCATAAATTTTTGCCAGATGAATCACTGACTCCATGTGTTTATTTTGCGTGAGGATATGCTCAAACCGGTAACGGGCGGTGAAGCCTTTTTTCATCAACTTGCCGCGAATAATCCGTTCCACTTTTTGAATTTGCGGCGTATCGGTAAATGAGCACACCACCCCAATACACTGCGTACCTCGAAATATCGGCACCCGGCTGGTAATGATGGAGGTATTGTCCAGATCCATAATCTCCCGGATCTCAGGGGATTTTGTCAGTAAAACCTGATTAATCCGCGTGTTTTTAATAACGGTATCCACCGGTTTGCCAATCACCTGTGAGGCCATCAGGCCAAATATGTTCTCGGCGGATTTATTGAAGATCTGGATCTCGTTATTTTCATTGGTGACGATGATCCCTTCCGTAATTGAGGAGAGGATGATTTCCAGTCGTGCCATATCCTGTTGTTTGCGGTGGGTCGTCTCAACGATAGCCATCGCTTCGCGCAGTGCGCTGTTCACCGATTCCAGACCATTTTCGATCAGAATCCCGTGCATCTCATAGTGTTCCGCCGTGTCTGAAACCGGTAATCCTCCTGCCACCGTCTGGAAATTGCGTGCACGGCATTTTTTGAGTTTATCCACCATGTCGGCATGCGACAAAAAGATAAATTCTTCAATTTCCACTTCCAGCGCGGTTGCCACCAGATTTACGTCAGATAAATAGTTCTGATAATTAAAAAAGGCAATTTTATGCGGATGTTTTTTCAGTGGCGTGAGCGACTTAAGCAAATCCAGCGCGGACGTGAGAATACGGACTACCGGAATTTTGGTCACCCGATCGATATAGTCCGCCGTACCGCCACGGCTGATAATGATGTCATAAAAATCAGGGTCGAGATTTCGGGCAATCCCCGCGGCTTTTTCCAGACTTCCGTGAAAAACATGGCAGTTAAAAATACCGGCGCACTGCTCAGTTACCACGGCAGCCAGCGCCGGATAGGGGGTTATTAAGGCCAGATTCGGTAACGTTTTATGTGACATAAATCACCATGAAAAATTTGTGGCTATCACAAACCAATATCACAACTGTTATGAATTTCAAAATTGAAAGCTATTTTTCTTTCTCTCAGATAAATAGCAAAATGAAATAAATCTATTTATATCATCTTGTTAGGTTGATTATTTCCGTTTTATTCATTCCTGGCACACATATTGGATTAGACAATCTATAAGGCAAGCGGCCTTGTGTTCTGTCTAATAAAAAGTGAGGGAAGGAATGAAACAACAGTCTGGTGTATTAAGTGGCGTTCGTGTGCTGGATTTAACCCGGGTGCTGGCTGGTCCTTATTGCGGAATGATGCTGGCGGATTTTGGCGCAGATGTCATTAAAATCGAATTGCCGGGGAAAGGGGATGATTCACGGGCCAACGCGCCGCAAATTAATGGCGAAAGCGCCTATTTTATGAATTTAAACCGCAATAAGCGCGGAATGACGCTGAATCTTAAATCAGAAGAAGGTCGGCAAATATTCCTCGATTTAGTCCGCGACAGCGATGTGGTTCTGGAAAACTACCGTCCGGGGGTGATGGAAAAACTGGGACTTGGCTATGAGGATTTGCGTAAGGTGAATCCGGCGATTATTTACGGCGCAGTTTCCGGCTTTGGTCATACCGGCCCGTATTCGAAACGCGCGGGTTACGACATCATCGGCCAGGCCATGAGCGGACTGATGAGCACCACCGGTTGGCCTGATACGCCGCCTACGCGTACCGGGACGGCCATTGCGGATGTGGTCGGGGGAATGAGTTGCGCCATTGGCGTACTTGCCGCTTACGTCAACCGCCTGAAAACCGGTGTCGGCGAAAAAGTGGATATTGCGCTGGTCGACTCGATGGTGTCGTCGCTGGAAATTATCAACATTATTTACCTTAATACCGGACGTATTCCGACGCGTATTGGTAACCGCTATGAAGCGATTTATCCGTATGACTCTTTCCAGGCACGCGACGGCTACGTGATTATTGCCTGCGGCAACGACAAATTATACGGCCTGCTGAAAAACGTTCTGCAAATCAGCGCGCTGGACGATGAGAAATTTAAATCCAACCTTGACCGGGTCGCCCATCACGTCGAGCTGAAAGAAATTATCGAATGCTGGACCCGCGATTTAGATATCGACACTATCGTGTCGATGCTACTGGATGCCGGTATACCTTCTGCGCCGATCAATACCATCGATCGTGTGACGCAGGATCCGCATATTGCCGGCGCCCGTGAAATGTTTGTCGATATTGAACATCCCGTCGCCGGGAAAATTACCATGACCGGCAACCAGGTTAAATTCACGCATAACAAGGCGACCATCAGAATGCCAGCGCCCACGCTTGGTCAACACAATTACGAAGTGCTTAAAGAACGTCTGGGCTATTCAGATGAAAAAATTGAGCAACTTATTCGTTCCGGCATTCTGTAAGGGATTCTACCATGTCGACATTTATTCAGATGACTGAAGTGGGGCCACGAGACGGTTTCCAGAACATTAAAACGTTTATCCCCACCGATTTAAAAATAAAAATTATCGATCGTCTGGTCGAGGCAGGGATTGGCGCGATGGAAATCACCTCGATGGTCAGTCCGAAAGCGATTCCACAAATGAGCGATGCCCGTGAGGTTATTCAGCATGTTCTGAACACGCATCCGCATATTATTCCGTCGGTGTTAGTACCGAACCAGAAGGGGGCCAGTCTCGCCAGTGAGGCAGGCATTAAAAATATCAACTATGTGGTTTCGGTCAGTCCGGCGCATAACAAGGCGAACATTAACCGGACGCATGCCGAATCGCTGGAGGATCTTTATAACATTCGCCACACGTTCCCGGATATGACCATTACGCTGTCGCTGGCGACGGTATTTGGCTGCCCGTTTATTGGCGAGACCAGCCGTGAAACGCTGATGGATATGATTAAGTTTGCCGATGATCTCGGGATTTCAGCGGTAACTCTGTGCGATACCATCGGTGTTGCTAACCCGACCCAGACATTATCTGTACTGCGCGGGATCCAGCAGACATTCCCCAAAATGGACATCGGTTTGCATCTGCATAACACGCACGGCATGGCGCTGGCCTGCATGTTTGCCGGCGTCCAGTCGGGCGTCACGCGATTTGAGACCGCTGTCGGCGGACTGGGCGGGTGCCCGTTCGCGCCAGGGGCCGCCGGGAATGCTGCCACCGAGGATGCGGTGAATATGTTTAACCGAATGGGGCTCGATACCGGTATTTCTCTGCCTGATCTGCTGGATATCGCCAACCTTATCCGCAGCACGATCGAGCCGACGTTGTTGAGCAGTCTTTCGCGTGCCAGAACCTACAGTGAATTTGATTTTTGCAGCGAAAAAATCTGACCTCTGATACGGAAACAAACATGATGAATAATAATATCGGGAAACCGAAGATGACCCATTACAGATGGTGGGTCATGAGTTTTATTTTTGTAACCTACACTGTAGCTAACGCCGACCGCGCAAATATCGGCTTTGCTATTCCGTTTATTCAGGAAGAGTTTCAAATCTCGAATACCATGGCAGGATTGTTAATCAGCCTGTTCTTTGCCGGCTATGCGTTTTTTCAGATCCCTGCCGGGTATTTAATTAAGAAATTCGGCATGCGTAATGCTTTTGCGATGGGGATGTTATTAACCTCCGTGTTTACGGGGTTGATGGGGATGGTGAACAACATTTTCCTGCTGAAGATCTTGCGTTTTATGGTGGGCGTCTGTGAGTCACCGGTGGTTATTGGCTCGACGGTGACGATCAACCAGTGGTTTCCCCCGAAGGAAAAAGGGACAGCGACCGGGCTGTTTCTGGCAGGCTCCAAGTTTGGTCCGCTGATCGTTCCGCCGCTGTGCGCCTGGATAATCACCGTCTGGGGATGGCGCTATATCTTTGTCTTCTTCGCCATTCCGGGCCTGCTGTTGGCGATCTTCTGGTATCTGATGGTTCGCAATAAGCCGGAAGAGAGCCGCTTCGTGAATGAGCAAGAGGTCGCTTACATCCGCGAAGAACAGCTTCCGGCGACAGCTCAGGAAACCGCCGCACCGGTCGCTCCTGAGTTCAATTACTGCTGGCTCGACAAGTTGATTCGCACAAAGCAGGTTGAAGAACTCTCCTGTTCAAAGCAGGTCTTCCGCTGCTGGGATATTTACGGCGTTGCGCTGGGATATTTCTCGATGGTGGGGATCGTCAGCGTACTGATGTCCTGGCTACCTAAGTATCTGATCACCGAGCGCGGATTCGATCTGACGAGTTCTGCCGCGCTGGCGGCCGCACCGTTTCTCGGAACGGTCATGGGCAACTTTATAGGCGGTGTGCTCTCTGACCGGGTGCTGAACAAGCGTCGTAAACCGCTGATGTTGCTTAGCGCCGGGGCGACGATTTTCACCATGTATTCACTGGTTTATGCGCCAGAAAGCAAGATCGTTCTGTCGCTGATGCTGTTTCTGCTGGGGCTGATGCTGTCGCTGGGCTATTCGGCCTATTCGGTCTACGCGATGGGACGGGCGAATAAAGAGATTTATCCGATCGCTTACAGCGTGATCAACATGGGCGGGCAACTGGGTGGTATGTGTATGCCGCTGATTGTGGGCATTATTCTGGATGCGTACAACTGGGATGCGGTATTCATGGCGATGACCGGATTCTGTGTGCTGTGCTTTATTCTGGTCTCCACGGTCATTGAACCGTTATCGAAAAATATGAAGGTCAATTACCGGTAACTTGTGTGGTGTTGTGCGGGTAAGAGCATGGGCTTACCCGCACGTTGGACGGAACATTGGTAGGCGCGATCGCATCAGGTCAATGAAAGGTATGAAACGGCATGCGCTGACTACAACTTTCCTGTTATGGAGCGTAGCCGCAGAGTTCATAAAAATTAGTGTTACCCCTCCTGTTCGTCATCGTTTTATCAGGGCGGCCTTTGGCGGCCGGCAAAACTGTGTTTGCGCAAAGGTGATGATGTATGGTCGATCGAATGAGCGTTCCGCCACTGGCTTCACGACGGGTGAAGCGCACTCAAATTCGCTCACGCGATAAATGGGCTGAAACGGATCTGTTTGTTGAGCAGGGCGTCAGGTATTTCTTTCATGTCACCGGGAAGTGGTGCGATATGAGCCATTGCTGTGACGCGAATGGTTATAGCGTCGACTATCTGAATTTTGCCAGAATCTGGCTGCGTTGCCGCCACGAACCTGCGACCTGGTTTACCCTGATTGGTACTATCGACAAATCAACCGATACTATGTTTGTGATTGGCGATGGCGCCCGGCTCAATAACGGCTGGATTGCACCCCGCAGCGGTGAGCTGGTGGTCTTTGCAAATGATATTTCGGGGATGTACTGGAATAACTTTGGTTCAGTCATGCTGGAAGTCTGGCGATGAAAAGCGAAGTCAATAGCTTCAGCGAATGACATGCATGTCTGGTGGCGTAAAATTTAGTGTACAAAGGTAGCTGCTATTTGTGCGCTTCATCAGATTCTTACCAAAAGCTGGCAAATTCCCGCTTTAAAAATTGATTGATATCAATTAAGGCACACTTAATTTGCGTCGTTAAAAAATGTCCTTATTTACGACTTGTTTACTTTTACTGCGTTTGCTGTGGCAGTGGTAAGACATCTGAAGATAAAGAAGATAAGCCATTTTCGCGAAAAATATTGAAAGAGATCGCCGTAACTCGCTCAAAAAAAGCAGTTATTGTCCTGAAAGTAAACATTTATCGCAGAAGTAACTTATTGGCGAATAGGAATTTTCACTAATTGTGGTGGATATTTGGCAGAGGGAATGGTGGGCTGAAATGCACTGAAGTAATCCTGGCGTGTAAATAAACCCTGACATCATTAGTCTGCTAAAGGTCATCTTTCACTTGAAACGATGTTCCATTTTAAGGCGTTTTCTTAACATTCTTATCACCCGATTGATGAAATCTTGTGCGTTGACTTGTTATTCGACCAACTGCATATTCCTCCAAGTTAAGACGACATAGCCTTCAGGAGCAGACGATGCCTTCCCGTGATTATCCCGATACCCGCAAAGCCAGAGGAACCCGTTCTAAAGATATGGTGCTGTTAAGTGCCCGTGTTGAGACGACGCTTTGGGACTACGTTCGGGAGCTGGCATTAGAAACGCGTAAAAGCAAACAGGACATTATTGCCGAAGCGCTCATGCTGCATCGCACGGCCCACGAAGGCAGCCGTGAATAAGTGTGGGCGGGTTTTACAGGATGATATTTTTCCCACTCTGGCGCCTCATGGCATGTATTACCGTCACCACATTGGGGTTGTCTCTGGTCGTAATGACCCTTTCGCTCATGACGTGGGAGCTCTGCGTGACGTTTTTTCCCTGGCCAACCCCGGCGACCAGTAACATTGTCACGGCTTCGCTGCTTAACGAATTACTGGAGTGGGTTCACCAGGTTCCCCGCATTATGATTAACGCGTTTCGTTGATACGGCACGCCAACAAACGCTTTTGCTTATAGAATTGCAGGGCGCTGATCGTCGCGGCGATAAATAACGCCAGCGTGCCGCACAGCGTGGCATCGGTAATGGCCTGCGTGCCGCTGCCTAATAGCGTGGTTAACAGCGGCCCCAGGATCTGCCCGATGCCATAGGTTAGCGTGACAAACCCCAGCAGATTGAGGTTTCCCGGTGCAATAAGCTGGCGCGCGAGGGTCATCACCAGCGACGTCGTGCCCATGAACGTCGCGCCAAAACCCACGCTACTTAGCACCAATAACAGCGAAGAGCTGCTGGCGAGCGTCAAAAGCACACAGGTAGCCTGAATTACCAGGTTTGCCGTCAGACATTGCAACACTCCCCAGCGTTTCGCCGCCCACAGCCAGGCGAAGCAGCCCGGCACAATCGAGACGCCAACCAGCGTCCACAGATGGACCGTCAGCAGCGGCGAACCCGCCTCTTTTGCCATCAGCGGCAAATAGGTCGCGACGATGATGTAACCAAATCCCGCCAGCCCGTAGAGCAACGCCAGCAGCCACCAGGTCATCGGCTGCGGCTCGCTTTTTGTCTGGGCGGCGGCAGGCAGTGCGTGGGCGTGGGACGGAAGCAGCAGCGCCAGCAGAATCGCCAGCACGGCAGAGAAGGCCGCCGCCCCGATCCATAACGCGTGGGAGGAGAGCGCAAAGTGCAGACCTGCAATTACGTACTCGTTACCCAGTGCGATCCCGACGCCGACGCCAGAAAACAGCGAGGCAATGACAAAAGGATGGCGGGTATGTTGCAGCACCAGCGTCGAGCCAAAAATCAGCATCCCGGCGCTGGCGACGCCCGCCAGAAAGCGCACCAGCATCACCACCATGGGGTTAGAGAACAGCGCCATCGCGAGGATCAGTCCGCCGGTCGCCACCGCTGAACTCAACAGCATGGGGCGTAAACGGCCAGGCAGATGAAAAAGGCCGAAGGAGAACAACAGACTGCCAACCAGGTATCCCGCATAGTTGACGCTGGCTATCCACGACAGTTCGGAAAACGTAAAGCGTCCCTCAGCCAGCAGCACCGGCAGCATTGGGGTATAGAGAAAACGGCCAATTCCCATGCCCAGTGCGAGTACTGTCATTCCAAAGAGGGCGGTGCTCAGAGAATACCGGTCTGCGATGTGCGGTTGCTGGCTCATGCCGTTCCCATTGTTATTCGTCAGGTGAGAAATGCGAGAGTAACAAATTTATAACAAATGGGTAAGGCAACGGAGGAATTATTGTGCGCTACCCGGCGTGAAGCGATAAAACAGGTTAGGCTCGGCAACGACAAACAGCGATCCCTGATTATCCATTGCGATCCCTTCAGCCTGTTGTAGAGTGCGCGTCAGGCCGTGGTGGCCTGCAGTCAGCGTCATGGTGCCAATAACGTTGCCGTTGGTTTTGACCTCTTTGAGCATGCGCGATTCGTGAGAAAGGATCAGCAGACTGTTGTTATGCGCATTAAATTCTGCGCCGGAAATATCCTTGATATTAAGTTCTTGTTGCAGGGCCGTATCTTTGGCAATCGTTAAATTGTTGTTATTGAGCAGCCCCGTTACCTTGTAGATCCCAATCGGTTTTTTTTCTTTGAAAAACCAGAATGTCTCTTTTTCACGCGACCAGGCGAGTCCCTCAAAGCCGCTGTTGGTCGGGGTTTCATACAGATCAAGCTGCAACTTTTTGACGATGTTGACTTGCGACTGCGCATTGAGGGTAATCACGTAAATGGAATAATCACTTTCATCGCTGATGACAAACGTGTCGTCACCGATAGATTCGATGGTCTCCAGATCGTGAATAAAATCGAGTGGAATGGTGCGCAACAATTGCCCCTGCTTGCTCAATTCAATAATCGCGGCGGGTTTATTGATGGTACTGAACAGCGTATCGCTTTTATCGGACCAGGTGAGTGAGGAGATGTTTTTTTTCACGCCGGCGATCTGTTTGCCGTCTATCGTCACGCGATAATCGGCAAGGGAGTTATTGTCATTGTCGGGTACGGCGCTACCCGATATGACATAACTCGCCCCCGCAATGAGTAAAGTAAGAAGAAACATGATTCGCAGAGGTGAATTCAGATATCGGGCGGACAATCTCATTATTCTTCCTTAAATAAAATCAAAGACATTAAGGGAGAAAGTATAAAGATTAATCTTAATGAATCCTTAAACGGATGATAATTGCATCGTGAAATTTATCCTGGTTTCGCGGATCAGCGTGCTGACGCATCGCAGGTTACCACACATTGCCAGTTGCCCGACTCCAGGCGGTAGATCGACTCGGTGTGGCCAGGGATTACCCACCGCTCAACGTCTCCTGGCGGGCAATGCAGGTAAATGCACAGCCCACATCCGCCTCGTAACTCGCGGGGGATGTCTGCAACCCGAAAGTTCATCCCTGTCGCCTGCAACGCTTTACGGGTCTGGATCACGCCCACCGTCGAGTGAAACAAAAACAGATACTCCGTCATCTGCGTGTTCTCTGCCGTTGGCCAATCAGCGCCGCGCCAATAGCGCCGGCAAACTGCGCGTCCGGGTGGGTGTGTACCGGGATGCCGACATGGCCTTCCAGCATGCGGGCAAATGCTGCGCAGTGGCTGACGCCGCCGGTAAACAGCAGAGGCCCACCTGAAGAGAGTCGACCGATGAAGTTGGCGCTGCGCCGCGCCATGGCGTTGATCACGCCCGCAAGGATCGCTTCCGGGGCGATACCCGCAGAGCGCAGGCTTATCACTTCGGATTCGGCAAAAACGGTACACATGCTGCTGATGGCGTGCGGCGCGACGCCGGCAGTGAGGGTATCGAGTTGCTCCACGCTGGCGCCAAGCGTTCGCGAGATAACCTCCAGAAAGCGCCCGGTGCCTGCCGCGCATTTGTCATTCATCAGGAAGTCGGTAAGGTTACCGTCGTCATCCAGTTGGATCACTTTGCTGTCCTGCCCGCCAATGTCAATGACCGTACGGGTGGCTGGCGCAAGCAGCCGTGCGCCGAGTCCGTGGCAGGAGATTTCTGTCACCTGCTTGTCGGCAAAATCAACCAACTGGCGGCCGTATCCGGTCAAGGTCAGGTAGGGCCGCACTTCCAGATCTTGTGTAAGAATATCCCAGGCTTCGCGGATGGCATCGGCAGGGCGGAATGGCGTCGGGCACAGAAAGCGGCGCTGAATCACGCCGTCTGCCAGTAAAATGCCTTTGGTTGCCGTTGAGCCGGAATCAATCCCTATCGAATAGGTCACACCTGCTCCTTACAGCATTTCGATAAAGGCCGCGACGCGGGTGCTGAGCTGGCCGATATCTGAAGTGGAGTAGTCGGTTTCAATAGCGATGTAGGGAAGGTTATGCTGCTGACGGAGATGGCGCTTAATGGCCAGTGACTCAACGGCATAGGTATGACAGGCCTGCAAAATCACGTCCACTACGCCGTCTGCCTGGTACTCTTCCACCATTTGACTGAGCAGCGTCAGGCGCTGATCGTTCGGAGAGATGCACGAACAGCCGATGGCGAGATATTTGTCGGTGAGCGCCTCGTATATGTCGCCAGTTTCCGCGACGCACTGCTCGGTCGCCTTCGCGCCGGTACAGTTTTCGTATCCCACTACCCAGCCGCCGTTTTCTTCAATCGCACGCACCACTTTTTCTGCCGCGCCGCCAATCGGGCAGCCGGTGATCAGAATACGCGGACGCGCGTCCAGACGTTTACCGTCCTGCCACGCCTGACGTACCTGTTCGGTCATGCTGTTCAGTTCGTCGATAAGGGCTTCTTTATCAAAGCGGAAGGTCGCGCCATACACCACTTTCAGGATATCGCTGCCGCTCAATGCAGGGGGATTTAGCTGCCCGAGACGATAGAAATTCGCCAGCGCGCGGCGTTCACGGTTTTTGAGGACAATGGCGTCACGCAGCGCCGCTTCGGTTACCGGTGTCCCAAAGCGCGCTTCCACAGCCTGTTGCAGGCGCAGAATTTCGGCTTTCCAGAGTGCGCGTGAGGCGGCATCCTGGCTGCTGTTGGGCAGTTGCATGACGTGTACCGCCTTGAACTCTGCCATGTACTCGTACATTTTCTTTTTGCCGTCGCAGGTGGTTTCGCCCACCACCAGATCGGAAAAGTAGAAATAGGGGCATTTGTCGGTTTTGCCGAAGCCGTAGCTGCTTTTGATCAGCGGGCAGAGGTTGCGCGGCAGATCTTTCTCGGCCTCTTCGATGGTTTCGTCGGACGTTGAGCACAATGAGACCACCACAGCCCCTGCCGCCATCGGGATCTCCTGCGGCATGAAAGTGCAATAGGTTCCCACCAGCGGGATACCCTGCTCTTTGAGATCCATTACGGTGAGAAAGCCTTTCTGGCGGGCTTCAGAGAACTGGTCGAAAATGGCGGGTAGATCGGTGATGAGCGACATGGATTTTCCTTCCCCGTGACACGGGAGATGTTAAAAGTGGTCGCATTATAACCATGCCATAAGTGTGGATTATTGATCTCCCGCCAGGTAAGGCACTATAAAATCTTCTTCAGATCCATCTCTTCCTGGATGCGCTCGCTCCACGCGAGATGGGTACGAATCGCCTCTTCAATGCCGGCGTTGTAGTACGCCGGGCCCAATTTTTCGCTAATGAAATCAATAAAAAACTCGGCGTCAAACTGTTCCAGTTCCAGTTCGAAATGATCCCGGCAGTAGTCACTGAGCGCTTCACGCAAACCATCGCGCTCCGCCGGGGACAGGGTAATGTCAGCCATTTTTTCTCCTTAAAAAGTGGACAGCGTGGGCAGCAGTGAGGGAAGTTGCGACAACAGATATAAGACCAGCCCGATCGTTCCGCCCACCAGCGTGCCGTTGACGCGGATAAACTGCAAATCTTTACCGATGTTAAGTTCAATCTGTCGCGACATATCGCGGGCGTCCCAGCTTTTCACCGTGTCGCTGATGTGGCGGGTCAGGAAGGCGGCAAACTCCGGCGCTACACGATGAGCCGCTTGTTCCAGATGCCCGTTGAGCGAGGTGCGCAGTGCGTCGTCGGCGATCAGTGTTTCACCAAACCACTGTCCGGCATGGGCGATTCGTTGTTTCACACGGGAATCCTCGGCGTTGATATCGTTCTTCAGCCACTGACGCAAATCTGCCCATAGCTCGCCGAGATAGCGGTTAAAGGCTTCATCTTCTTTCAGGTATGCCTTGATACTTTCTGCCCGGTTCGCCATCTCCGGATCGTTTTTCAGTTTGTCGATAAGCCTGAAAGTGGCGCGATCGAAGGCGTGGCGGATTTGATGCGCACGATCGTGGCTGATGTCGTCAAGCAGCGAGTTCACCGCCTCAGACACCAACTCCGCGCTGTGCTCGCCCAGCCATTCGGTAGGCAGAATTTTAGCCTTCAGCGGATGCTCGGTCTCCAGCCAGTGGACGATTTGCCGGGCGATAAAGATCCTCGAACTGTCGCGCTGGAGGAGGGCGATCAACTGGGCGATCAGCGTATCGAGCAGTACCTGATGGCGATCGTTTTTGGTCATGCTTTCCAGCATCAGGGCGCTGGTGCCGGAGAGATCGACCTTATCAATCGCTTTGTGTACCGCACGCTTGAGCAGGCGCTGGATACGGGCATCGTCGGTCAGTTCCAGAAAGCCGCTCATGATCTGCAGCAGATGCTGCCCGATCCGCTGGGCGTTTTCTGGCCGGCTGAACCAATTGCCAATCAGCAACGCGGGCTCATGGCGGCGGATCAGCGCGACCAGGGACTGGGTGTCGAGGAATTTCTCCTGCACAAACTGCCCCAGGTTCTCGCCGATACGATCTTTATTGCGGGGAATAATCGCCGTATGCCGTGAAATGAACGGGAGAGGAACGCGGCGAAACAGGGCCACCACCGCGAACCAGTCCGCCAGCGCACCGACCATCGCCGCCTCGGCAATGGCTTTGATCCCGCTGACCCAAAAACCAGGAGGCAGGAAGAGGGTGATGACAAACGTCGTGGCAGCGATCAGCAGTAACGAAAGCGCCAACAGTTTGGCGCGTTTGAGTTCAGCGATTTTATTCATAGGGTAAGGATAGAGCCAGACGAGGGGATCGTGCAAAAACAACCGGCGATCAGCCGGGGATCCAGTTGTCCCACGCCGGTAGCGTTCCTAACTCCGCGACCAGAAAATCGATAAACGATCGTACCTTTGGGTTGCTGTATTTGCTGGGGAAATAGAGCGCATAAAGGGTGTGCGTTTCGCAGGTGATAGTGCCGTCGAGCATCAGTGGGGTGATCTCTTCTTTCTGAATATGATCGCCAATCAGATAGGTGGGCAGATAGGCCACGCCCTGATCTTCCAGCACCGACTTCAGCAGGACCAGACTGCTGTTCGCCTGGATCGGCATATGCAGTTTCAACTGATGCAGGCGATCCTGCTCGTCGGCAACCTTCAGAATCGGTGTCAGACCGGGGTAAACCAGACAGTCATGATTCACCAGATCCGTACGACGCAACGGCATCCCTTTCTTTGCGAGATAGCCGGGAGAGGCGCAGTATGCCCAGCGGATCGGCACCAGTTTACGCGTGGCATAGTTTTGCGGCGGGGCGGTGGAGATGCGCAGGGCGATATCGAAATCCGTGTCGTTCAGATTGACGAAGTTATCGTTGAGATCGATATACAGATTCACATCCGGGTACTGGGTGCGATATTTGTCCACCAGATTGACCAGTCGGGAATAGCCGAAGGCAATCGAGCAGGTAATGCGTAATTCGCCTTGCGGGTTGTGATAATAACCGGAGGTGGTATTAAGCGTTTCATCGAATTCTTTCAGTAGCTTATTGGCCCGGTTAAATAAATATTGCCCGGCGTCGGTCAGCGTAATACTGCGGGTGGTGCGCTTAATTAATGTTGTCCCCAGCGTATCCTCCATTGCCGCCAGACTTTTACTGACCGCCGACGGTGACACGTTAAGTTGTACCGCGGCTTCAGATAATCCTCCGCAGTCCACTATGCGGACAAAAAACTCTAAATGCTTGAGAGAAATGGGTGTGCTCATTGTTTCCTTTTACTCACAAGTGATTTGCAAAAACGGTACGAATAAGCCGTTACATTGGGTTTTGAAACATGTAACTATTGAATCACAGGAAACGACCTACGCACAAAATGAAAAAATAACAACTTAAGTGAGTTGCGTCACAAATAGTAAGGAGGCAAATACAGAACGTCGCCAAATTGTGAATTTACTCTCATTTAATTCCATTCTTATAAAAGGTACCGATTATGTGGACACGACTCGAACCCTACAAATCGTCAATTATTTTATTACTTGCTCTGGTTGCAGGTGGTTTATTAGGGATTTACGCTCCCACGTTCGCCAGTAAACTTCAGCCGATAGGTCAGATCTTCCTGAACCTGTTATTTATGATTATCGTTCCGCTGGTGGGAATCAGCGTAATGTCCTCGATTGCCAGCATGACCGACCTGAAACGTTTAGGGCGGATTATGGCGATTATCTTTATCGTTTCCATCGCAATGGCGTTTATTCCCGCAGCCGGTATCGTGGCGTTAGCCCTGTGGTACAACCCGGCGCAGGGAGTCACCATCGATCTCTCGCAGTCCGTACAGGCGGGCAGCGGCAAGATGGATTTTGTCAGCATGATCACCACCAACGACTTTATTGGACTGTTTTCAAAGTCGAATATCCTCGCCCTGATCGTGATGGCGATCATCGCCGGGATCGCGATTGGTCAGTCAGAACAGGCGGGTAAACGCATTGCCTCGCTGCTGGAAGATGCCAACACCGTCATTATGAAGATTGTGTCGATCATCATGAAGGTCGCGCCGGTGGGGCTCGGTTGTTATTTTGCGGCCACGATGGCCAGCCAGGACTCCGCACTGTTGCTCACCTTTGCCCGGGCGATTGGTCTGTTCATGGTCGCCACGCTGGTTTACTACATTTTCGGCTCTATTCTTTACTCTTACATTGGCGGTGGCGTACCGGCGGTGAAGGCCTTCTGGCGTCACGCCATTGAGCCTTCTGTAACGGCGCTGGGCACCTGTTCTTCGTTGGGAACGCTGCCGGTGACCCTGCGTGCAGGCAAAGCGATGGGAATTAACCCGGAAGTTGTCGATGTCTCGATCCCGCTGCTGGTCAACCTGAACAAAGGGGGCGTGGCGATGATCGCGGCGCTGAAGATCGTCTTTATCTGCTCGGTACTGGGGATTCCGTTCACCATGGAAACCTTCTTCCTGACCATGCTGATCGCCGTGCTTTCCGCGATTATCGTCGGCGGCGTACCGGGCGGGGCGTTCCTCGGTGAGATTTTTATCGTCACCACGCTGGGACTGCCAATGGAAACGATCCCCATGCTAGTGGTGCTGGGCACGATTACCGATGCCCCGGCGACGCTGATTAACGTGATTCATGATTTGAATGCGGCACAAATTGTAGAGCGCTTCTCCGGGAAAAAGTCGGTGAATGCAGAGATGAATGCGACGGCTACGGTCGCCGAGGTTTAACGCACGGATTAAGGATAAAAAAGCATGAAAGATTCAGTGAAGCTCGAAACCCAGTTGGTCATCGCCGGACGCGATAAACGTTATACCCAGGGCGCGGTAAACCCGGTTATTCAGCGTGCCTCTTCGCTGGTATTTGATACCGTGAAGGACAAAAAATTCGCTACCGCCAATCGCGCAAATGGCGAGCTGTTTTACGGTCGTCGCGGCACGTATACCCACTTCGCGTTCCAGAAGGCGATGAGTGAACTGGAAGGCGGCGTCGGCTGCGCACTCTACCCGTGCGGTGCGGCGGCGGTGACGAACGCGATCCTTGCGTTTGTACAGCGTGGCGATCATCTGCTGATGACCGGGGCGGCATATGAACCAACACAGGATTTCTGCAATAAGATCCTGAGCAAATTCAACGTCGAAACGACGTACTACGATCCGATGATCGGCGCCGGGATTGTCGATCTGATCCGCCCGGAAACCAAAGTGGTGTTTCTGGAATCACCGAGTTCAATCACCATGGAAGTGCAGGATGTGCCGGGAATGGTGAAGGCGATCCGTGCGGTGAACCCGGAGATCGTCATTATGATCGACAATACCTGGGCGGCTGGCGTGCTGTTTAAGGCACTGGACTACGGCGTGGATATCTCGATTCAGGCCGGCACCAAGTACACGATTGGTCACTCTGACGGCATGCTGGGAACGGCGGTCTCCAACGCTCGTTGCTGGGATCAGCTGCGTGAAAACTCGTATCTGATGGGGCAAACGCTGGATGCTGATACCGCGTATAACGGCAGTCGCGGCCTGCGTACGCTGTCGGTGCGTCTGAAGCAGCACCAGGAGAGCAGCATTCAGATTGCGCGCTGGCTGTCGGCACGTGCGGAGGTGGCGCGAGTGAACCATCCGGCGTTGCCGGAGTGTCCGGGGCACGAATATTTCACGCGTGATTTCAGCGGCAGTTCCGGTCTGTTCTCGTTTGTGCTGAAAAAGCGACTGACAGATGAACAGTTAGCGAACTTCCTCGATAACTTCTCGCTGTTCCACATGGCTTACTCATGGGGCGGGTTTGAGTCGCTGATTCTGGCGAACCAACCGGAAGAGTTGAACAGCATTCGCCCGGCCGGGGATGTCGATTTCAGCGGGACGCTGGTGAGGGTGCATATCGGCCTGGAAGATGTCGGCGATTTGATTGCCGACCTTGACGCCGGATTTGCCCGTATCGCGTAACACGTTACAGGCCCCGCATGGCGGGGCCTGAGAGCGATGACAAACCTCATCACAACACTGGACAAGCAGAGATCACCTCATTAAAAACCAGGAAAATCAATTGATTGATTTTCGGCTGATAATCACAAAGAAGGAAAAACCACGTTTTATCCTTCTTTGTCAACAGTCTGAGGCCCCGCATGGCGGGGCCTGTATTTATTTCTGCGTTACCACGTCCGTTGCGTCATACTGACGCACCCGCACTAACAACCCTTTCAACATGAATACCACCGCCACTCCCGCGATCACCGCCAGCAGGTGAAACGGGATCCGACCGCCGTTAAACCACAATCCGCGGCCGATTTCGACGGAAACGGCCATCACCGTCAGGATCACCATGTTCAGCGAGGCCGACACGGTGCCTTTCGGCAGGTTGTTGGTAAACAGCGAGAAGCGAAACAGCGTCGGGAAGATAAGCCCGATACCAAACGCGTAGAGGCTGGTCCCCAGCACCGACCACAGCCACACATGAGGCCAGAGCAGGTTTCCGGCAATCAGGACAAACAGGCCACTGAGCTGAATGGGCACTGCACGCCAGATAAAACGCGGGTCAGTCGGATCTTTCACAAAACGCGCAACGATCATGTTGGCGACGATCACCGCACCAAACACCGGAACCTGCACCCAGGCGAACTCGGAGGACGTCATGCCACCCGCGTCGATCAGGATCACCGGGGAAACGGCGACCCAGCTCATCATCGGGATGTAACTCAGCGAGATCGTGGCGACGCCAAAGAGGAATATGCGGTTGCGAAAGACATCGCGGAAATCACGGACGACGCCGATCGCGCTAAACGGCACGGCACCGCGCTTGACCGTTTCTGGCATCGCCAGCAACAGGCCCATAAAGGCGATAAAACCCATCACCGCAATAATGGCGAACAGTACCTTCCAGTGGACGAAGTGCATCAGCGCCGCGCCGGAAAGCGGGCCGATGATCGGCGCCACCAGCACGATAGAGGTGATGATCGCCATCAGCTTGATGGCTTTCGTTTGCCCGAACGCCTCCTGCACCGTGACGTAGCCGACGGTTGCGATAAAGCAGATGCTGGTGCCCTGCACCACGCGCGCCACCAGGAACTGCGTCATGGAAGTGGTGAACAGAGTGGCGGTACAGGCAAGGGTAAAAATAAGCGCCCCGGTGACCAGTACCGGACGCCGACCGATCCGGTCAGAAAGTGGCCCCAGCAGCCATTGCAACACCATCCCACCGGCGAGATAGAGGCTGACTGCCGCCGGCGCCAGACTGACATCGGCATCAAACTCTCTCACGACGTTGATGATGCCTGGTTGAATCAGGTCCGTCGACAGGTAGGCGGCAAAATCGTACAGAATCAGCGCCATCGGAAAGAACAGCGTCGTGGCGTGCCGCTTGAAAAACTCAATAATCCATTGCATACAAAACGAACTCCATGTGGAGAACCCCTTAACGGGAACAACGAAATTCAATACTGTCACAGGGACATCAGGCAGAAAAGAGAGAACAGCAGACTGCAGATGTACTGAATTTCATGTAATCAAAAGCACTGCCCATGGGAATCACAGACAGAGGAACACATTCTGACGCTTGTCAGAATGTGTAGCGATTACAGATGGTTATCAGCACATCACACCTCGGGAAAAGTAAGTTGAACGGAAAATATACACCTTAAGTGTCATTATAATTTGATGTTAGTCAATAGAAATGGCTGAATTCATTCAGTAACTCAATAGACTACGGGAAGAGTAAGCGCCAGACGATCCCGCAGCCAAAGGCGATCAATACGACCCCGGCGAGGCGTTCGATCCACACGATCCCGTGGCTTAGCCGTCGCTGGATAAACGGCAGGCCAATCCCCATGACAATCAGCAGATCCCAGCACAGCACGACGCAGGTCATCCAGATCCCGCTGACGGCCTGCTGCAACAGCGTCACTGATGGGCCAAGCAGAGCGGTCATCAGCGCCAGATAGAACAGCGCGTTTTTCGGGTTGAGTAGCGATGAGCCCAGCCCCAGAAGCACCTGTTTGCCCCATTCCGGACACGTGGCCTTGGCATCTTCGCCCGTCAGCGTTTGCGCACGACTGCGTAGCAGCAGGCTGCCGATCCACAGTAAATAGAGTGCGCCTGACAGTGCGATCAACGTGAAGAGCAGGGGATGATGCCGGAGGATCCCCCAACCGGCAATCGCCAGCAGGATATAGATCCCATTACCGGCGGCGATCCCCAGACACAGCCCGGCACTGCCGCGCAGTCGGTAGCGAACGGCGTAGCCCACCAGTAAAAAGAAATCTGGTCCTGGGCTAAGCAGCGCCACAAAATGCGCCAGCGCCAGGGCGGGAAACGCGGGGGGAAAGAGTACAGACAACGGTTCCATAGTGACCTCAGTGTGCAAACCTGAGTTCACGCTACGCCCGGTGAAACGCTAATTATTGTCTGATATTGATCGCCCCCGTGCATACTGACGCGGCGTGGCGGCGGTATAGCTGACAAAGGTGCGGTGGAAATGGCTCTGGTCGGCAAAGCCGCTCTGATAGCCGACGTCAGCGATATCGTCTCCGGCGCGCAGTCGCGCCCTGGCAAAATCGATCCGTGCAATGTTCAGATAACTGCCCGGCGTCAGGCCGGTGTCCTGCTTAAAGATACGGATTAGCGTCTCTTTACGTATACCAAACTCTTGCGCGATGTCATCAAGCGAGGGAGGCGAAAGCAAATTACTCTGCAATCGTTCTTTCAGAGACTGACTGAGCGCGCGCGAATGCGGCGGATTCCCTGTCTGCAAGGGGAGCGTGCGCAACAGCAGACGCGCGGCGTCGACCAGCGGCGCGAGTTGCCGTTTTTTCATTAATGCAACAAGCTCCAGAAAGTGCTGAAAGCGTTGTGGGTTGCGGATCACCGGGGTCGGAGCGAAAAGCGGCGCGTGAGCCGTCTGTTCGGGCAACTGAGCAACACACCAGTCCGCGTCCAGGTAGAGCATATGGTAGCTGCGAAACTGCCCATCGACCGGATTACAGCTATGCGGCACATGCGGTGGGATCACAATCAGATCGCCCACCTGCAGACGGTATTCTTTACCATCGCTGACACAGCAGGTTTCACCTTCCAGAATGGCCCCAATAGAGAGCTGCGGATGATGATGACGCTTATACGCCTGATGGCTGCGCCAGGTGCTGCGCAGCTCCAGCCAAGCAAGCCGTTCATCGCGCCAGAACGATTGCGGAATATTTCGGGTTTGGGTCACGGTCAGCGCCTCCTGCGAAGTGATGATGTGTTATATCACCACAGGCCTTGCGAGAAAAAGCATTGTTGTGAAGGGATGTGGCGCTTCTGTGCACCCCATTCCGTGAAAATGTATCGGTTGCAAAGGAAGAGATTTACTGCCGGAAGCGTCTCGCAAAGGTAAATAGTCACAGATGAGAAGTGAAACCCGTCGCGCTACTGTCGCATTTTCTCCTCCTGGGTGACGTCGCCATGAAGACCTCTTCGACTACCACACCGCATGATGCTGTATTTAAAACGTTCTTACGCCACCCGGACACTGCCCGGGATTTTCTGGATATTCATCTTCCCATCGGTCTTCGTAATTTGTGTGACCTGCAAACGCTGAAGCTTGAACCCACCAGTTTCATCGAAGAGGATCTTCGTGCGTATTATTCAGATGTGTTGTGGTCATTAAAAACAGTAGAAGGGGATGGCTACATCTATGTTGTCATTGAACATCAGAGTACGCCGGATGTTCATATGGCATTCCGGCTACTGCGTTATGCGCTGGCGGCGATGCAACAACATCTGGACGCGGGTCACATGCGGTTACCACTGGTGGTTCCGATGCTCTTTTATCACGGCGCTGATAGCCCCTATCCCTTTTCACTCAACTGGCTGGATAAATTTTCCGATCCCGATCTGGCGCGCCAGTTATATACCGCCGCTTTTCCTTTGGTGGACATTACAGTCATACCGGACGACGAGATTATGCAGCATCGTCGGATAGCACTGCTGGAGCTTATTCAAAAACATATTCGTCAGCGCGATCTGATGGGGCTTGTGGAACGACTTGCCGTGTTGCTTGTTACCGGTTGCGCTAATGACAGGCAATTGAAAGCGCTGTTTAATTATTTACTAATACGGCATGGGCATACGCCCCGCTTCATTGGTTTCCTGGAAAAGGTGGCTGAGCGAGTCCCCCAACATAAGGAGAAATTAATGACCATCACAGAGAGATTTCGTAATGCGATTCTTAGAAAAGGGATGCGAGAAGGTATTCAACAAGGAAAACAGGAAGGAAAACAAGAAGGTCTGGCTGAAGGCCAGCTCAACGCGGCGCGACGAATCGCTCAACGGATGCTGACGGAGGGGATAGAGCAGGAGACGGTGCAAAGACTTACCGGACTTTCCGCACAAGAGATGCAGAGTGTGATTCACTGAATACACGGTGTAGCGTTCAGGCCGTCCGGGAAGTCGAATGTTTACGCCATCGCAACCTTGATCGCTTCGCCCAGCTTCTGCATCACTTCCTGATGCTTGTCGTTGGGCGCAAGCGCGCAGTTTATGCGCACGCAGTTGCGGTACTTTCCGGAGGCGGAAAACAGTGAACCCGGCGCGACCTGAATTTTCAGACGACAGAGCTGTCTGGCGACACAAACCATATCGACCTGCTCTGGCAGTTCTACCCACAACATAAAACCGCCTTTTGGGCGTGTTACGCAGATCCCGCAGGGAAAATATTCCCGCACCCAGCAGGTATAAATTTCCATATTGCGTTGATAGATCTGGCGCATGCGTCGGACGTGGCGATGATAGTGACCTTCCCGGACAAACGCTGCTGCGGCTAACTGTGTCGCCGGAACACCGGTGCCACTGGCGGAATACTTCATATGCAGTAATTTGTCATGGTAGCGACCGGGAACGACCCAGCCGACACGCAGGCCGGGAGCGACAGTTTTGGTAAAGGAGCTGCACAATACAACCCGACCGTCGATATCCCAGGAGTGGATGGTTCGTGGGCGCGGATACTCCGTTGCCAGTTCGCCATACACATCATCTTCAAATATCACGATATCGTGGCGTTGGGCGAGCGCCAGAACGGCTCGCTTGCGCGCATCCGGCATGATAAATCCCAGCGGATTATTACACGCAGGCACAAGGATAATGCCTTTTATTGGCCACTGTTCAACGGCGAGTTCCAGGGCTTCGATGCTGATCCCGCTATCTGGATCTGTTGGAATTTCAATAACTTTTAGATTAAGCCCACGCAGTAGATGTAATGTGCCGTAGTAGGCCGGTGATTCGACAGCGATAATGTCGCCCGGTTTGCATATTGCCAGTAGCGACAACGACAATGAGCTTTGACAACCATTCGTGATGATAATGTCGTCTGCGGTCAGAACTGAGCCACCATCCAGCATCAGACGGGCGATTTGTTTGCGCAGGCTCAGGCAACCGGGCAAATCATCATAGCCGAGTACTGCGTTTTGGTTATGTTGTGCCACCCGGCTAAGTTCTCGCCAGAGCGGTTTCAGGCTGGGTTGGCTGACATCAGGAATTCCGCTGCTGAATGAAATGATCGAATCATCACTATGACCCGCCAGCATGTTCATGACCTGGTCCCACTGCGTAAATTCAACCGGACGCTGAACCGGACGCGACATTGGCGGGATCGGCGGCTGCGCTTTTTGTGGCGCGACAAAGTAACCTGAACGGGGCTGCGGTGTGATGAGTTGCAATGATTCCAGTACCAGGTACGCCTGCTGGACGGTGCTGATGCTGACACCATGCTCCTGGCTCAGGCTGCGTACCGATGGCAGTTTCTCACCGTGGCGATACAGCCCTTGTTGAATGCGCTCAGCCAGCAGATTGGCCAGATGTTGGTAACGCGTCATGCTGTATCCCTCGAAGATGCCATACAGATATAAAAACCAGTACAGACAGTTGCAAAATGTGCAATGCAGAAACTGTTTTAGCTGATCTGTATGTTAAATAAAAGATGTTTTTGAATCTGTATTGTCCCGCCCGTAAACCGCCAAAATACAGGCTCTGGTATGAGAGGGGGTGGGTATGGAATTTCATGAAAACAAAGCAAAGCAGCCGTTTATTGGTTTTGTGCTGATCTGGCGAGCGTTTAAAAAATGGCATCTGCAGGCGCAAACCCGACGGATCCTGCAACAGATGAGTGATGAGCGGCTCAAAGATCTTGGATTACGCCGGGATCAGATCGACTAGCGTTACTGCAGTAGTCTGAGGCTGGTGGTTGAACCCCTCCGGCCTTTTTTACATTCAGGATATTTATCAATTTATGCTTCCTGACAGTATGTTTCTTGATACTTATCAGGATAAGTATTATTTTCCCCTTTCGCTAAGAGGGGGACGAGATATGACTGAAGATGAGCTGTTTGCCCGCCGTCCGATGGGAATGCGTATGGCGATGGTCGTGCGTCAATGGCGTGCCATTATTGACGCGGCTATCACTGATACCGGCCTGACGCAGTCAAGCTGGACGGTGCTGATGCAACTGTATCAGTTGGGTGATAACGTCTCGGTCAGCGAACTGGCACAGGTGCAGGGCATTGAACTGCCACCACTGATGCGCACTCTCACACAGCTGGAAAATCAGGGCTATCTGGTGCGTTCGACATCGCCATATGACAAACGCATTCGCCTGCTGATGCTGACTGCGAAAGGGCGCGCCCGGCTGGAAGAGCTAAACCGGGTGATTGAAGCCTATCAACATCGTGTCACGCGAACCATTCCTGAAGCGGATCTCGCTTCCTTCAGCGCCACCTTAAATGTAATCGCCTGCAATTTGCGGACAATCCGCGAAGAAGATAATCAACACTAAAAACTATGATGACCCCAGAACAGAAGTTTGCCCGTTGGGTAAGGGTGAGTATTGCCGCATTTCTCGCGATATTCGCCTGGTTTATCGTTGCCGATATCTGGATCCCGCTGACGCCGGACTCCACGGTGATGCGTACGGTCACGCCCGTCTCATCACGCGTTTCCGGATACGTCTCGCATGTCTATGTGCACAACAACAGCCCGGTAAAAAAAGGCGATCTGCTTTACGAGCTGGATCCCACGCCATTTATTAATAAAGTCGAAGCCGCGCAAATCGCCTGTGCCCAGGCAAAACTCAGTAACCAGCAACTGGATGCACAGATTGCGTCCGCCCGGGCGAACCTGCGTACCGCCGAATACACCGCCCGTAATGACAAGCTGACGTTTGATCGCTACCAGCGCCTGAGTGCGATGCAGAACGTCTCGCAGGCGGATCTCGACAAAGTCCGGACCACCTGGCAGACCAGCCAACAGTCGGTTAACGCCCTGCAGGCCAACATCCAGAATCTGCTGATTCAACGCGGCGAGCGTGATGATGAGCGTAATGTGACGCTGCAAAAATACCGCAATGCACTGGAAGAGGCGCAGTTGAATCTGGCGTGGACAAAAGTGTATGCGGAGACGGACGGGACGGTGAGTAATCTCCAGCTTAACGCCGGGCTTTATGCCACTGCCGCCACGCCACTGCTGGCTCTGGTCAGCAATCAGACGGATATCGTGGCCGATTTTCGCGAGAAAAGCCTGCGTCATACCCGCGTGAATACCGATGCAGCGGTGGTATTTGATGCCCTGCCAGGCAAAGTGTTCCGTGCGCGCGTGACCAGCAGCGATGCGGGGATACTCGCCGGACAGGAAGAGGTCAACGGTCAGCTGTCGCAACCGGAACAATCCACGCGTTGGGTGCGTGATGCACAACGGATGCGTATTCACGTGACGCTGAATGAGCCAGTGGACAAACCGTTGCCAACCGGTGCCCGCGCCACGGTGCAGTTGTATAACAGTGAAGGCCCGTTTGCCCGTACCTTTGCCGGTGCGCAAATCCATCTGGTCAGTTGGCTGCACTATGTTTATTAACGCCCTCGCATCTATTAACACTCTGGCCCGCGTCTTTACGCCGCATGACAACATCGTCTACACGGCCAATGATTTCCGCCAGACCGTACGGATAGCCATAGCCGGGACGATCGCGCTAAGCATTTCGACTTTTTACAATGTCCAGTACGGCGTGTTTTTCGTGGTCTATCCGCTGATGCTGATGTCGCTGGTACCGGTGTTTAATCGCCACGTGGCGAGGCAGTTTGTGTTCAGTGCGGCGGTGAACTGCGTCGAAATGGTGCTGATTGTGGGTTATCTCTCGCAGTGGCCGGTGATAATGACGCTGGTGGTGTTTGGCCTGTACGTGATGCGCTTTCGCTTTATGAGCAAGGGACCGCTGTTTCTGCTGGGGTCAATGGGTGTGGTCTGCCAGAGCACGATGCTCAACTTTATGAGCTATCCCGCCACAGACTGGCACACGCTGATGTTTTCCAACATGGAAGCCTGCGTGATGGCGGTGGCGCTGAGCGGGCTGCTCCACTATCTGATCCCCGACGTGGAACCGCGTCAACCGCCGCCGCGCATTGAGAAAGACGATGCCCGAATTCGGCACGAATCGCTGCTTTCCGGCACCGTGGCGACGATGATCTTTGTGATCTTCCAGATCTGCGATCTGAGCGATTCGCTGTCGGCGCTGATGGCGGGGATTTTGATCCTCTTTCCGATGCACTATCGCGGCGCGGTCCTGAGTTCTCTCTGGCGCGTCGTCGGTGTGGTACTGGCCTGTCTCTATATTCTGGTGGTGCAGTTACTGATTTATGATTTCAGTAACCATATGCTGTTGATGATGCCGCTGATCGGTCTCGGACTGGCCTTTAGCGCCCGCCTGCACGTGATGGAAAAAGTGGGCGCAGGCGTGGGTTTCGCCAGTATCACCACCATTGGCATTATGTTCGGCCAGAACCTGCACCCGAACAGTGACCTGGTGTTCAGCGATCTGTACCGCATCACCTCGGTCACCGTCGCGCTGCTGACAACGCTGACGATGGTTTTTCTGGTCCACCGGATACTGAACTGCTTTGCGGCGACACGATTTGTAGTGGAGTGAGTGCAGGATGGCAGCGGCCAGGGGAAAAACCGTAGGCCCGATAAGCGTAGCGCCATCGGGCAAAAAAATTACTTCTTCAGCCCCGCAAAGGCGGCTCTGATTTCGTCTTCCGGCAGCTGAATGCCGATAAACACCAGCGTGCTGTGAGGTTGTTCGTCGCCCCACGGGCGGTCCCAGTCGGCGCTGTACAGGCGCTGCACGCCCTGGAACAGCAGACGGTTCGGTTCGCCTTCAATCCACAGCATGCCTTTGTAACGCAACAGTTTTTCTGCGGATTCCAGCAACAGGTTTTCCATCACGCGGGAGACGTCGCCGATATCCACCGGGTAATCCAGTTCCACCACAATAGAAGAGATATCGTTTTGCTTATCAGCAATAAAATGGAAGCGCGGTCTGGCGCTGACGACATTCTCTTCCAGCATAAAGCCGTTAGTGTCGAACAGCAGAGAGAGATCAATATCCCCGTGTGTCACGGTATAAACCGGGGCGCGGGCGTTGATGCGCGCCAGACGTTCCCGCAATTTCTCACTGTCACCCGCCACGTCGGTTTTGGTCAGCAGGATGCGATCGGCATAGCCGACCTGCGACTGGGCGATCGTGAACTGATTCATCTGATCGTCGGCGTGGACCGCATCAACCAGCGCAATCACGCCGTCCAGCAGATAACGCTGGCAAATGACTTCATGGGCGAAAAAGGTCTGAATAATCGGGCCTGGGTCCGCCATGCCGGTGCATTCAATCACCAGGCGATCGAAGCTGATATTGCCCTTATCGAGGTTGTCGAGCAGGTCTAACAGCGCATCCTCCAGTTCGTTCGAACGTGTACAGCAGATGCAGCCATTGGTCAGGGTTTTGATCTGCGTGGCGCGATCGCCAATCAGCTGATCGTCCACGGAGACTTCGCCGAATTCGTTTTCGATAACGGCAATCTTGTAGCCGTGTTCTTCGTTGAGGATGTGGCGCAGCAGGGTAGTTTTACCTGCGCCAAGAAAACCGGTGAGTAGGGTGACTGCAATCGGGGTCATTCACTTCTCCTTCTAACAGCAGCGCATGCCGCCTTTACCGTCGCCGCCGTAGCGCGCCTGCTGGCGCTCACGGAAGAATTCTTCATAGCTCATGTACGGCTTGTCCGGATGGTTGGTTTGCATATGCTCGACATAGTTATCGTAGTCGGGAATACCTATCAACATCTTCGCCGCCTGGCCGAGATATTTTTTTGCCTGACCTAAGTTACCAAACATTGTGCCGTCCCGTGAATGATTAAAGCCGGATGGCGGCTTTCGCCTTATCCGGCCTACGTTAATGACAGACTGTAGGCCGGGTAAGCGGAGCACTACCCGGCATCAGGTTTAGTGATGTGAAGAGGTCTTCACGCCGCCTTCAGGAACCGGAACGTACGGCGTTTCTTTATCGGTACGTTTATCCACATTGCGGACACTCATCCAGGTTTTGAAACCGTAGAAGATGATGCTGTACACCACCACCAGGAACAGAATACTCAGGCCTGCGTTGGTGTAGTTGTTCACAACGATGTGGTTCATGTTGGCAATCTGCTGAGCGGTCAGTTCGCCGCCGTTGGCAATCTTCTCTTTGTACTGGTTAGCCATGTAGAAGAAGCCTTCCATCTGCGGGTTGGAGCTGAACAGTTTCAGACCCAGCGCCCAGGTGGTGCAGATGAGCAGCCATACCGCAGGGATAACGGTTACCCAGATGTATTTGGTGCGCTGCATTTTGATCAGAACGACGGTACCGAGAACCAGCGCCACGGCTGCCAGCATCTGGTTAGAGATACCGAACAGCGGCCACAGGCTCTTCACGCCGCCCAGCGGATCGACCACGCCCTGATACAGCAGGTAGCCCCACAGACCCACGCAGCCCGCCGTACCGATGATACCGGCAACCAGAGAGTCGGTCTTCTTCAGGAACGGAACGAAGTTACCCAGCAGGTCCTGCAGCATAAAGCGTCCAGAACGGGTACCGGCATCCAGCGCGGTGAGGATGAACAGTGCTTCAAACAGAATACCGAAGTGGTACCAGAAGCCCATGTCCGCCATCGGCAGCACTTTATGGAACACGTGCGCAATACCGACTGCCAGTGTTGGCGCGCCACCGGCACGGTTCAGAACAGACGGTTCGCCGATGTCTTTCGCCGTTTGCAGGATCTGCTCAGGTGAAATGACGAAGCCCCAGGAGCTGACGGTTGCTGCCGCATGTGCGGTCACATCTTTCAGTTGCGCCATAATCAGCGGCGCGTTTTCGCCACCCATTTCATGCAGGTTCGGCATGGTAATGCCCAGGCCTGCCGGTGGGGTGTTCATCGCAAAGTAGAGACCCGGTTCGATAATGGAGGCTGCAACCAGCGCCATGATCGCCACGAAAGACTCCATCAGCATCGCACCGTAACCGATAAAGCGAGCGTCAGTTTCACAGGCCAGCAGTTTCGGCGTAGTACCGGAAGAGATCAGCGCGTGGAAGCCAGAGACCGCACCACAAGCGATGGTAATGAACAGGAACGGGAACAGCGCACCTTTCCACAGTGGACCAGTACCGTCGATGTACTGCGTCATGGCCGGCATTTTCAGCTCTGGGTTGAGGACAACGATACCCAGCGCCAGGCCGACGATAACGCCGATTTTCAGGAAGGTGGCCAGATAGTCGCGCGGAGCGAGGATCAGCCACACCGGCAGCAGTGCAGAAACGAACGCATAGCCGATCAGCGCAAAGGTAATGGTGGTGTCTTTAAAGGTCAGCGCCGGGCCCCAGTACGGGTCGTGAGCAATCACGCCGCCGAAATAAATTGACGCCACCAGCAGAACAATACCAATCACCGACACTTCACCCACACGTCCCGGACGCAGGAAGCGCATGTAGATCCCCATGAACAGCGCGATAGGTACGGTAGAGCAAACGGTGAAGACCCCCCACGGACTTTCGGCCAGCGCTTTTACGACGATCAGCGCCAGAACCGCGAGGATGATGATCATAATTAAGAAGCAGCCAAACAGGGCAATTGTCCCCGGCACGGAGCCCATCTCTTCTTTAATCATCTCGCCAAGCGACGCGCCGTTACGGCGAGAAGAGATAAACAGCACCATGAAGTCCTGGACCGCACCCGCCAGCACAACACCCGCCAGCAGCCACAGGGTACCAGGCAGGTAACCCATCTGCGCGGCCAGAACCGGACCGACCAGCGGACCAGCGCCCGCGATCGCGGCAAAGTGGTGCCCGAACAGCACGTAGCGGTTGGTCGGAACGTAGTTCAGGCCATCGTTATTGATGACCGCGGGGGTAGAACGTGTAGGGTCAAGCTTCATCACCTTCTGGGCGATGTACAGGCTGTAGTAGCGATAAGCCACCAGATATACCGACACGGAAGCGACCACGATCCACAGGGCGCTGACGTGTTCACCCCGGCGTAAGGCGACAACCGAGAGGCAGAATGCCCCGATGATCCCGAGGATCACCCAGGGTATGTGCTTGAATATCTTTTTCGTATCCATAGTAAAACCTGGTTTTATAAGATGAATAATTGGCCGAAGCCGTTTGGTTTGGGTTGCGTTTGAAGAGGTAATTTGACTGCTATGCTGATGACGATCTTGCCAGAGAGTCGCGCGTGTAAAGTAAGGTAAATAAGTGAGCGGTCAAATGGGGAGTTAAGCGGTCAGAAGTGTCAGTAAGCGGTAAAGAGGAACGCCGGGTGGCGAATATTATGTGACTGAGATCACAAAGAAAAATCCGCCAACCAGGGGCGAATACCGACTACGCTTATTGCCGACAACATCATAAGGAGAACAACATGGAAACAGTAAACCTCACTTTATCTGAGGCTTACATGCTGGCGCGTGAGGTGCTGAGCAGCAACGGCTTTAGTGCGGAGCATGCGGATGCTATCGCGCGTAATGTGACGGCGGGCGAGCGCGACGGCTGCGCGTCTCACGGGCTATGGCGCTTGCTGGGAATAGTCGAAACCTTGCGTAAAGGAAAAGTCTCCGCTGATGCACGTCCGCAGATTTCCGATCAGGCACCCGCTATTGTTAAAGCGGACGCGGGCGGCGCGTTCTCCCTCGTGGCCTATGAGCAGGCGTTGCCACTGCTCATCTGTAAAGCTAAAACGTGCGGGATTGCGGCGTTAGCGATCAACCGTTGCGTGCACTTTTCCGCGTTGTTTGCGGATATTGAACCACTGACGGACGCCGGACTGGTGGGGTATGCCTGCACGCCAAGCCACGCCTGGGTTGCACCGGCCGGCGGTACGCGTCCGCTGTTTGGTACCAACCCGATCGCCTTTGGCTGGCCGCGCAACGGCAAGCCGCCTTACATTTTTGATATGGCGACCAGTGCGGCGGCGCGCGGCGAGATCCAGTTGCATCAGCGGGCTGGAAAAGCGATTCCGGAAGGGTGGGGTATCGACAGCGAAGGGCAACCGTCAACCGATCCGCAGGCGGTATTAAATGGCGCGATGTTGACCTTTGGTGGTCACAAAGGCTCGGCGTTTGCGGCAATGGTTGAACTGCTGGCAGGGCCGCTCATCGGGGACATGACCAGTGCGGAATCGCTGGCCTGGGATGAGGGGGCAGGCGGTCTGCCGTACGGCGGCGAACTGATTCTGGCGCTTGACCCATCCCGGTTCCTTGGGGATGAGGCGCATCGCCATCTGGAGCGCGCAGAAACGCTGTTTGCCGCGATGCAGGAGCAGGGAGCGCGACTGCCGGGAGAAAGACGTTTCAGTACGCGGGAGAAATCGCGGCTGGAAGGGGTGACGATTACCCGTTCGCTGTTTGATGACATTTCCGCGCTGAGATAAGGCAGAAAGGGCGAGGCATCCTCGCCTGATTCCCGTTCGGGTAGTGGGTCATCGCTTTTTTTGCCAGTTAATTGAACAAATTTCCTGTGATACACCTCGCGATTGCGTAAAGTTTTCTCGTTCCAGGCCGACAACCAGAGTATCTGTCTAGCGGAAAGAGAAAACATGTTAAAACGTATCAAGATTGTGACCAGCTTATTGCTGGTTCTGGCTTTATTTGGCCTTTTACAACTCACTTCGGGCGGTTTGTTCTTTAACGCATTGAAAAATGACAAAGAGAATTTCACCGTACTGCAAACCATTCGTCAGCAGCAGTCTACGCTGAACGGCAGTTGGGTGGCTCTGCTGCAAACGCGTAATACCCTTAACCGTGCGGGTATCCGCTACATGATGGATCAGAACAATATCGGCAGCGGCGCAACCGTTGCGGAGCTGATGCAGATTGCCAGCGTTTCCCTGAAACAGGCAGAGAAAAACTGGGCGGACTATGAAGCGTTACCGCGTGACCCACGTCAAAGCGAAGCGGCGTCAGCGGAAATCAAGCGCAATTACGATATCTATCACAATGCGTTAGCCGAACTGATCCAGTTGCTGGGGGCCGGGAAGATCAACGAGTTTTTCGATCAGCCAACCCAGGGGTATCAGGATGGTTTTGAGAAGCAGTATGTGAACTATTTGCAACAGAACGACCGTCTGTATGACCTGGCGGTAGAGGACAACAACAGCTCTTACAGCCAGGCGATGTGGGTTCTGGGCAGCGTGTTGTTGGCAGTGCTGGTGGTTATTATTGCCGTCTGGTTTGGCATCAAACTGTCGCTGATCGCGCCAATGAACCGCCTGATCGCGAGCATTCGTCATATTGCCAGCGGCGATCTGGTGAAGCGGATTGATGTCGAAGGCACCAATGAAATGGGCCAACTGGCGGAAAGCCTGCGCCACATGCAGGGTGAACTGGTGCGTACCGTGGGCGACGTGCGTAACGGCGCGAACGCCATTTACAGCGGCGCCAGCGAAATCGCGATGGGTAACAACGATCTCTCTTCCCGTACCGAGCAGCAGGCGGCCTCTCTGGAAGAGACGGCGGCGAGCATGGAAGAGTTGACCGCTACCGTTAAGCAGAACGCCGAAAACGCCCGTCAGGCCAGCCATCTGGCGCTGAGCGCGTCCGAAACGGCGCAGAAAGGCGGGAAAGTGGTGGATAACGTGGTGCAAACCATGCGCGATATCGCCTCCAGTTCGCAGAAAATTGCTGACATTATCAGCGTGATCGACGGCATTGCCTTCCAGACTAATATTCTGGCGCTGAACGCAGCAGTAGAAGCGGCGCGAGCAGGTGAACAGGGACGCGGCTTTGCGGTGGTTGCCGGTGAAGTTCGTAACCTAGCGCAGCGCAGTGCGCAGGCCGCGCGCGAGATCAAGACCCTGATTGAAGACTCCGTAAGCCGTGTTGACGTCGGTTCTACGCTGGTTGAAAGCGCCGGCGAAACGATGGATGAAATCGTGAATGCGGTCACACGCGTGACCGACATCATGGGAGAAATCGCCTCTGCGTCTGATGAACAGAGCCGTGGGATCGACCAGGTCGGTCTGGCCGTGGCGGAAATGGATCGCGTGACCCAGCAGAACGCCTCGCTGGTGGAAGAGTCTGCCGCCGCCGCCGCTGCGCTGGAAGAGCAGGCCAGCCGTCTGACACAGGCCGTTGCCGTGTTCCGCATCCAACAGGAACAGCAGCGTGCGCGTGACGTTGCGAGCGTGAAGTCCGTTTCCACAACGGTTCAGCCGCGTAAAGCCGCTATTGCGGAGACCGGGGATAACTGGGAAACGTTTTAATTAAGCCTCAGGCGCATGGCACAACGCGATTCAAACGCCATGCCATGCGCCGTTTCTTCCTCTCGCTTCTGGCGTAATGCCGGCGGCAACGCGCCATCTTCCAGTATTTCAAATCCCAGATGTTGATACAGCGGTGCATTCCAGGCGACATGGCGAAACGTGGTGAGCGTCAGGGAGGTGAAGCCTTGCTCACGCGCCCAATCCGCAACCGTGTTGATTAGCTGGCGACCAATTCCTTTCCCCTGCCACGCCCGGTGCAGCGAAAATTCAGCAATATACAGCGATGCCCCCATCGCCTCGCCAAGCAGAAATCCAACGGGCCGATCGTCAACCAGCGCCAGCCAACTCAATCCTTTAGCGGCATATTCCCGGTGCAGTTCCGCGCTGACAATATGATCGTCTGCAATCCATGCCAGATCCGGCACATCTAAAAAACGCTGCCCTGCTGAGCGTTCAATTGCAGGCAGAACGGCAACGTCTGCCAGAGTGGTGGGGCGAACCGTAATGTGCATAACGATACCGGAAATGAGGTGACAATGAGGGCAGTATAACGCGCTGTCCGGTCGCAGGGAAAAGTCCCCGCGACCGGGGACATGATGGGGTTAACAGGTCAGACGAGAAATAACGAAATAGCCGGTATGTAGGTCACCAACATCAGCATGAGTAACAAAGTACCCAGTAACGGCAGAGACTGGCGGAAAAACTGTCCGACGGAAACCTGCGTAATATTGCAGACCAGTAACATGACGGTGCCAACCGGCGGCGTGAAGGCGCCAATAGAAAGGTTGAAAATCATGATGATACCGAAATGTACCGGGTCGATACCAAAATGCGCCACGACAGGTTTAAGCAAGGGAACCAGGATCAACAGAATGGCATTCCCTTCAAGAAACATCCCCAGTGTTAGCAAAAGAATATTGATAATTAACAGGAATATGTATTTGTTTTCTGTCAGCGTCGTAACAAAGTTCGCCACCGCGACGCCGGCATGTTCCATTGAGAAGATCCAACCGAGTGCGGCGCTTGCCATGATCACTAACATGACCGATGCCGTTGCCCGCGCCGTTTCTCCCAGGGCTTTCACAACATGGCCGAGAGTCATTTGACGATAAATGAAGAAACCGATAATCAACACGATGAGTACCGCTGCCGCACCGGCTTCTGTTGGGGTGAAGATGTTGGCGCGAATCCCTCCTACGACGGCAAATATCAAAAACAGCGCGGGCCATGCCTGCCCAAGCGAGAAGAGCGCTTCCTTACCGGTAGGCCAGGTGTCGCGTGAGGGTTTCGCGTTGGTTTTACGGGCAACCAGATAAACCGTAAACATTAACAACACCGCACAGAGCAGACCCGGAATCAGACCGGCCATGAACATTTTCCCGATGGAGACATCTGCCACCAGACCATAAATAATCAGGGCAATCCCCGGCGGGATGATCGGCGTGACAAGCGAACCCCCGGCGGTGATCGCCGCCGCAAAGGCGCGGTTGTAGCCTTTACGCTCCATCTCGGGAACCATCATGCGCGACAGCATCGCTGCGTCGGCCAGGTTTGAGGCGCTGACTCCTCCCATCATGGTGCTGACCAGAATATTGGCGACCCCGAGTCCACCCCGCATTTTACCGACCAGAATATTCGCCACCTGCAGGATACGTTCTGCAATCCCGGTATAACTCATCAGCGTACCCAACAAGATAAAGAAGGGGATTGCCAGCAGGGACGGGCTTTGGGTTGGCGCAATCAACCGCTGAACCGCAATTTCAATCGGAACCGTGGAAAAGAAGAGGAAATAGGCAATAATGCCGATAAACATTGCCAGATACACACGAATATTCAGAAATAAGCACACGATCATTAGTGGAATAATTAATAACCAGCTCATTGTTTTTCCTCGCCAACATCACCCTGTTTAACGTCATTAATTAACCAGTAGAGCGTGTAAACTGCCGTTGCCAGGGTACCGACCGGAACAGCGACATCAATCCAGAACCAAGACACTTTTAATATTTGCGTGACCTTATACTGCGCCATTTCCGCCAGTCGATAACCCAGCCAGGCCATATAAACCAGCAACCCAATGGAAAGCACGGCAACCAGCGAAGCAATAATGCGTTTGACTTTATGTGGGAGCATATCGACGACAAAAGGAATAGTCAGATGCGCCCGGTCACGTTCAGCGACTACGCCACCCAACATCACCACCCAAATCATCAGCAATCCAGACACTTCCTCAGTCCACTGAATGGGTTGTCCAATAAAATAACGCATGAACACGGCTGCAATGGTCATGATCACCAGGATAAACAATGCCAGCGCTGCGCCCAGTTCTACAAGCTTGCCAAAGAAACGCATTAATCCTCCTTCAGAGAGTCGCCCTGGCCTTGAGAGAAAAAGGCTTCGAGCGATCTGTGCCTGTATTTATTGCAGTTGCTGTTGAATGGTTTCATACAAGCCCGGCGTCCACTCCGGGAATTGCGTATAAACGTTGCGGGCTTTCTGACGGAAGGCTTCGGTATCCGGGTAAATGACTTCGACACCTTCTGCTTCCATGGCCTTCAGCATTTCCGCGTCGCGTTCAATCGTTAATTTCTGGCTGTAGAGACCCGCTTCATAACCCGTTGAATGAATCAACTCCAGTTGCTCAGGGGAGAGCGTACTGAAAAAGGCTTCACCGCCAATCCATACCGAGGTGTTGGTCAGGTAATTGACCATCGACAGATATTTCGCCTGCTCAAACAGTTTTTGCCCTTGCAGAACAGAAATTGGGTTTTCAACGCCATCAATGACGCCCTGAGTCAGTGCAGGGTAAACTTCACCCAGTGGCATCGGGGTTGGCGTGGCGCCCATCGCCTGAATGGCTTTAATTTGCATCACGTTATTCGGTACGCGGATTTTCATCCCCGCCAGATCTTCCACTTTGCGAATCGGTTTTTTAGAAATAATCTGACGGGTGCCGTACAGATAATTGTTCATCACCACATGAATCCCTTTTTTCTTCAGGTCTTCATTTTTTTGGCGAAACCAGTCGCTCTCATAAATTTTGAAGAGTTTCTGCGGATCGTCAGTCAGATAAGGTCCAAACAAAATACCTAAATCAGGTTCATAATCGGCGAGGAAAGCCACATCGGTGAGCGTGATGACGTTCATTCCCATCATGGCTTGTTCAGTCACATCTTGTTTTGACCCTAGCTGTGAGCTGGGATAGAGAACCAGCGTTATTTCTCCATTACTTTTTTTATTCAGAATGTCAGCCCAGTAGCGCATCACCACATCTAATGGCTCGCCTGGATTATTCTCATATGCGACTTTAATAGAAAGCGGTTTAGCCTGAATGGTGAATGGCAGAAAAAAAGTACAAACAGTAATCAGCACGGCTATTATCTTGTTCATTTTCTACTTGCTCCCAGGGGTCAACGAATAAAACTCACTTTTGTACTGGCGGAAAAAATCAGAGTGAATCCTGCCTAATCAGAAAGTAAGCAGAAAGTCATCATGGTGCTGTATGTGTTGTATGAATTCGTGCTCTTGCTAAAGGTTTGTTGTTTTTAATGTGTTTTTAATTTACTCATTTTCTTGCCGGATAGAGCGAATCATCGATTGTTTCGCCGTATTCAGATGGTTACGCAGTGCAAGAAGCGCATCGAGGTCGCTGCGGCAAATCAGCGCGCTGAGGATGGTCATGTGTTCATCAATGGCGATGATATTGCGTTGTTTAAGATCGCGTTCATCCCACTGGTAATGGAAATGGAAGATAACTGAAATAATCTCAAGTGATTGATTGAAAAATATATTATTGGCAGCAGAGAGCAACAGCGCGTGAAAATCACGGTCCAGCAGGGAGAACATACGAAAGTTGCTGCCGACGCTGTCGCGCAGCGTACGGTGGCGTTCCAGCAGCATTTTGGCCTGCAGCCAGCGCGGATCGTCATCCGGCAGATTGAGAAAGTGCTGTAGCGCATGGGTTTCCAGCATCTCACGTAGCTCAAAAAGCTGTTCGGCATAGGACTGATCGAACTTTTTCATGCTCCACTGGCCGCGCTTCTCGCTCTGAATGAGATCGTAACGTCCAAATTTTAATAGGTATTCTCGTACTACCACCGGGCTGACGCCTGCCGATCTGGCCAGTTGAAGTTCTGAAAACGTCTCGCCAGCACGAAGCTGGCGTTGGTTAATCATCGTATAAAACGCCTGCTCAAAAATACGGCTCTGCTCCGCCATGGAGGCCGTGGTACAGGCAAAACCATCATCATGTTCAGGGCTTCGGGTAATGACGTGGTCGTTACCGACCTGGGTTAATACGCCGCACTCGCTGAGGTGATTCAGCATATGGCGTACGGTGGTGCGACTGATGTTGTACATCTCGGCTAATGCGCTTTGCGACGGCAACGGGGAAGGAAGATGGCCGCGCGCCATATCATCGATCACCTGGTTAATGACATTGTGACGTAAATTTTGCGAACGGCTCATTGGGATCTCCTTTTGACTGCATTAAAACCCGATTTAAAACATTTTAATGCGCAGGGTTTCACAAATTAGCTTTCTCGTTACGCGGCTATTTCTATTTTCATCAATATCTGAAGCAACAAAGAAACAGGAGCGCATAACGATGTCCACAATGAATATGTTGATTTGCCAGGAACCCAGGAAATTAATTCATGAGATACGCGACATACCGATTCCGGATAAAAAGGAAGTATTAATTAAAATTAAGTCTGTCGGTATTTGTGGTACCGATATTCATGCCTGGGGAGGTAATCAACCTTTTTTTAGTTATCCACGCGTGTTAGGCCATGAAATATGTGGGGATATTGTGACGCTCGGCGAGAAGGTCACACAATTTAACGTGGGTCAGCAGGTGGCGGTGATCCCTTATGTTGCGTGTCAGCAGTGTCCTGCATGCCTGGGAGGGCGAACGAACTGCTGCGAGAAAATCTCGGTGATCGGCGTACATCAGGACGGAGGGTTTAGCGAGTATCTCAGCGTGCCGGCAACCAACCTGTTGTCGGCGGAAGGGATTGATCCTCAGGCTGCGGCGCTGATCGAGCCTTATGCGATTAGCGCGCATGCGGTACGCCGTGCCGCTATCGCGCCCGGTGAGCAGGTGCTGGTCGTTGGGGCCGGGCCAATTGGGATCGGGGCGGCGGCTATTGCCAAAGCGGAGGGGGCGCAGGTGGTGGTGGCCGATACCAGTGCGGCGCGTCGCGAACACGTTGCTTCTCGTCTCGGCCTGCCGGTGGTGGATCCCTCTGCTGCAGATTTTGAGGCTCAACTGCGGGCACAATTTGACGGTTCACTGGCGCAAAAAGTGCTCGATGCGACCGGTAACCAGCATGCCATGAACAATAGCGTTAACCTGATCCGCCACGGCGGCACCATCGTTTTTGTCGGGCTGTTCAAAGGCGATTTACAGTTCTCTGACCCGGAGTTTCACAAGAAAGAGACCACCATGATGGGCAGCCGTAATGCCACGCCGGAGGATTTTGCGAAGGTCGGACGGCTGATGGCGGAAGGCAAATTGAGCGCTGAAATGATGCTCACGCATCGCTATCCGTTCAGCCAGCTTGCGGAGATCTTTGAACAGGATGTGATTAACAACCGGGCGTTGATCAAAGGGGTGATTACGTTCTGACGATTGCCATGCAGCGCCCGGAGTGGTGTTGGGCGCTGTTTTTTTTATTGTCGGTGGTCAGCCCTGAGCGCTGACCACTTTGATTTCAACCATGCCGATCCCCAGCTTACGCGGTGAGTGGCCGAGGATGTTGCCTTCGTTGGTCGGGACTGGCGCAGGAGGGACAATCACCAGCGTATCCGCCTCCGTCGGGTTGTCGAAATGCAGCGTGGTGGTGGTGACATCGTGACCTAACACCAGCGTCTGCTCTTCTTTGCCCACGCGCACCGGAATGGGACGATTCGCATTGTCGCCGAAGGCTTTCGCGGTGATCACCAGGTCGAATTTTTTCGGCAGCGGCTGTTTGTACTCGATCTTCACCTCTTCCGCCAGTTGCGCGTTAGACCAGCGTCCCCAGGATTCCGGACGAGAAATCCCGCTGAACTGCTTCACCTCTTCCGGCGCGCCTGCCACGTTGAAGACAAAGCTGTCGGCTTTATAGCGGATGTCGTTATCGACGATTTTCAGTGTATCGACGTTGCCTTTGTAGCGTTCCATGTCGATCACCGTGTCTTTAAAGGCCGTCTTACCTTTCCACTGTGCTTTATCAACATGCTGGACGGTTTGCTCGCCGCCAAGCTGACCCTGCGAGACGCACCAGTCGGTTGAGAGCGCCAGTTCCGGCGACCACAGCTGACCCATCTTATAGCAGCGATCGACCCAGACGAAGTTATCGCGCGGGGCAAAATCGGCAAGCTGAAAGCGCAGCGGGGCGGAGTATTCGCTTTCCGGGAGTGGCTCGACGCGCTTATCCGACACCCGCAGCAGTAACGGCAGACGGAAATGGCTGCCGGAGAAAGCGATCATATTTTTATCCCGGTCGACGGTGAAATCTTTCATCTCTTTCGGGAAGTTCCACAGGCGAATGATATCCGGCTTCATGGCGAGGATCTTTTCTTTGCTGTTGAGGAACACTTCCGACATCGACTGGCCCGACAGGCTGCTGCGCCCCAGACCGATAAAGTTATCACCACCGAGAATATCCAGCACCGTGGCGCCGTTATCCATCGTGTTACGTTTGACTGCCAGCGTCTCCTGCTGCGGTTTGTCCCCGCGTATCACGAAGAACAGGTTGTTGCGATCCTGTTTGTTCAGGTATTTCCATGCGCTGTTGTTCATCGCCAGATGGTCCGAAGAGACCACAATCACGGTATCTTTGAACCACGGTGAGGCTTTGATTTTATTGATAAACGCCGCAATATTTTCCTGACTACAACTGACAGCGCTAAAGGACTGGTTGGGTTTACCGTCGAAATCATAGCGTTTGCGGCTGCAGGTGCGCGAGATAAAACCATCCGGATGATGGGTATCGACGGTCAGGGTAAACAACGAAAAACGCTGACCGGAACGGGAGAGCTCTTCGAACTTCTTCCACGCTTCATCCAGTACCGTGTCGTCATAGAAGCCCCAGTCATTGCGGTAATTCGGATCGGCGACGACGCTTTTTAACTCTTCGGCGCCATACAGATAATCGAAACCGTGGGACTTCAGGAACACGTCTTTCCCGGCAAAACGCAGGTTTGCCCCCTGCACAAAGTGGTTCTGATAGCCGGAGTTTTTCAGGATATCCCCGAGGCAGATATTCTGCGGGAAGAAACTGGAAACCGATGCCGACGCGTTGCCTTCAAACGGTGCGAACAGCGGAATGCCGCACTGAGAGGCGACCATCCCGGCAATGGTGTAATCCGTACCCGGTAACTGCTGGGTGTGGCTGAAATCCATGCCTTCGTTTTTCAACGCGCCGAGTTCCGGAGTGAGTTCCGGAAAGGCTTCATTATCGAAATAGGTACGTTCCAGGCTTTCACCGTAGATGTACACCAGGTTCAGCTTCGGGTTGGGGATGCTTTTCGCCGGCTCTTTATAGTAGGCCGCGAAATCGGGATCGCCGTCGCGGGTCTGGGATTTGACCAGTTCGCTGATCTGACGAAATGCCGGACTGGCATCGACGGAACCCAGCGCCAGCAGCAGTGCCAGCAGGCTGTAACCAAAATGATGAGGATGATGACGGCGACGACGCAGTACCCAGCCCAGCGTACCAAAGACCGCCACAAGCGCTAACGCAATGCCAATGCCCGGCAGAATGTATTTGCCGACACCGGCCCCTGTCAGACTGTTCGTCAACGTGTAGAGTACGGCATCGTTAATTCCATCACCTGTGAAATAGTCGCTGGCGAACAGCGTGATATTCAGAATCACAAAAAGTCCCAGCACCGTCAGGTTGGCGGCAAACCACCAGGTGTTGCGACCCGCTTTGCAGGCATAAATCAGTACAGAGGCAAGAAACAGCGCGATGGAGAGTAACTCAGACAACGGACGATCCTCACAAACAGCCTTGTGATAAGGCTCTAAACCAGGCGTTCAACTGGCAGCTCAGCGTTTACGGAAAAGTACAATGTAATGGGGTTGTCACTTAGCTGCAATTCTAGTGACATTTAATTACCTTGTTATTCAGAATTAGTTTAGAAATAGGCTTTTTTGATCGTCGTCACTTCCCGTCATACCTGGCGTGGGTAAAAGAGAAGAACGAAAAGGGAGGGGACGCGCCGCGCAGGGTGGAAAACGGCCAAAACGCGGCGTCGGGGATCAGGAAATAAAGTTCATACCCTGTTTGAGTACCAGATCGCAGGCTTTCGTCTTCACTTTTTCTGCGAGCGGCGTACTGCCGATATTATTCAGGTTAAGCTGCTGACCGTCTTTGGTATTGAGCAGGCCCTGAATACCGTCCAGATAGTTGGTGTCCTGCTTTTGCTCGGTCGCGCCGAGACCAAGCTTATCCAGTACCTGATTTTTCACATTTTCTGCATCAGTAACGGACGCCAGCTTCTGCTTCGCGCAGTACTGCAAAATCCCGGCGGCGTTATTCATATTGTTCGCACTCAGCGCCTGATTGCCGCCATTGAGCAGGCTGGTCAGGGAAGAGAGCGATGTCCCGCTTTGCGACGAGGTGGTGCTCTGCTTGCTCAGTTCGCTGGCTGCGCTGGTGAGAGAGTCCTGCCATGAGGCGGCGAAAGTATTAGCTGCGAAGCAGGCGCTGGCCGCGATCGCGCAGCACAGCAAACGTTTTGTCGTTTTCATTGTGATTACTCGTGTATAGACCTTCGTCGGTGTATAGCGCCGCTCAGTCTAAGAATGGTCTTAATACTCTTTGCCGGTTACCCGACTGCGGAAGCTGTCCCAGTTGAAGATCACCCACAGGCTGTTACCCAGCCGCATGCGATCCATCACGCGTTCGCCCAGCAGTTTGGTCATTTCTTCCATATTACTGTTGGTGAGCATGCCAGTGGGGCGCTTTGAGGAGGAACGACGATCGACGATCTGGTTGATGATCACCTTTTCATAGCGCGATTCGGTTTGCACGCCGATCTCGTCAATGACCAGCAGATCAACATTGCTCAGATCGTTCAGCAACTGCTCTTCGCTGGTTTCACGATTGCTGAACGTCTCTTTCATCGCCGACATGATGTCCGCCACGGTGATAATCAGCACTGACTTCCCGCGCAGCAGTAGCTCGTTGCAGATTGCCGCGGCGAGGTGGTTTTTCCCCGTTCCTGGTTTGCCGGAGAAGATAAAGCTGGCGATATTGCCATCGAACTCTTCCACATACTGTCGCGCTTTGCTCAACGCATTCATCTGGCCTTCACATTCCACATGATAATTATCGAATGAGCAGTTTTGATGTAGCGGACGGATGCCGGAACGGTTAAAAGTACGCTGCATTTTCATCGCCCGGTTTTCACGAGCCAGCGCGGCGGCACGAATTTCACCTTGCTCCTTCTGCCAGGCCAGTAGCTCTTCACCCGTTTTGAACGCCGGTTCGATATGGGCGGGCATCATTTTTTGCAGGCGTTTCATCAGATCGCCAACGTTTTTCATGGTTAACCTCTAAAACCCGGTGGAATTTGATTATCTGGTTCGCTGACCGTGTTCACATCGCGCTTCGGCAGGCCGCCGTTGCTTGCGCGGCCGATCTGCACGCTGCGCGCCAGTTTTTGCTGCCACTGCACGTGATGAAACAGTTTGCCTTCCGCTTGCCAGTAGGTCACGAACGAAGCCAGTTCTTCAGCGGTGACCGGTTCTCTTAACGCGACACCCCACAGCGCAGCCTGACGCTGGAAGTCGGCGTCCGGTTGCCAGGCTGGATACATGGCGAATTTCCCCAGCGGTACGGCGACCGGCACTGGCTGTGGTTCCTCATAAAACTGTGCATCCAGCGTCACATCGCTCCCGGGGCGGGCGAGCTTTTCTTCGAGCGCCAGCAGTTGTGCCAGGCGAGCGGGGGTCAGTACGTAAAAGGCAGGGGCGTTGTTGGCAAACACCGCCACCGCGCCAGCTTCAGACTTCGCCAGCACCGTCTGGTGATCGTGTAATAAGGCGTCAATACCAATGACGTCCGGGGTCAAAATTCTGGATGACATAACGTTTCTCAATACCGACTACAACCGAGAAGGGACACTGTTTCTATAGTAACACACCGTAGAGGAGGAGCGGCAGGGATGCGCCTGCCGCGGCGATTAAACGCGTGGGCGTTTTCGGTAGAGCCAAAGGCCTGGCACGGAGAGTCCGATCGAAAGCGCGCCCACAATTGACGAGGCTTTCAGGAAATTGGTCAGCAATGTAATCATCAACGGTTCGCTATAGCCAAAGTGGCTGATTTTTACTGCAGAGATCATTGCTGTGTAGGCTGAAATTCCAGGGAACATCGGGATCACCGCCGCAACGGTAAACACTTTCGGGTGCGCCAGATACCAGCGAGACCATTGGATGCCGATGCTGCCGACAAGCAGCGAGGCGACAAACGTTGACCATTCAATATTGAACCCGGCGGTCATCATCACCATGCGCGAACCGTGACCAAGCGCACCGAGCAGCGCGCACCAGGGCAGGGCGCGGTGGGGGACGTTAAAGACCATCGCAAATCCCAGTGCGGGGATCGCGGAAAGCAGCATGTCCTGCATCAGCGCGAGAATGAAATCGATTATACCCATCCGCGAAGCCCCCAAAGTGTCAGCGCCATGACCACGCCCACGCAGGTTGCGAGCGTCAGCAGGCTGGCGATCGCCCAGCGTGCCAGACCGGTATTGATGTGTCCTTTAAACATATCCGCCACCGCATTGATCAGCGGAAAGCCGGGAACCAACAGCAGGACACTGGCGGCCATCGCCACCGTGGGCGTCTGGCTAAAGGCGGGAAGATGTAACATCAGCCCGGAAATGGTGGTCGCGACAAAAGCCGTGACGCAAAAGTTGATCTGTGGATGCAAATGGCGATGCGCCAGGATTTGACGAATATACATCGCCACCATGCTGGCAAAAAAGGTAATCACCGCGCCGTCCCAACCGCCGTTATTCAGCTTACAGAAGCAGGCGCAGGAGAGACCGACCATCAACGCAACCAGCCAGCGCGGATAGCGCAGGGGCCTGACCTGACTGAAACGCTTCTCGACGCCTTTGTAATCCAGCAGCTTGTGTTCGGCGAGGATGACGATGTGCTGCACCTCAGTGACCACATGCATATTAATGCCGCGATCCTGGTTTTTTCGCGTGGAGGTCAGACACTGCCCGTCTTTAATAGTGGTCAGAACAATAGCATTGGAGGAGATAGCGCTTTCAACGCTGTCCATCCCCAATGCCAGCCCGAGTCGGGTGGAGAGTTCATCAACTAGCGCGCTCTCCGCGCCGTGTTGCAGTAAAAAAAGTCCACACTGAATGCATAACCGTGTCACCATTCGCTGAAATGACTGCTCTTCTTGCATGACTCGCCCTGGCTGAAAAGACGCGTTGCGTACTGTCGAATAACGAAAGACTCCTTTGTATCACGAAGCATGCATTTTTTGGCTCCGGCTGAGATCAATCTTTCTGTTGAAAAAAACGTCTGCTTTATGATTGCCAGAATTTGAACGACTCCACACTTTTGCCAAATCGGTGAAAAGTGCAATTTTTACCCGCATTCGGACCTTCTTTTTCTGTTCCTGCTTATCAAAAATGCAATTTGAAACTTTTATTCAACATTGATTAAACAAATAATCAACTATGCAGGTGAGGAATGTGATGAAAACTCAGGTCGCGATTATTGGGGCTGGACCTTCCGGGCTACTGCTGGGGCAGTTGTTGCATCAAGCGGGGATCCGCACTGTCATCATCGAACGACAAACGCCGGAGTATGTGCTGGGGCGCATCCGCGCGGGGATCCTCGAGAGTGGGACCGTTTCGCTTTTGCGGGAAGCTGGTGTAGCGCAGCGTATGGACAGCGAAGGCCTGGTACATCATGGCGTTGAGTTTATTTTTGATGGCAAACGCATTCCCGTCGCGCTGAGCGAATTGACCGGTGGCAAAAGCGTCATGGTTTACGGACAAACGGAAGTTACACGGGACCTGATGCAGGCGCGCAACAATTGTGGGGCCCCCACGATTTATGGCGTCCAGCAGGTTGAGATTCACGATGCCAAAAGTGACCATCCGTCAGTCACGTTTGAGAAAGAGGGAGAGAAGTGCCGACTTGAGTGCGATTTCATTGCCGGGTGCGATGGATTCCACGGTGTTTCCCGACAAAGTATTCCTCGTGACCTTATCCGTGAGTACGAAAGTATCTGGCCATTTGGCTGGCTTGGGCTGCTGGCCGATACACCGCCAGTCAATCCTGAGTTAATTTATGCACATCATGAGCGCGGGTTTGTACTTTGTAGTCAGCGCTCACTAACCAGAAGCCGCTACTATTTGCAGGTCCCGCTCAGCGAGCAGGTGGAGTCCTGGAGCGATGAGCGCTTCTGGGGCGAGCTGAAAAGGCGGCTCCCTGATGAACTGGCCTCGAAGTTAGTGACTGGTCACTCACTTGAGAAAAGCATCGCGCCGTTGCGTAGTTACGTGGTGGAGCCGATGCAGTACGGCAAGCTCTTTCTGGTCGGTGATGCAGCGCATATCGTTCCGCCGACCGGAGCAAAAGGACTGAATCTGGCCGCGTCCGACGTCAACTATTTATGGCGTATTTTGACGCAATACTATCAGCACGGGCGCAGCGATCTGCTGGCGACCTATTCCCGTCTGGCTCTTAACCGCGTATGGAAAGGGGAACGATTCAGTTGGTTTATGACACACCTGCTACATGATTTTCAGGAAAAGAGCGATTTTGATCGCAAGATGCAGGAGGCAGATCGACAGTACTATCTGGGCTCAAGGGCCGGACTGACGACGATTGCGGAGAATTACGTCGGGCTGCCTTACGAAGAGGTGGGCAAGCGATGAGGGAAAACAATGCAACAGGCTGAAATTATTCCTGTTTTCAAACTGTATGGTGAACAACAGGGATGGCCAACGCCCGATCTGCTGCACTGCGAGTCGATTCATCAGCGCAGCAGTCTGTATGAATGGCATATTCGGGTGCATCAGCATGCTGAGATTGTCCAGTTGCTTTATTTGCATCGGGGCGAAGCAATAATTGAAATCGAGGGACAGACCACGGTCATGCGCGATGCCTGTATTCAGGTCGTCCCTGCGCTTTGTGTCCACGGCTTTCGTTTTTCACCCGGCACCCAGGGCTACGTTCTTTCTCTGGCGTTGCCGCTGATTGGCCGCCTGGAGTCTCAGTTTCCACAGCCGTTGCCATTGCTCAATACCCCACAGTGCGTGCCGGTGGCTCAGTCTCGCAGCCACATCCGCACGCTTTTTTCCGCCTTACAAAAAGAGTATCAGACCGATAGTGAGGCGCGGGAAATGATGTTGTTTTCATTGCTGAGCGCGCTTCTGGTCTGGCTTCGTCGGCAGAGCAGGCCAGCTAAGCAACCGAAAGACACTCTGGCGCGCCGTCGTAGCGCAATACGCCTTTTTGCCCGGCAGGTTGAGAGCCACTATCGCGAGCATCTTCCTCTTGCTGAATACGCCCAGCGCATCGGCCTTTCAACCAATTATCTGAACCAACTATGCCGTGAGTTCCATCATTGCAGTGCATTAAACGTATTGCATCAGCGGTTGATACTTGAAGCGAAACGCAGTCTGCAATATACCAGCATGACTATCAGCCAGATCTCCGACTATCTGGGATTCAGCGATGTCACCTACTTTTCCCGTTTCTTTAAAAGGCATTCTGCGTTGTCTCCGAAGGCATACCGGGAATTAATTAAAAAATAGCTTGTCCAGAATTGGATAAATAAAAAATTCATATATAAAAAAAGAATGCTTAATATCTTGTTCTGGAATGCGGAGTACATATCGACAATATCGACTTGTATTATACCCCGCGATAGTTGTATAACCGCGTCATACAGAATTAGAGTATAAACACCAGGGATAAACAATTCATATTGTCTATTGTTTTATTTTTTGTATTGCATGGCTGTATGTGTTAATTCAAGTGCGATTCATTAATAACAGATAGATTAATTAATATGGATATGGAGGATATATGTTGCCAGGATGCTGCAAAAACGGAATAGTCATCAGTAAAGTCCCTGTGATACAAGCGGGGCTCCATGGGGTTATGCAACAGCATTTCCCGGAGTATGAACTCACCACTTGCGGTGTTGTAGAAGAACTCACGCCACTGCAACTGCGTCGGGCGGAATTGGCGATCGTGGATTTAACCGGTGAATGTCATCAGCCGCGAACTGTCTGTGAGCAGTTCTATACACTTCTTTCTCAATACCGGGATGTTCATTGGGTTTTTCTGGTATCGCGGGCGTATTACGCACAGGCAGTCGAATTATTGATGCGCCCCTCAAGTACGTTGTTATCGGATATTGAACCGATTGAGAGTCTGGTCAGAACCATTCGTTCCGGGCATAAAAATCCTGACAAAATCAGTAAAATGTTGTTGTCACCTACCCAGTTCGAACATCTGGAGTTTAGTTCCCACACTATTCTCTTGACGCTATCAGAGCGAAAAGTACTGCGCCTGTTAGGGAAAGGTTGGGGGATTAACCAGATTGCTGCGTTACTTAAAAAAAGTAATAAAACCATCAGTGCCCAGAAAAACAGCGCTATGCGCCGGTTATCAATACACAGTAATGCGGAAATGTACGCATGGATTAACAGTTCTCAGGGAGCAAGAGAACTGAACTTACCTTCAGTATATGGAGAGGCCGCAGAATGGAACACAGACACTGTACGCGAAACGTCGCACTCATAGAAAAATGTGTTATGAGTGGTATTGGTATTCAGAATCTATTTAACGCAACCCCTGACAATCAATATAACCTGCATCTTTATTTGACGCTGGATGATTTTCAACAGGCGATGAAGACGACTGTTTTTTCTGCCGTTATTTTTTCGCTATCTTCTATCCGAAAATACCGGCGAGTAGGGTTAATGAGTCTGACTGAGCTTGCCGAAAACTATCCCGGCATGCGTCGTCTGGTTATTGCGGATGATGATGTTGAAGCGCGTTTAATCAGCGTACTGTCGCCCTTTCCGCTAGATGGCGTACTGAGCAAAGAAGCCCCGCTTCCTGCGCTACAAGAGGCATTATTTACGGCATTAAGCGGCGCGAGGCGGATCAACGAAAGCAACAGCAATCTTTGGTATCTTAATCAGAGTCGCATGCTGAGCCCGACAGAGCGTGAGATTTTGCGCTTTATGTCCTGCGGTTACTCAATGCCGCAAATTGCGACTGAACTGGCGCGGAATATTAAAACCATTCGGGCGCATAAGTTTAATGTGATGTCGAAGCTGGGGGTGAACTCTGACGCTGGTTTACTGCATGCGGCGGATATTTTACTTTAATCACCGCAATAGTCAGTAACGGACGTTTACTGGCACACATCAACCCAGATAGCAGAAGTCAGTTCAGCCATGCGCTCTGGTGCAATACGCACTGCGCTATCGATAGCGCCGGCAGCAGGAAGCACTTCGGTAAACGCTCGTAAAGAGATGTCACAATACACGGGCAACGGGGTTTCCAGTCCGAAAGGGCAGACCCCGCCAACGGGATGTCCCGTCGCATTGACGACCTCATCACTGCTTAACATGCGCGCTTTGGCACCGAAAGTGCTTTTAAGTTTCTTATTATCCAGTCTTGCATCGCCTTTGGCGACGATCAGGATGATGGCGTCCTTAACCTTCAGCGAAAGGGTTTTCGCTATCTGTCCTGGCTGGACGTTATGTGCTTTTGCCGCCAGTTCCACCGTCGCGGTGCTTTGACCTAATTCAATGATTTCAATATCCGGGGCATGTTCGGCCAGAAATTGCCGTACCGATTGCAAACTCATTCGATTCTCCTGACGCTTTTTTTTAATCCCAACGCTTCAGAAAACTGCTGGCGTAATTTGGCATAAGTCGTCCTGTACTGTAAATATTTTAATGTAACAAACCAGCAACATGGGCGATTTTTCGATCCTCTTCACAATCACGGAAACCGGTTACCGTAACCGGTTGCAGTCTGTGAAAGAGCGATTAATACTGGAGCTGTCACTTCCTCTGTATCACATAAAAAGAGCCACTTATGAAATCTACCAACCATGCAGTCTTTAATGTGATTTTCCGGTTTGTTGAAAACTATGTGAGTCCGATTGCCGGGCGCATTTCTTCACAGCGTCATGTTATGGCTATTCGTGATGGCTTTATCTCTGCCATGCCTTTTATGATTGTCGGATCTTTTCTGCTGGTTTTTGCCTATCCTCCATTTTCGCCGGATACTACCTGGGGATTTGCCCGGGCCTGGCTGGATCTGGCGAAGCAATTTGAAGGGCAGATCCTCACCCCTTTTGATATGACCATGGGGATCATGTCGATCTACATTTGTGCAGCCATCGCCTATAACCTCGGAAAACATTACGCGAAATCGCATCAGTTGGATCCTTTCATGTGCGCTATGTTATCGATCATGGCTTTTTTACTGGTGGCGGCGCCTAAAACAAAAGGCACGTTACCCGTAGATAGCCTCGGCGGAACCGGGATTTTTACGGCGATACTGGTGGCGATTTACTGCGTAGAGATGATGCGCTTTCTGAAGGCGCATAACATTGGCATACGGTTACCTGAACAGGTACCGCCGATGATTAAAAACTCATTCGATCTGCTGATCCCGGTGCTGGTTGTGGTACTGACGTTGTATCCGCTCAGTCTGTTGATTCAGGCACAGTTCGATATGCTCATCCCGCAAGCCATTATGTCCATCTTTAAACCATTGGTGTCGGCTGCCGACTCTCTGCCAGCGATTTTACTGGCGGTACTGATTGGCCATCTGTTGTGGTTTGCAGGTATCCACGGTGCGGCGATCGTTTCCGGAATGCTGCAAATGTTCTGGCTGACCAACCTTGGCATGAATCAGACAGCGCTGGCGCAAGGGGCACCATTACCGCATATTTTCATGGAGGCATTCTGGACATTCTTCATCGTGATCGGTGGGTCGGGTGCGACGATGGGGCTCGTGATTTGCTATCTGCGCAGTCGTTCCGTGCATCTGCGCTCAATAGGCCGGCTGAGCGTAGTACCCAGTATTTTCAACATTAACGAGCCAGTGATTTTCGGTACGCCCATTGTCATGAACCCGGTGTTCTTTATTCCTTTTCTGCTGGCACCGATGGTGAATGCTGTGTTGGCCTGGGCGGCGATGAAACTGGATCTGATTGGTCGCGTGATTTCAGTGGTGCCGTGGACCGCGCCAGCGCCGGTCGGTGCGGCGTGGGCATTAGGCTGGGATTATCGCGCGGCGATTCTGGTGGTTCTTCTGGCTATGGTTTCAGCGGTCATCTACTTCCCGTTCTTTAAAGTGTACGAGAAGCAGTTGCTGGAACAAGAGGCTGAAGAGGCACAGCGTTCAGACGCGGAAAACGAACAGATTGCGTTGTAATCTTCTGGGGGGCGTTCCCCCAGATTACTTCAGCGTACAGTCACCACATTGCTGAACGTCTGGCAGGCGATAGCGCTGACAGCATGTTCTGCGCACCAGAATCCCTTCTCGAGGGACGACGGTGCGCCAGAGCGGGTTGTCAGCACCACAGGACAACTGCTTTTCAAAGAAGCAGACCTGGCGTAGCGTATTCAACAACTCTTCCCCCAGCAGCGGTTTCATCTCGGTGAGATACCAGTTAATCAGATAGCCGGTATTGCTCCAGATAAGTTTACCGTTGATCTCGCCGGTCGCTTCAAGCACCTGAATGACTGGCATCAGTGCCTGCTTAACCAGTGTTTCCATGCGCGCCTGCGGTGATTGTGTTGTCGTCAGTAGATCCTGGTGGACGTCAATCCAGAAGCAGGCGGCACGTCCCGTTTCGTGAAACTCAACGTGAACATGTTCAGGTGAGACATCCATTGCCGCCTCCTGCGTGAGCAGAGCAAGCATCAACGGGGGCACCATCAAACCGATATACCACTGCGCCCATAGCGAGATTAGCGGTTTATTTTCGCGCGGTTGTGTAGGGTGGTTGCGATAAATATGATCGGAGTAAATTGCCAGCAAAGACTTGAGTTCACTGGGACGACGCCATTGCGCCAGTGTCATCGCGCTCTGCGGAGCTGGTTCATCCAGACGGATGAAATCCAGCAGATGCTCACGCGTCTGAGCCAGGGTTGCGCGCACGGCCTCAGCCAGCGAGGGCATCTGCGGCTGGAGAGGCCCTCGCCAGATGACATCGTCAATGATCGGTGCGGAACGGTAGGCCATAATCTGGATAGAAATCTAAATGATAATGATTTCCAATCCTAGCGATAGACATAACCGATAGCAAGATCTTTGTTTGTCTGGCATTGAACGGCGCACGAATGCGCCGTGGTTTGTCAGGCGATACCCGGATCACCACTGACTAAAATATGGTTGCGACCCTGATCCTTCGCTTTATAGAGCGCCTGATCGGCATGAAGAATCGCCGCTTCCACATCTCTTCCCTCCAGAGGTGCAATACCGATACTGATCGTGACATGAGTCGCGACACTTTCATTGAATATATGGGGAATTTTAAGATCGTAAACGTTCTGTCGGATGCGTTCAGCCGCCGTACGGGCTGCCTGCGGGTCACTCGCCGTCAGTAACACCATAAACTCTTCACCGCCAAAACGGGCGACAACATCGCGTGAACGCACGGCATTGCGGATCGCGGCGGATACGCGGATCAGCGCCTGATCGCCCATCATATGCCCGTAGTGATCGTTGTAGGCTTTAAAGTGGTCGATGTCGATCAGTAAAACGTAATGCTCATGCGTGTCCAGTTCCAGCACGGCTTTCAGCTTATGCTGGAGCCCGCGTCGATTGTACAAGCCCGTTAATGGATCAAGCATGCTGAGGTCCGTCAGCGTCTCTTTTTCGGCGAGTAATTTGAACATTAATTGTTGGGCGAAATCATCGTAACGTTTTTGAATCACATGCTGGATTGCGATACCGACCATGGGCAGAGCCATAAAAAAAAGTAGCCGCAGACCGTTTTCGCTGCCGTTTAACCATAAGCAGGCCAACAAGGACGGTAGCGAATGAAGGGTAAATGCAATGATATTATTGGCAAAAGCAATAGAGCCTATAAATAACACCGTCAACAGTGCAATCAGCAAAAAAGAATTATCAGGATTCTGCTGAGCCAGGTATTTCAGCGTAATGTGTGCTGCCCATAACCCACCAAAGAGTATCGAGATGGCATGGAGATTAATCCGCTTCTTTGCATACCTTACATGCCATGTCAGTAACGCAGTACTCAGCACAAGGATGAGGACTCCTGGTGTGGAGAGGGTTTTATTGGGATAGATCGGAAAGGCTACGGCAAACAACGCGGAAATAGCGTTGAGAAACAAAAAGAGTCGCAGAGAGAGTTGGTATTTTTTTGTGCGCAGAGTTTGCAAGGATTGTGCAGTCATATCTTAACTTCATTATTTATCTAACAATTACACAGTTCAGGTCACACAAATAATGGGCGAGAAGGTGCTCGCATAAGTTCAGATTATTGTGTCTCTATGTTTACCGCTGTGCAATTTATCACCTTAAATAATTCGTGTCATCATTGCTTAAGTAAAGCTCATGTAAGTGGTGTATGGGTTGCTGACAAATGAGAAAATTTATCATATGATATTGGTTATCATTATCAATGTGAGAGGTGAAACCATGTTGCAACGGGCGCTGGGTAGTGGCTGGGGAGTCTTGCTGCCGGGGATCGTGATTGCCGGGCTGGCGTTTGCCGATCTTTCCCTCGGGGCATGGAAGACCATTATTGTATTCGGCTTGTTGTTGACACCAGCGATGCTCTATCACAAACAATTACGGCACTTTGTGCTGTTACCATCATGTGTTGTGTTGATCGGCGGGATGATGCTGGTGATGATGAACGGGAATCAGGGATGAATAACAGGAAATACGCAGGTGAGGAAGATAAGATAATTGGTGCGAGGGGGGGGACTTGAACCCCCACGTCCGTAAGGACACTAACACCTGAAGCTAGCGCGTCTACCAATTCCGCCACCTTCGCACAGTCATCTTATTTTTTGATATCGCCTCGTTGGTGCGAGGGGGGGGACTTGAACCCCCACGTCCGTAAGAACACTAACACCTGAAGCTAGCGCGTCTACCAATTCCGCCACCTTCGCCCAGTGCGAGCAATATCAACGTGGTTTATGGTGCGAGGGGGGGGACTTGAACCCCCACGTCCGTAAGGACACTAACACCTGAAGCTAGCGCGTCTACCAATTCCGCCACCTTCGCATACCATCGATTCTTAAAAAGAATCGCTACCACGGAGGCGCATTCTAGTGGTTTTCAGCTTTTCGTCAATAGTTAATTACGCGGGATGGCGATGATTGCTGCAAAAACGGCCATTCACATGGCCGTTTTTCCTTCTTTGTGGTTATCAGCCGAAAATCAATGAGTTGATTTTCCTTGTTTATAGTGAGGTGATCTCTTCTTGTCCGGTATCGGGATGAGGTTTGTCATCCCTCTCAACGGCCATTCACATGGCCGTTATAACAATTAGGCTTTTTTGGCCTGGCGGGTCATGATGGTGCGATAAACCTTGAAGCGCCCGGTCTGGGCAATGACCTCGTGGAAACCAAACGTCTCATCCAGCACCTGTGGATATGGCAGGAAGGCGTTAGCGACAATGCGCAATTCGCCGCCGCTGTTAAGATGACGTACCGCGCCGCGAATCAGAGTTTGCGCGGCGTCCAGGCTGGTCTGCATCCCGTCGTGGAACGGTGGGTTGGAGATGATCATGTCAAAGCGGCCTGTCACGTCAGAAAAGACATTGCTGGCAAAAACCTCACCTTCAATACCGTTTGCCGCAAGCGTTGCGCTGCTGGCTTCCACCGCTGGTGCGGCGACGTCGCAGAGCGTCAAACGCACTTTCGGCGAATGGCTGGCCAGCGCGACAGAAAGCACGCCTGCGCCACAGCCGACGTCCAGCACTTTGCCTTTGGTATGCGGCGTCAGGGTGGAAAGCAGCAACTGGCTGCCGACATCCAGACCATCGCGGCTGAAGACGCCCGGTAAGGTTTTGATCGTCAGCCTGTCAACGTTGTACTCGCCCCAAAATTTATCGGCATCAAACGTCGGCTGCATTTCCAGACGACCGTGATACAGGCCGCAACGACGTGCGCTGTCGATTTTATTCAGCGGGGCGTATTCCGCCAGCATTTGCTCGGCGCTCCGTACGCCACTGCGGTTTTCACCGACCACGAAAATGTCGGTTCCCACGGGAAGCAGCGACAGAATGTTCATCAACTGGAACTGGGCTTCTGGTTTGTTTTTCGGCCAGTAGTAGATAAAGGTGTCGCAGTCAGCCACGTCTTGCGCTTGTGCGACAAGGCTGAAGCGTGCGTTGTCGCCCATCTGGCGGCTCAGCACCTGCCAGTGGTGGAATTGTTGGGTATGCACGCGGCGGTCAGCGCTTTCAAAGCGTGCGGGCAGGTCATCCTGCAAGTCTCCGGCAAACAGAATACGGCTTTGTTCGAAATCATCACTGTGGCGCAGCAAGACTTCACTTGCCGGGGTAAAAGCAGACATGGAAAACTCCTTAATTCATACAGCGGGCGATTATAGACGTTTGATGGCGTCTATTCGACTAATTTGCTATATTTGCGCCCCTGAATACAGGAGCGATTCGCTATGACAACCCGACGAGACTGGCAGTTACAGCAACTGGGCATTACCCAGTGGTCGCTGCGTCGCCCCGGCGCGTTGCAGGGAGAGGTAGCAATTTCCATTCCCGCACATGTCCGTCTGGTAATGGTAGGCGAAACACTGCCGCCGCTGACCGAACCTCTGGTCAGCGATATTCTGCGCGCATTAACCCTCAGTCCCGATCAGGTTTTACAGGTGACGCCAGAACGCGTTGCGATGCTGCCAGAGGGCAGTAGCTGCAACAGTTGGCGGCTGGGCACTGACGCGCCGCTGACGCTGGAAGGCGCGCAGATTGCCACGCCTGAATTTGATGAATTACGGGTAAACCCAACGGCACGCGCCGCACTATGGCAACAAATCTGCACACATGAACACGATTTCTTCCCTCAATCAGAGTGATTTATCCGCCGCCTTTCAGATTGAAAAGCGCGCCCATGCTTTTCCCTGGAGCGAACAGACTTTCGCCAGTAATCAGGGGGAACGCTATCTGAACTATCAATTCACGGTAGACGGGAGAATGGCGGCCTTTGCGATTACGCAGGTGGTGCTGGATGAAGCTACGCTGTTCAATATTGCCGTTGATCCCGACTTTCAGCGCCGGGGATTAGGGAAAGCGCTGCTTGAACATCTCATTGATGAGTTAGAAAAACGCGGCGTCCTGACGCTGTGGCTGGAGGTTCGCGCCTCCAACGTTGCCGCCATCGCACTGTATGAAAGCTTAGGCTTCAACGAGGCAACGATTCGCCGCAATTACTATCCGACCGCTGACGGTCGTGAGGACGCCATCATAATGGCTCTGCCAATCAGTATGTAAAAGAAGGTGTAATGATGAAGTGGGACTGGATTTTCTTTGATGCCGACGAAACGCTGTTCACGTTTGACTCGTTTACTGGCTTACAGCGGATGTTTCTTGACTACAGCATCACCTTTACCGCTGAAGATTTTCAGGACTACCAGGCTGTGAATAAACCGCTGTGGGTGGACTACCAAAACGGCGCGATCACCTCATTACAGCTTCAACATGCCCGTTTCCAGAACTGGGCAGAACGGTTAAAGGTTGAGCCGGGCTCGCTTAACGATGCCTTTATGAATGCGATGGCCGAAATTTGCGCGCCGTTGCCGGGTGCGGTTTCACTGCTCAATGCGATTCGCGGCAAAGCTAAAATTGGCATCATTACCAATGGTTTCACCTCGTTGCAGCAAATCCGTCTGGAACGCACGGGGCTTCGCGACTACTTTGATTTGCTGGTCATTTCCGAAGAAGTGGGCGTGGCAAAGCCGGATCCGAAGATTTTTGACTACGCGCTTGCGCAGGCGGGCAATCCCGATCGTTCTCGCGTACTGATGGTCGGTGATACCGCTGCGTCCGATATTCTCGGCGGCATCAACGCCGGGCTGTCCACCTGCTGGCTGAATGCCCATCATCACGAGCAGCCGGAAGGCATCGAGCCGACCTGGACCGTATCGTCATTAGCCGAACTGGAGCAACTCCTGTGTAAACACTGATTGCCTCCCCCCCGCTGATGGGTAAAATAGCCGCAATTTTTCGTATTCAACATGCGCGGTGCGATGCCGCGTTTACTCAAGAAGAATGAACTATGACGTTGTCTCCTTATTTGCAGGAGGTGGCCAAGCGCCGCACTTTTGCCATTATTTCTCACCCGGATGCGGGTAAAACCACCATCACTGAGAAGGTGTTATTGTTCGGACAGGCGATCCAGACTGCCGGTACGGTAAAAGGCCGTGGTTCCAGTCAGCATGCGAAATCGGACTGGATGGAAATGGAAAAGCAGCGTGGGATCTCCATTACCACCTCCGTGATGCAATTTCCGTATCACAACTGCCTGGTTAACCTACTCGACACCCCCGGGCACGAAGACTTCTCCGAAGATACCTATCGTACCCTGACGGCGGTTGACTGCTGTCTGATGGTGATCGACGCCGCAAAAGGCGTCGAGGATCGTACCCGTAAGCTGATGGAAGTCACCCGTCTTCGTGATACGCCGATCCTCACTTTTATGAACAAACTCGACCGCGATATCCGGGACCCGATGGAATTACTGGACGAAGTCGAGAACGAGCTGAAAATTGGCTGTGCGCCGATTACCTGGCCGATTGGCTGCGGGAAGCTGTTCAAAGGCGTTTACCATCTTTATAAAGATGAAACCTATCTGTATCAGACCGGTAAAGGCCATACCATCCAGGAAGTGCGCATTGTAAAAGGGCTGGATAACCCGGATCTCGACGCGGCCGTGGGCGACGATCTGGCGCAACAATTGCGCGACGAGCTGGAACTGGTGAAGGGCGCCTCTAACGAGTTTGATAAAGAGCTGTTCCTGGCGGGTGAAATCACCCCGGTCTTCTTTGGTACCGCGCTGGGTAACTTCGGCGTTGACCATATGCTGGATGGTCTGGTGGAGTGGGCGCCAGCGCCAATGCCGCGCAAAACCGATACGCGCGTGGTGGAAGCGGAAGAAGAGAAGTTCACCGGCTTCGTCTTTAAAATTCAGGCCAACATGGACCCGAAACACCGTGACCGCGTGGCATTCATGCGCGTTGTTTCCGGCAAGTACGAAAAAGGCATGAAGATGCGTCAGGTCCGTATCGGTAAAGACGTGGTGATCTCTGACGCACTGACCTTTATGGCCGGTGACCGTTCGCATGTCGAAGAAGCTTACCCGGGCGATATCCTCGGTTTGCACAACCACGGCACTATCCAGATTGGCGACACCTTTACTCAGGGTGAAATGATGAAGTTCACCGGCATCCCGAACTTTGCGCCTGAACTGTTCCGCCGCATTCGTCTGAAAGATCCGCTGAAGCAGAAGCAGTTGCTGAAAGGTCTGGTACAGCTTTCCGAAGAAGGTGCGGTACAGGTGTTCCGTCCGATTGCCAACAACGATCTGATTGTGGGCGCGGTTGGTGTGCTGCAGTTCGACGTGGTCGTTGCCCGCCTGAAGAGTGAGTACAACGTTGAGGCTATTTATGAGTCCGTCAACGTGGCGACAGCGCGTTGGGTGGAATGCGCTGACGCGAAGAAATTCGAAGAGTTTAAGCGTAAGAACGAAGTTCAACTGGCGCTCGATGGCGGTGATAACCTGACCTACATCGCGCCGACGATGGTGAACCTCAACCTGACGCAAGAACGTTACCCTGACGTTCAGTTCCGCAAAACCCGCGAACACTAATCGCCCTGCAGAGCGCGGCATCCGCTGCGCTCTGCGACTTTTCCTGCCTTTTTAGCCCCTTGCGGAATGTTCTTAAATCCCTCTGTTTTGCTTATGACTGCCTGTTTTTTGCGCAACCCGACGAGCGATTTCGAAATTGTGATCTATATTTAACAAAGTGATGACATAAATGTCGGCTTTAAATACCGTTCAATGCGTGAATTTAAGTACTTAACGCTGATGTTTATTGTAGTCGCCATATTAATAACTGACTCGGAAGGGCTGCGGCAAGAGCATCATCATCACGCTTGTGATTGTGACCGCTGCCATTGACTTCTGAACTGGGTGAGTGTCTCACCCCATTCAGCAATGCAACCCTGGGTTGCCTGAGCTCAAATTACGAGCAAACCAAACAGGACTAAATCGATGACTATGACAAGACTTAAGATTTCTAAAACTCTGCTGGCCGTGATGTTGACCTCTGCTGTTGCTACGGGTTCTGCCTATGCAGAAAACGCAACGACGGATAAAGCGCAGTCCGGTACTGAAAGTGCAGGGCAAAAAGTCGATAGCTCTATGAATAAAGTCGGTAATTTCATGGATGACAGCGCCATTACTGCAAAGGTAAAAGCGGCACTGGTGGATCATGAAAGCATTAAGAGCACCGATATTTCCGTTAAAACCGAACAGAAAGTGGTGACGCTGAGTGGCTTCGTTGAGAGCCAGGCGCAGGCGGAAGAAGCGGTAAAAGTCGCGAAAGGTGTTGAAGGCGTCACGTCCGTTAGCGACAAACTTCACGTTCGTGACAGCAAAGAAAGCTCCGTGAAAGGATATGCCGGTGACACCGCCACGACCAGCGAAGTGAAAGCAAAACTGCTGGCAGATGACATCGTCCCGTCCCGAAAAGTGAAAGTTGAAACGACCGATGGTGTGGTCCAGCTTTCCGGCACCGTCGATTCACAGGCGCAAATTGAACGCGCTGAAAGTATCGCAAAAGCGGTTGATGGTGTGAAAAGCGTCAAAAACGACCTGAAAGCTCAGTAATTCTTTGTATTCCACCCCCTGACATTTGTCGGGGGGCGTAATGTGCACCACACTAAAAATATCGCGAATGAGTAGCCTGAGCGCTCATAACAAGCGGTCGACATTAACTATGGTAAAGGAGAAGCTTATGTTTCGTTGGGGCATTATATTTCTGGTTATCGCGTTAATTGCCGCCGCACTGGGATTTGGTGGACTGGCTGGTACTGCTGCGGGCGCGGCGAAAATTGTCTTCGTCGTCGGGATCATTCTGTTCCTGGTCAGCCTGTTTATGGGCCGTAAACGACCCTAGCGTGTAATCTGTAACGCTATATCGCTACCAAGCCAGTCCATTGGACTGGCTTTTTCTGTTTTAGCCGTCGCGAATTTGCGTTACTTTGGCACATCACAGAATAAAAACAGGAAGGCAGAGGTGGGGCAGCGTATACCCGTTACGCTCGGCAATATTGCGCCGCTAGCATTAAGAACGTTCAAACCTGGTCGTCTGGCACTCGTCTGTGAAGGCGGTGGACAGCGAGGGATCTTTACGGCCGGTGTGCTGGATGAATTCATGCGTGCGCAGTTTAATCCCTTCGATCTCTACTACGGTACTTCTGCGGGCGCACAAAATCTCTCAGCCTATCTGTGCAACCAGCCAGGTTATGGGCGCAAAGTTATCATGCGCTATACCACCAAACGTGAATTCTTTGATCCGGTACGCTTTGTGCGCGGTGGGAATCTGATCGACCTCGACTGGCTGGTGGAAGCGACGGCCAGCCAGATGCCACTGCAAATGGACACCGCCGCCCACCTGTTCGAGACGGGTAAAAATTTCTACATGTGCGCCTGTCGGGGCGATGATTATACGCCGGGCTATTTCTCGCCGACGAAGCAAAACTGGCTTGATTTGATCCGGGCGACCAGCGCAATTCCTGGCTTTTATCGTAGCGGTGTGTCGCTGGAGGGGATTAATTACCTCGACGGCGGCATCAGTGATGCGATCCCGGTTCGTGAAGCCGTGAAGCAGGGGGCGAAAACGCTGGTGGTCATCCGTACTGTGCCTTCGCAAATGTACTACACCCCGCAGTGGTTTAAACGAATGGAGCGCTGGTTGAGTGAAAGTAGCCTGCAGTCGCTGGTCAATCTGGTTCAACACCATGAGACCAGCTATACGGAAATTCAGCGCTTTATTGAAAAACCGCCGGGCAAGCTAAGGATCTTTGAGATCTACCCGCCGAAGCCGCTGAAAAGTATGGCGCTGGGAAGCCGCATTCCAGCGCTGCGCGAAGACTATAAAATTGGCCGGCTGTGCGGGCGTTACTTCCTGGCGACCGTGGGAAAACTGCTGGCGGCGGAACCGCCGTTACTGCGACACCTGCCACAGATCGTCACCCCGACGCCGGTGGTGGTTCCTCCGGCACCGGTCGCCAACGATGTCCATGTGGCGGCGGTAAGTGATGCACCGCAGGCTAACGATACGACATTCAGTAATGAGGATCTGGCGTGAGTTTTCGCTTTATCGACACCCACTGTCACTTTGATTTTCCACCTTTTATCGGGGAGGAAGCAGACAGTCTGCAACAGGCAGGCGCGGCAGGCGTGGAGAAAATCGTGATTCCGGCAACGGAAGCGGCAAACTTTGCCCGCGTGCTGGCGTTGGCGGAACGCTTTTCGCCTCTCTATGCCGCGCTCGGTTTACATCCAATTGTGATTGAACAGCATACGGAAGATCATCTCGAACGGCTGCGACAGGCGCTGGAACAGCGTCCGGCAAAGGTGGTCGCTATTGGTGAAGTAGGCCTGGATCTGTATCGCGACGATCCGCAATTTGCTAAGCAGGAGCGGTTTCTGCAAGCGCAATTGACGCTGGCAAAACGGTTCGAGCTCCCGGTGATTCTCCATTCCCGGCGCACACACGACAAGCTGGCGATGCATCTTAAACGTCATGATTTGCCGCGTACCGGCGTGGTTCATGGATTTGCTGGCAGCCTGCAACAGGCCGAACGCTTTGTACAACTGGGATACAAAATCGGCGTCGGTGGCACGATCACCTACCCGCGCGCCCGCAAAACCCGCGATGTGATAGCGCAACTGCCGCTGGAGGCATTGCTGCTGGAGACAGACGCGCCGGATATGCCGCTCAATGGTTTTCAGGGGCAGCCAAACCGCCCGGAGCAGGCGGCAAGAGTGTTCGAAGCGTTATGCGAATTACGCCCGGAACCCGCGGAGCGGATTGCTGACGCGCTGTACCGGAATTCGACGACGCTGTTCAATCTGGGCGGCTAAAGGTATAACGCCGGGAAAATAAGACGATTCACACCGCGTTCTTGTAACGCATTGGCCAGTTGCGCCACATCCTCCGGCGTCGCGCCAGGCCAGCTTCTTGCTTCGCCGTAAGCGCCGTGGGCGTGAAAGGCGTTCAGTCGCACCGGAACATCGCCCAGTTGCCTGATGAACGTCGCCAGCGCATCAATGTGTTGCAGATAATCCACCTGCCCGGGGATCACCAGCAACCTCAGTTCCGTCAGTTTTCCCCGCTGTGACAGCAGCGTAATACTGCGTTTGATTTGCTCATTATCCCGTCCGGTGAGCGCTATATGGCACGTACTGTCCCAGGCTTTGAGATCAAGCATCACACCATCGCAAACCGGCAGCAACTTTTCCCAGCCGGTTTCGCTCAACAGGCCATTACTATCGACCAGGCAGGTGAGCGACTGAAGCTGCGCATCGGCCTTAATAGCCGTAAATAAGTCCACAATGAAAGGCAACTGCGTGGTGGCTTCGCCGCCGCTGACGGTGATTCCTTCAATAAACAGCGAGGCTTTGCGGAGCTGACGCAACACCTCTTCCACGCTCATTGTTTGCGACATCGGCGTTGCCTGCTGCGAGCACATCTGCAAACAGGTATCGCACTGCTCGCATACGTCAGCCTGCCAGATAACTTTCCCTGCACTGAAACTCAACGCCTGATGCGGGCACTGCGGGACGCATTCGCCACAGTGATTGCAGCGTCCCATCGTCCACGGGTTGTGGCAATTCTTACAGCGCAGATTGCACCCTTGCAGAAACAGGGCCAGACGACTGCCCGGCCCGTCCACGCAGGAGAAAGGAATAACCTGACTAACGAAAGCGCATCTGCTGTTCATGACTGACGACACGAGGTTGACGTTCCAGAATATGCGTATTTCGCGCGGCCTCTTCACCCAGCCAGGTGGTATTGGTTCGTGAGCCTTCAGCACGATATTTTTCCAGATCCGACAGGCGCACCATGTATCCCGTGACGCGGACCAGATCGTTACCGCTGACGTTAGCGGTAAACTCGCGCATTCCCGCTTTGAACGCGCCCAGACAGAGTTGCACCAGCGCCTGCGGGTTACGCTTGATGGTTTCATCGAGCGTCAGAATGTCACTGATTCCAGACTGATAATAGGCGTGATGGGGGGCGACGGCTTGCAGATGGGTGATCGGATCCGGTTCATCGCCATAGGGCAAACGTGCGCCTGGGGTGGTGCCGGTATCCGAACTGATTCCCGACTGGGCGTGTAGCATGGCGCGGTTTTTCCAGCCGTATTTCACTGGGGTGTTTTCAACAAAATCAGCCAACTGGGCGCTGATGCGATACCCCAGATCGTTTGCCGTCTCCTCTTTACCGTAGCGTGCATTCATTCCGGCCTTTTCACACAGCAGATTGACGGCTTCCGCCAGACCATACATACCGAACATTGGCACAAAACGCTGTGGATCGATCAGACCTTCCTGCACCAGGAAGCTATTCTCAAAGAAATGTGATTTCTCATAGAGGAACTCACATCGCGCATCGATGATGGCGATTTGCTGCTGGCAGTAGTACGGCAGGGTGCGGTTAAAGAAGTCATAGACAGAGGTGCTGCGCTCGGCAATAGCTTTCAGATTGAGGCGAACCAGCGTGCTGCCGCCGCCGGCGAGCGGCAGAGAGTTGTAACAACTGACGATGCCATAGCGACCTTTTGTGAAAATTTTATCATTTACAGGGCCGTTAGAAATATGCGGCTTGCTGCATTCACAAATGTTTTTCGCCACGTCCAGTAGCAGATCGTCGGGCGTGATTTCCGGGTCATAAATAAAGGTTAGGTTAGGCGCAACCTGCTTTAATTCTGCATCGGCACGTAAAATAGCCCGGGTGATGGGAGTATCGGCGGGGCCAATGTTGGCATGCATAAAAGCGTCAGGCAGCGTTCTGTCGAGATAACGCCAGAAACGTTTTATTCGAATATCGATCGCTTCTTGTGTTAGAATTTTCACATATGGTTGCAGCAGCGTATCCAGTTGCCCCAGGTAAACCGGCATCGATGTGACGGAAGGCACGTGATGGTACAGGATAGTCAACAGGGACAGCGCGTCATCCAGATCTTTTGCCCCTTCCAGTTCCAGCCAGGCTGAACCGTTAGCCAGAAAACGCGCGTAATCAGGAAGCACGTAGCGCGGTTTATACGGCGCGTGACCTTCGAACATATCGCAGATAACCCCGTCGTCCAGCGCCTGGCGCGCCCCGGCGGGTAGCGCAGGGTAAGGCAGGTTGTTTTCTGCTTCCAGCGCCAGAAAATGGCGTTTCTGCTCCGGACTGAGGAGTGAGCTGGTGACGATTTGCTGGCAACGTTGTTGCAGCGCGGTTTCATGGGGCGTAGGCATCGGGATTCCTTTATCGGCCGAAAATCATGATGCCATTGTAGAAAGATGCGCTGTTGGCACTTTGATCCTGATGCGCCTGAGTGGAGAAGAAATCGGCAGAAAAGGGCGATTATTTGAAGTTAATCTCATTACAGTAATGCAAATTTGTACGTAGTTTTCATTAACTGTGATGTATATCGAAGTGTAATGGTGAGTCGATGTTAGAATACTAACAGACTCGCAAGGTGAGAATTTAATACGGCGATGCCGTTGGAGAATGTTATGAGCGATTTAACTGCAAGCAGCCTGCGCGCACTGAAACTGATGGACCTGACCACCCTGAATGACGACGACACCAATGAAAAAGTGATCGCGCTGTGTCATCAGGCGAAAACCCCGGTTGGCAACACCGCAGCAGTCTGCATCTATCCTCGTTTTATCCCGATTGCGCGTAAAACGCTGAAAGAGCAGGGCACACCGGACATCCGTATTGCAACGGTGACCAACTTCCCGCACGGTAACGACGATATTGAGATCGCGCTGGCGGAAACCCGTGCGGCAATTGCCTACGGGGCGGACGAAGTGGACGTGGTCTTCCCGTACCGTGCGCTGATGGCCGGTAACGAACAGGTCGGTTTCGACCTGGTGAAAGCCTGTAAAGACGCGTGCGCGGCGGCAAACGTGCTGCTGAAAGTGATCATCGAAACCGGCGAACTGAAAGAAGAGCAGCTTATTCGTAAAGCTTCTGAAATCTCTATCAAAGCCGGGGCGGATTTCATTAAAACCTCAACCGGTAAAGTACCGGTGAACGCCACGCCGGAAAGCGCGCGCATCATGATGGAAGTGATTCGTGACATGGGCGTATCGAAAACCGTGGGCTTCAAACCGGCGGGCGGCGTGCGTACCGCCGAAGATGCTCAGCAGTTCCTCGCTATCGCTGACGAACTGTTCGGCGCGGACTGGGCGGATTCTCGTCATTACCGTTTTGGGGCATCCAGCCTGCTGGCAAGCCTGCTGAAGGCGCTGGGGCACGGCGACGGTAAGAGCGCAAGCAGCTACTAATGACTTTTGATTAACCTGTAGGCCGGATAAGGTTTTTGCCGCCATCCGGCATTTTTCCTGTAGCGCCGGATGGCGCGCAGCTTATCCGGCCTGCGACTGACCTTCTTCCTTTTCCCTCAGGGGGTTACCGTGTTTCTCGCACAAGAAATTATTCGTAAAAAACGTGATGGTCATGCGCTGAGCGATGAAGAAATTCGTTTCTTTATCAACGGAATTCGTGACAACACTGTCTCTGAAGGGCAAATCGCCGCCCTGGCGATGACCATTTTCTTCCACGATATGACGATGCCAGAACGCGTTTCGCTGACCATGGCAATGCGGGATTCAGGAACCGTACTGGACTGGAAAAGTCTGAATCTGAACGGCCCTATCGTCGATAAACACTCCACTGGCGGCGTGGGCGATGTGACGTCGCTGATGCTTGGCCCAATGGTCGCTGCCTGTGGCGGCTACATCCCGATGATCTCGGGACGCGGACTGGGGCATACCGGTGGTACGCTCGATAAGCTTGAAGCAATTCCGGGGTTCGATATCTTCCCGGACGACAACCGTTTCCGTGAAATCATTAAGGACGTGGGTGTGGCGATCATCGGGCAAACCAGCTCGCTCGCACCGGCGGACAAACGTTTTTATGCCACCCGCGACATCACCGCGACGGTGGATTCCATTCCGCTTATCACTGGCTCCATTCTGGCGAAAAAACTGGCGGAAGGGCTGGATGCGCTGGTTATGGACGTGAAAGTCGGCAGCGGCGCGTTTATGCCAACCTATGAGCTTTCTGAAGCGCTGGCGGAAGCCATTGTGGGCGTGGCGAACGGTGCTGGCGTACGCACCACCGCACTGTTGACTGATATGAATCAGGTGCTGGCGTCAAGCGCCGGTAACGCCGTGGAAGTGCGCGAAGCGGTGCAGTTCCTGACCGGCGAATACCGCAACCCACGTCTGTTCGACGTAACGATGGCGCTGTGTGTTGAAATGCTGATCTCCGGCAACCTGGCGAAAGACGACGCTGACGCGCGTGCAAAACTGCAGGCGGTACTGGATAACGGTAAAGCGGCTGAGGTCTTTGGACGTATGGTTGCCGCCCAGAAAGGTCCGACCGACTTTGTAGAGAACTACGCGAAATACCTGCCGACGGCAATGCTCAGTAAAGCGGTTTATGCTGATAGCGAAGGGTTCGTCAGCGCGATGGATACCCGTGCGCTGGGCATGGCGGTGGTGTCGATGGGCGGCGGTCGTCGCCAGGCGTCGGATACCATTGATTACAGCGTCGGCTTTACCGATATGGCGCGTCTTGGTGACAGCGTAGACGGCAAGCAGCCGCTGGCGGTAATCCACGCGAAAGATGAAGCCAGTTGGCAGGAGGCGGCGAAAGCTGTCAAAGCGGCAATTATCCTTGACGATAAAGCGCCTGAAAGCACACCAACGGTCTATCGTCGAATCACCGAATAGCTATATACTGATCTGATCGCTTTTTTGCAGCGCAGATGAATGGAGAACAAGATGAAACGTGCATTTATTATGGTGCTGGACTCCTTTGGTATTGGTGCAACGGAAGACGCAGATCGCTTTGGCGACGTCGGTTCCGACACCATGGGGCACATCGCTGAAGCCTGTGCCAAAGGCGAAGCTGACAATGGTCGTAAAGGCCCACTGAATCTGCCAAACCTCACCCGTCTGGGGCTGGTGAAAGCGCACGAAGGCTCCACCGGCAAAATCGCAGCCGGTATGGACGCTAACGCACAAGTGATTGGCGCCTGGGCCTGGGCGCATGAGCTCTCTTCCGGTAAAGATACGCCGTCGGGTCACTGGGAAATCGCCGGTGTGCCGGTTCTGTTCGACTGGGGCTATTTCAGCGACCACGAAAACAGCTTCCCGCAGGAACTGCTGGATAAGCTGGTGAAACGCGCAAACCTGCCGGGTTACCTCGGTAACTGCCACTCTTCCGGTACGGTGATTCTGGATCAGTTGGGTGAAGAGCACATGAAAACCGGTAAACCGATTTTCTATACCTCCGCTGACTCCGTATTCCAGATTGCCTGCCACGAAGAGACGTTTGGTCTGGATAAACTCTACGAGCTGTGCGAGATCGCCCGTGAAGAGCTGACCGAAGGGGGTTACAACATCGGCCGCGTTATCGCGCGTCCGTTTATTGGCGATAAAGCGGGTAACTTCCAGCGTACCGGCAACCGTCACGATCTGGCTGTTGAACCGCCAGCGCCGACCGTGTTGCAGAAACTGGTCGATGAGAAGGGCGGCCATGTGGTGTCCGTGGGTAAAATCGCGGACATCTACGCCAACTGCGGCATCACCAAAAAAGTGAAAGCCACGGGGCTGGACGCGCTGTTTGACGCCACCATTAAAGAGATGAAAGAAGCCGGCGATAAGACGATTGTCTTCACCAACTTCGTGGATTTCGACTCTTCATGGGGGCACCGTCGTGATATCGCCGGTTATGCGGCTGGTCTGGAACTGTTCGACCGCCGTCTGCCGGAGCTGATGGAACTGGTGGGCGAGGATGACATTCTGATCCTGACCGCTGACCACGGCTGCGACCCGAGCTGGACCGGTACGGATCACACCCGTGAACACATTCCGGTGCTGGTGTACGGGCCTAAAGTGAAACCAGGATCGTTAGGCCACCGCGAAACCTTTGCGGATATTGGTCAGACTCTCGCGTCGTATTTTGGCACGTCGCCGATGGAATACGGTAAAAACATGCTGTAATGCAATTGCCGGATGACGCTACCCTTATCCGGCCTACGACACACCGTTTGTAGGCCGGGTAAAGCACCGCCGCCACCCGGCAAAAACAACAATGCAAAAGGAACTGAAGATGGCAACTCCTCACATTAATGCAGAAATGGGTGATTTCGCTGACGTCGTATTGATGCCGGGCGACCCGCTGCGTGCAAAGCACATTGCTGAAACTTTTCTTGAAGATGTGCGCGAAGTAAACAACGTTCGCGGCATGTTGGGTTTCACCGGGACTTACAAAGGCCGTAAGATCTCCGTGATGGGTCACGGTATGGGGATCCCGTCCTGCTCCATCTACACCAAAGAGCTGATCACCGATTTCGGCGTGAAAAAAATCATTCGCGTCGGCTCCTGTGGTGCTGTGCGTCCGGACGTAAAACTGCGTGACGTGGTAATTGGTATGGGCGCCTGCACCGATTCCAAAGTGAACCGCATTCGTTTCAAAGACCATGATTTCGCTGCGATTGCAGATTTCGGCATGGTACGTGACGCGGTTGACGCGGCGAAAGCGCTGGGCGTGGACGCGCGCGTTGGCAACCTGTTCTCTGCGGATCTGTTCTACTCTCCGGACGGCGAAATGTTCGACGTGATGGAAAAGTACGGCATCCTGGGCGTAGAAATGGAAGCGGCGGGTATTTACGGTGTGGCAGCAGAGTTTGGGGCGAAAGCGCTGACCATCTGCACCGTGTCTGACCACATCCGTACTCACGAGCAGACGACGGCTGCTGAGCGTCAAACCACGTTCAACGACATGATCAAAATCGCGCTGGAATCCGTTCTGCTGGGCGATAAAGCGTAAGACCTGGTGTGCCGGGGAGCGGCTTAGCCTGACCCGGCCTACGGTTTTACAGGCCCGCTGAGCGTAGCGTCAGCGGGCTTTTTATCAGCGCACCGCCTGCGCAATCCACGCCGATAATTCCCGCAACTCTTTCTCCTGCTCCGGAAAATCCCTTATCAAAGATTCGCACTCCTGCTGTACGACGACGGCACGATAAAGGCAGCCCTGAAGACGTACGGCCAGTGCTTCTAACGGTGCCGGATTAAGGCTGTCGGTAAAGACCTGCGCACGGGTGATATGCCCTTTCTCAACATCAAAGTGCAGTTCGACGCCCCCCCAGGTAAAACGTTCATCCAGCAGATGCGAGAAGGCCGGCGCCTGGCCGAAATTCCACTCCCAACTGCTCTGACGGGCGAAGGTTTCGGCGAAGTTTGGCAGATCGGGGGTGTTGTCAGGGGAGATCACCTCCGCGTCAACGCGTTCGCCATAGTGGGCAAAAAAGGCCTCGGTCACCGCCGCACACACCTGGTCATGGGTGATGCCCGGCAACAGTTCGGTGAGATTCGCCACGCGCGAGCGTACGGAGGTAATGCCTTTGGCTGCCAGCTTCTTTTTATCCGGATTCAGGTAGTTTGCCAGTCGGCTGAGATCGGCGTTCAGCAGCAATGTGCCGTGATGAAAACCGCGATCTTTGGTTTCGCGATAGGCAGAGCCGGAGACCTTCCTGTCGCCGTCTGGCGTTTTCACCACCAGATCGTTGCGCCCGGAAGCGTCTGCCGTCACACCCAGCGCATTGAGCGCATTCAGGACAATGGAGGTTGAAATCGTCTTATCGTATTCCGGCTTCCCGGCCATAAAGGTGAAACAGGTATTGCCGAGATCGTGGAACACCGCGCCGCCTCCGCTGCTGCGACGCGCCAGGCGCACGTTGTCCTCTTCCATTCGCCGGGTATTACACTCTTTCCACGGGTTTTGCGCACGCCCAATAACGACCGTATCGGCATTGCGCCATAAAAACAGAACGCGCTGGGTGGCGGGCATCTGACGGAAAATACACTCTTCGACCGCCAGGTTAAACCAGGGGTCATAAGAGTCAGAAATAAGCAGGCGAAGCGTCGACATGTCAGTTTTCCTTTCCTGTAATGAGTTACTCTTTTTTCTCGCTCTCTTCCTCTTCTGGCACCGACTTGTTGGCGGTGAGCAGGAAGGGCGATTGTTGCCAGCGGGTACGTTTACCCTGCAGCAGGGTGCGGGTCAGCACCACGCCAATGGCCAGTGAGAGCAGCAGCATCAGGCGTAAAATGTTGGTGGTGTTGTCCACCTGTTTCGCTTCGGTGGCTAAAGTATGCGTATCCAGCGTCAGGCGCAGATAGCCCAGCGGACCATTTTTCCCCTGAATGGGTTCGACAATCTGCTGGTTGAAATAGCCGCCCGCTTTTTTACCGTCCAGCGCCAGACGGTCGCGGACATTTACACTTTCGCCTGCGCGGGCAATCATGTCGCCCTGCTCATCATAGACACCGGCGTCAAGAATACGGCTTTCCTTCGTTAACGCCTGCAAAATGGTTTTGATGCGTTTTTCGTCAGGTGTTTCGGTACGCATCAGCGGCGCGATGTTCAGCGTGACCTGATGCGCCAGCGTGCGAGCCAGCTCTTCAAGCTGCGGATTACGCTGTCGCTGGTGGTTTTGACTGAACCAGGAGGCGCCCTGCATGAGCGCGACAAGCAGTGCGAGACAGAACAATACAATCACTGCACGATGAAGTCGGAATTTCAGTTTTGCGCGAGCCATATTCCACCTGCTGAAAATTTGAGGCTTAATGTTGCCAGAAGCGATGGTTACAGGGTAGCCTCATGCGTTATTTTCCCCGTGAACCTTCCCGGCCCGAACGATTTTACAGGAGCTTTAATGCCTAACATTACCTGGTGCGATTTGCCTGAAGATGTCTCTTTATGGCCAGGTTTGCCCCTCTCTTTAAGTGGTGACGAGGTGATGCCACTGGATTATCACGCAGGACGTAGCGGCTGGTTGCTGTATGGACGCGGGCTGGATAAACAACGCCTGACCCAGTATCAGAGTAAACTGGGGGCGGCGATGGTGATTGTCGCGGCCTGGTGTGTTGAAGACTATCAGGTGATTCGTCTCGCGGGTTCACTGACGCCACGCGCAACCAAGCTGGCGCATGATGCGCAACTGGACGTCGCGCCGCTGGGGAAAATTCCGCATCTGCGCACGCCCGGCCTGCTGGTGATGGATATGGATTCCACCGCCATTCAGATCGAATGCATTGATGAGATCGCCAAACTGGCCGGGACCGGCGACATGGTGGCGGAAGTGACCGAACGCGCAATGCGCGGCGAACTCGACTTCACCGCCAGCCTGCGCAGTCGTGTGGCGACGCTGAAAGGTGCGGATGCCAATATTCTGCATCAGGTGCGGGAAAGCCTGCCGCTGATGCCTGGCCTGACGCAACTGGTGCTGAAGCTGGAAACGCTGGGCTGGAAGGTGGCGATCGCCTCCGGCGGCTTTACCTTCTTTGCCGAGTATCTGCGTGAGAAACTGCGGCTAACGGCGGCAGTGGCGAACGAACTGGAGATCATGGACGGCAAGTTTACCGGCAACGTGATTGGCGATATCGTCGATGCACAGTATAAGGCCAAAACGCTGACCCGACTGGCGCAGGAGTATGAAATTCCTGTCGCGCAGACGGTGGCGATTGGCGATGGCGCCAACGATCTGCCGATGATCAAAACGGCGGGGCTGGGGATTGCGTACCATGCCAAACCGAAAGTGAATGAAAAGACGGAGATTACTATCCGTCACGCTGACCTGATGGGGGTGTTCTGCATTCTCTCAGGCAGCATGAACCAGAAATAATTGAGATACCGGCTGGTATTTTAAGGTGTAGGCCGGATAAGGCGCAGCCGCCATCCGGCACACAGGCGGTACAGAGATAACGAGGTAAACCGTGGCAAAAGCTCCAAAACGCGCCTTTGTGTGTAATGAATGCGGGGCGGATTATCCGCGCTGGCAGGGGCAATGCAGCGCCTGTCATGCGTGGAACACCATCACAGAGGTGCGCCTGGCTGCATCGCCGACGGTGGCGCGTAATGAGCGACTGAGTGGTTATGCCGGGAGCGCTGGCGTTGCAAAAGTTCAGAAGCTTTCGGATATCAGCCTGGAAGAGCTGCCGCGTTTTTCCACCGGTTTTAAAGAGTTTGACCGCGTGCTGGGCGGCGGCGTCGTTCCCGGCAGCGCGATTCTGATCGGCGGTAACCCCGGCGCGGGCAAATCTACGCTGTTGTTGCAGACGCTGTGCAAGCTCGCGGAGCAGATGAAAACCCTGTATGTCACCGGGGAAGAGTCCCTGCAACAGGTGGCGATGCGCGCCCATCGTCTTGGCCTGCCAACCAACAATCTCAACATGCTTTCGGAAACCAGCATTGAGCAGATTTGCCTGATCGCCGAAGAAGAGCAGCCGAAGCTGATGGTGATCGACTCCATTCAGGTGATGCACATGGCGGATATCCAGTCATCACCCGGCAGCGTGGCGCAGGTGCGTGAAACGGCGGCTTATCTGACACGCTTTGCCAAAACGCGCGGTGTGGCGATTGTGATGGTAGGTCACGTCACCAAAGACGGCTCGCTGGCCGGGCCCAAAGTACTTGAGCACTGCATCGACTGTTCGGTATTGCTGGATGGCGATGCTGACTCCCGTTTTCGCACCCTGCGCAGCCACAAAAACCGTTTTGGCGCAGTGAATGAACTGGGCGTCTTCGCGATGACCGAACAGGGGTTGCGCGAAGTGAGCAACCCTTCGGCAATCTTCCTGAGCCGTGGCGATGAGGTCACCTCCGGCAGTTCGGTGATGGTGGTCTGGGAAGGCACGCGTCCCTTGCTGGTGGAGATCCAGGCGCTGGTCGATCACTCGATGATGGCCAACCCGCGTCGCGTCGCGGTGGGGCTGGAGCAGAACCGTCTGGCGATTCTGTTGGCGGTGCTGCACCGTCACGGCGGTCTGCAAATGGCCGATCAGGACGTGTTCGTTAACGTGGTCGGCGGCGTGAAAGTTACGGAAACCAGCGCGGACCTGGCGCTGCTGCTGGCGATGGTTTCCAGTCTGCGCGACAGACCGCTGCCGCAGGACCTGGTGGTGTTTGGCGAGGTCGGGCTGGCAGGCGAGATTCGCCCGGTGCCGAGTGGTCAGGAGCGTATTTCCGAGGCCGCAAAACATGGTTTCCGTCGCGCGATTGTTCCGGCGGCCAACGTGCCGAAAAAAACGCCGGAAGGGATGCAGGTTTTTGGTGTGAAGAAGCTGGCGGATGCGTTAAACGTGTTTGACGACTTATAATGAGTGAAACGGAGGTTACCCATGTCGTCATTTGATTATCTGAAAACCGCGATCAAGCAAAAGGGCTGTACCCTGCAACAAGTGGCGGATGCCAGTGGAATGACCAAGGGCTATCTCAGTCAGCTCCTCAATGCCAAGATCAAAAGCCCCAGCGCGCAAAAGCTGGAGGCGTTGCACCGTTTTCTGGGGCTGGAGTTTCCCCGCCAGCAGAAAAATATCGGTGTGGTGTTCGGTAAATTTTATCCGTTGCACACCGGTCATATCTATCTGATTCAGCGCGCCTGTAGCCAGGTGGACGAGTTGCATATCATCATGGGCTATGACGATACGCGTGACCGCGCGCTGTTTGAAGACAGCGCCATGTCCCAGCAACCGACGGTTTCGGATCGCCTTCGCTGGCTGTTGCAGACGTTCAAGTACCAGAAAAATATCCGCATTCATGCCTTCAACGAAGAGGGGATGGAGCCGTATCCCCACGGCTGGGACGTCTGGAGCAAGGGCATAAAGACGTTCATGGCGGAGAAGGGGATTGCGCCAAACTGGATCTACACCTCTGAGGAAGCCGATGCGCCGCAGTACCTGGAACATTTGGGAATCGAAACGGTGCTCATCGACCCGAAACGGACCTTTATGAGCATCAGCGGCGCGCAAATCCGTGAAAACCCCTTCCGCTACTGGGAATATATTCCGACGGAAGTAAAACCGTTCTTCGTGCGCACCGTGGCGGTGCTGGGCGGCGAGTCGAGCGGAAAGTCGACGCTGGTCAATAAGCTGGCGAATATCTTCAATACCACCAGTGCGTGGGAATATGGTCGGGATTATGTCTTTTCTCATCTGGGTGGTGATGAGATGGCACTGCAGTATTCCGACTACGATAAAATCGCGCTCGGTCATGCGCAGTATATTGATTTTGCAGTGAAGTACGCCAATAAAGTGGCGTTTGTCGACACCGACTTTGTCACGACTCAGGCCTTTTGCAAAAAGTACGAAGGGCGAGAACATCCGTTTGTGCAGGCGTTGATCGATGAATACCGCTTTGACCTGGTGATCTTGCTGGAAAATAACACGCCGTGGGTGGCGGACGGTCTGCGCAGCCTTGGTAGCTCAGTGGATCGCAAAGAATTTCAGACGCTGCTGGTGGAGATGTTGCGCGAAAACAATATCGACTTCGTGCATGTTGAAGAGGCGGATTACGATGGCCGTTTCCTGCGCTGCGTTGAGCTGGTCAAAGAGATGATGGGTGAGCAGGGGTGATCCTCGCCCAGGGGTGAACGCGATGTTTAAGCATTTGCAGGATATGGCGCTGTTTGCCCTGGTTGCCGAACACGGCAGCTTTACCGTTGCCGCGCAAAAGGCGGGGTTGCCGAAGTCGAGCGTCAGCCAGCGCATCAGTCAGCTTGAGCAACATGTCGGTATTCGCCTTCTCAATCGTACCACCCGCAAACTTAACCTGACCTACGCCGGTGAACATTATCTGGTGCATTGTCGGGAAATACTCGCAGCCAGCGAACGCGCAGAATATGCGGTTCAGCGCCTGCGCGACAACCCCAGCGGACGTTTGCGCATCACGTCGCCGGCTGGCATTGGCGCGACGCTGTTAGCGCGCCTGAACACCCGCTTTCAGCAGCATTATCCGGATGTCTCGCTGGATGTCAGTATCTGCGACCAGGTGCTGGATCTGGTGGAGAGCAGTTTTGACGTCGCGTTGCGCACCGGCAAGCCGCAGGACTCGTCATTGATTGGACGCATGATCGGTCATTGCCCGCGCTACCTGCTGGCATCTCCGGATTATCTGTCACGTTTTGCGCCGCTGAACCATCCTCGTCAACTGGTCGAACACCATTGCATCGCGCATAAAGCCTGGGCTGAGTGGTTATTTCATCGCGGTGATGAAGACTATCAGTACATGCCCGAGCGCGTACATCTGACGGATAATCTGGTCTATGCCCGCGAAAGCGCCATCGCTGGCGCTGGCGTCACGCTGCTGCCGGCGTTCATGCTGGAAGATAAAATTGAAAAGGGCGATCTGATCCCGGTGCTGGCGGAATGGACGGTGGCAGGCAACGATCTGTGGCTGGTGTATCCCAGCCGTAAGCTGAATTCCCCCGCGCTCATGAGCTACATCGAATTTGCCTTGCAGTTTGATGAGCTCAGGCATTTTTATGCAGGGGCGTAAACGGTCAGTCCTGGCGCAGCACCTTGTGACCGTAGGCTAACAGCGCGTCGGTCACGTTGCGCATCATGCGGCTTTCTGGCGCAAACCGATGCCAGTAGAGCATCCGACGCTGAAACAGGCCTGGCGTCAGGTCGATTAACTCACCGCTATCCAGTTCTTTTTCAATCTGCAGGTGTGGGATCATGCAACAGGTGGTGCCCTGACGCGCCAGTTGCACAAAGGCTTCTGACGAATTAACGATGTGACACGGAACGCTGCCCGGCGGCAGATCAAAGTTCTGTTGCAGGAAGGCCTGGTGCATATCGTCCAGGTGATCAAACGCCACCGCAGGGGCTTTCAGCAACGCGGAGCGGGTAACGCCGTTCGGGAAATAACGGTCGGCAAACGCTTTCGAACCGACAAACAGATAATCGAGCGCGCCAAGTTTATCCACCAGGCAGCTGGGTAGCGCCTGATGCTGAATACTCACCGCCCCGACCACTTCGCCACGACGCAACCGTTCCTGGGTACGGGTTTCATCTTCCACCTGCAAATTGAGACGAATAGGGGAGTCGGCCAGTACCGGCGCGAGTGCGGGCAGCAGCCAGGTCGCCAGGCTGTCGGCGTTGACCGCCAACGACAGCAACAGCGGCGTAGAGCCCGTTTGTTCATCGCCCAGCCACTCCTCTTCCAGCAGCTCAACCTGACGAAGCAGCGCCAGCAGCTTTTGCCCCTGCTCCGTCGGACGCGGCGGAACGGTGCGGACCAGTAGCGGTTGTCCGAACATATTCTCAAGCTGCTTAATGCGTTGCGAAACGGCAGATTGGGTGATGCACAGCTTCTGCGCCGCGCGTTCAAACCCGCGTTCACGTATAACCGCATCCAGTGCCTGTAGTGTTCTGTAGTCCGGACGTTTCATTGCTCTGGCGTACTCCTGAAATTTTTGCGTGTTCTGCACTATGACATAAATTTGCATTGGGTAAAGACGAAATCCGCGGCCTGCGAGCGCGGCGGGAAGATTTTTCCGCGCAATGGTCTATAATGCGCCTGAAATTTTCTCTACACAGGCGAGACGATCATGACGCAGGATGAACTGAAAAAAGCAGTAGGATGGGCGGCGCTTCAGTATGTACAACCGGGCACCATTGTGGGCGTGGGAACCGGCTCAACCGCCGCGCACTTTATTGACGCACTGGGCACCATGAAAGGTCAGATTGAAGGGGCAGTTTCCAGCTCAGACGCCTCTACCGAAAAACTCAAAAGCCTCGGTATCCCTGTGTTTGACCTCAACGAAGTGGATAGCCTCGGCGTTTACGTTGATGGCGCGGATGAAATTAACGGCCACATGCAGATGATTAAAGGCGGCGGCGCGGCGCTGACCCGTGAAAAAATCATCGCTTCCGTTGCGAAGAAATTCATCTGCATCGCCGATGCGTCCAAAGAAGTGGATATCCTGGGTAACTTCCCTCTGCCGGTAGAAGTGATCCCAATGGCGCGCAGCGCGGTTGCCCGCCAGTTAGTCAAACTGGGCGGTCGTCCGGAATACCGTCAGGGCGTGGTCACCGACAATGGCAACGTGATCCTCGATGTGCACGGTATGGAGATCCTCGACCCGGTGGCGATGGAAAATGCTATCAATGCGATTCCTGGCGTGGTGACTGTCGGCCTGTTTGCCAACCGTGGCGCGGACGTGGCGCTAATCGGTACCGCGGATGGTGTTAAAACCATCGTCAAATGATCTGACCAGGGGATCGTTTCCCCTGTTAAAATTTTTTTGCAGGGCAAATTTGGTGACATGTATCACGTTTTGATTATTGCCCTGCCGATCTCTCCAAAGAAAAACTTATCCCCAGCATTTTCCTCTGGCATTTCTCCCTGAATGCGGTTTCGTCAACACGTCGACGCAAACGTTCATATTGCCGCAATAATTTTTTTTGATATGTTGAAAGGCGGATGCAAATCCACACACACAACATCAGATTGCATAAAAACAGGGTCGGGAAATGGCAAAGGTATCGCTGGAGAAAGACAAGATTAAGTTTCTGCTGGTTGAAGGCGTGCATCAAAAGGCGCTGGATAGCCTTCGTGCGGCAGGTTATACCAACATCGAATTTCACAAAGGGGCGCTGGATGCTGAACAGCTGAAAGAGTCCATCCGTGATGCCCATTTTATTGGCCTGCGATCCCGTACCAATCTGACAGAAGACGTCATCAACGCGGCGGAAAAACTGGTGGCGATTGGGTGTTTCTGCATCGGCACCAACCAGGTTGATTTGACGGCGGCGGCAAAACGCGGGATTCCGGTGTTTAACGCGCCGTTCTCAAATACCCGTTCCGTGGCGGAACTGGTGATTGGTGAACTGCTACTGCTGCTGCGCGGTGTACCGGAAGCAAACGCCAAAGCGCACCGCGGCGTATGGAATAAACTGGCCGCCGGTTCGTTTGAAGCGCGTGGTAAACGACTCGGTATCATTGGCTATGGTCATATCGGGACCCAGTTGGGTATTCTCGCGGAATCACTGGGGATGCACGTTTACTTCTACGATATTGAAAACAAACTGCCGCTGGGTAACGCCACTCAGGTTCAGCATCTTTCCGAACTGCTCAACATGAGCGACGTAATCAGCCTGCATGTGCCGGAAAACGCCTCCACGAAAAACATGATGGGCGCCAAAGAGATTGCGCTAATGAAGCCGGGGTCGTTGCTGATCAACGCCGCACGCGGCACCGTGGTAGATATTCCGGCGCTGTGCGATGCGCTGGCGACCAAACACCTGGCAGGGGCGGCAATCGACGTGTTCCCGACCGAGCCGGCAACCAACAGCGATCCGTTCACTTCGCCGCTGTGCGACTTTGATAACGTGATCCTGACGCCGCATATCGGCGGTTCCACTCAGGAAGCGCAAGAAAACATCGGTCTGGAAGTGGCGGGTAAACTGACGAAGTATTCCGATAACGGTTCTACGCTTTCCGCGGTTAACTTTCCGGAAGTGTCGCTGCCGCTGCACGGTGGACGTCGCCTGATGCATATCCACGAAAACCGTCCAGGCGTACTGACCGCACTGAACCAGATTTTTGCTGAGCAGGGCGTGAACATTGCGGCGCAGTATCTCCAGACTTCAGCACAAATGGGTTATGTCGTTATCGATATTGAAGCCGATGAAGATGTCGCCGAGAAAGCGCTGTTGGCGATGAAGGCTATTCCAGGCACCATTCGCGCGCGCCTGCTGTACTGATTCTTACCGATGCGGGCAGGCTCTGAGTCTGCCCGTCATTTCTTCCTTTCTCCCTTCGTTTTCCCGACATCACCATCCCCTTTTGTAACGCATACATCCTGTTTTCGAGCCTTGCCGTAATTAATGATTAAAGGCTTCGCTACGCGTTGTACATCAACAAAAGGAATTTACGATAGAGGCGCAGCACAGCGCTGAAACGGGAAAGCCCCTACCGAAGCAGGGGCTCTAAAAAGGAAAGGGACGATGATGAGTTATGTCATCATGCTGCTTATCCTGTTAATCATCGCCTACCCAGCATATTAACAGCGAAAACGCAGGAGGGAGGTTCGCCTCCCTCACCCTTACCGAGGAAATTTAGGTCAAAAAAACGGCGGTGTCAATCAGCAAAGAAGCGCTTACCACTCCCACAATTTTGACGGCGTCACGACGGCCGGTAACGGAACATCCCATTCTTCTACCGGCAATTTCTCCACATGCTGACAGTCGTGGGCATACCCTACGGGCGTCAGGCCATGCTGTTGCCAGTTCTGGAGAGTGCGATCGTAGAATCCGCCGCCCATCCCTAAACGCTGACCGTACTCATCAAACGCCACCAACGGCGTGACCAGCACGTCCAGTTGCGAAAGCGGCAGGACATCGCGAACATCAAGTTTAGGCTCCCGGATCTTCAACCGATTGGTGATCAGTTCATTGTGCGGGTGATAATGCAGAAACAGCAAATTGCCGGGGCTAAACGGATGAAGTACCGGGAGATAAACGCGTTTCCCCGCATGCCAGAGTTGCTCGATCAGGGGTTGGGTATCAAGTTCGCCATCAAATGACAAAAACACGGCGACCGTGTGGGCCATCACTACGGGAGGGTACGCAAGCATGCGTGTTGCTGCCTGCTGGCCGAAGGTGATTTGCTGCGAAGTTGTGAGTTCACGACGGCGTTGCCTAATCATCTGGCGAATGGATTGTCGTGATAAAGGGAGTTCAGAAAGTAATGTCATGGCTGTCGCCAGGTAGAAGGAGAATCTCCGAGATGCCGCCGCAGGCTGTAACCCTTGAACCCTTGGTTCAAGGTGAATGCGTCGTCACAGTTTTAAGGCTTCTCGGACGGACCGAGCATGCTCACCAACCATGGATCGCCACATTCTTGTGGTATGAAATATCGGCTCAGGGGACTGGCCCGCTTGCAAACATCTCAGAGAAATTTTGTCTTCACGGTCACTCTACCATAGTAAACCGAAAAGTGTTATTCAAAGTTTTGGCTCGTTTTTTCGGTTATGCGACCCTGATCAAGCAGTGCCTGTTCAATGGTCTGTTGGAGCATCCGAATACGTTGTTCCATGCTCGCCGCGTAGTCGCGGGTCTTCGCTTTTTCCTGAGCCAGTTCGTAACTAATATTCAGTGCAGCAATGAATACCAGTTGCTCAGTATTTGTGACTCTAGTGCGAACTTTCAGATCTTGCAACCGCTGATTCAGATCGTCCGCAGCCTGATTCAACGCATCCCTTTGTTCAGGCGGGCAATTCACACGCAGTGAACGGCCAAATATTTGGATATCGACGGGTTGTGCAGACATGCCACCTTCCTGCTGATTGACTGCGCTGCCTTCGTCTCCAGACCCTGGGTCCGCGAAGGGGCGACACTATAGCTACCCTGATGTGAAGATACAAGCCCTATTCTGGTTCACCAGGGTCCAAAGTGGTAGCATACCATGAATATCCTCCCTTTGATGACGAATGCTTATGTCTATACAGAACGAAATGCCTGGTTACAGTGAAATGAACCAGTATTTGAACCAACAAGGGGCCGGATTAACCCCGGCGGAAATGCACGGTTTGATCAGCGGGATGATTTGCGGCGGCAATAACGACAGTTCCTGGCAGCCCCTGCTTCATGACCTGACGAACGAAGGGCTGGCTTTCGGTCATGAACTGGCTCAGGCACTGCGTAAAATGCACTCCGCGACCAGCGATGCGCTGGAAGATGACGGTTTTCTTTTTCAGCTTTATCTGCCGGAAGGCGATGACGTGAGCGTTTTCGATCGCGCGGATGCGCTGGCGGGATGGGTTAACCACTTCCTGCTTGGCCTCGGCGTATCGCAGCCAAAACTTGATAAAGTGACCGGCGAAACGGGCGAAGCCATCGACGATTTGCGTAACATTGCCCAGCTTGGCTATGACGAAGATGAAGATCAGGAAGAGCTGGAGATGTCGCTCGAAGAGATCATCGAGTATGTACGTGTCGCTGCGCTATTGTGTCACGATACCTTCACTCGTCAGCCGCCGACCGCACCAGAAGTGCGTAAACCGACCCTACACTAAAAAATAAAACGATCATGGAGGCCACGTCATGACACCGCAGGAATACCAACGTCGTCGCCAGGCACTGCTTGCGCAAATGCAGCCAGGCAGCGCCGCGCTGATTTTTGCCGCGCCGGAAGTGACACGCAGCGCGGACAGTGAATACCCCTATCGCCAGAGCAGCGATTTCTGGTATTTCACCGGTTTTAACGAGCCGGAGGCCGTACTGGTACTGATTAAAAGCGACGATACGCATAACCACAGCGTGGTGTTTAACCGCGTTCGCGATCTGACTGCGGAAATATGGTTTGGTCGTCGTCTGGGACAAGATGCCGCGCCGGAAAAACTGGCGGTGGATCGCGCGCTGGCCTTCAGTGAAATCAATCAACAGCTTTTTCAACTACTTAACGGTCTTGACGTGGTGTATCACGCCCAAGGCGAGTACGCGTATGCGGATGAGATTGTTTTCAACGCGCTGGAAAAACTGCGCAAAGGTTCGCGCCAGAACCTGAAGGCGCCAGCAACCCTGATTGACTGGCGTCCGATGGTGCATGAAATGCGCCTGTTTAAGTCACCGGAAGAGATTGCGGTGATGCGTCGCGCCGGAGAAATTACGGCACTCGCGCATACCCGGGCGATGGAAAAATGCCGTCCGGGGATGTTTGAGTATCATCTGGAAGGCGAAATTCACCACGAATTTACTCGCCACGGCGCGCGCTATCCGTCCTACAACACCATTGTGGGCAGCGGTGAAAACGGCTGTATTCTGCATTACACCGAAAATGAAAGTGAACTGCGCGACGGCGATTTGGTGCTGATTGATGCAGGCTGTGAATACAAAGGCTATGCGGGGGATATCACCCGAACGTTCCCGGTAAATGGCAAATTTACCCCGGCGCAGCGTGAAATCTATGACATCGTGCTGGAATCGCTGGAAACCAGCCTGAAACTTTATCGCCCGGGTACCTCGATTCAGGAAGTCACCGGTGAAGTCGTGCGTATTATGATTACCGGGCTGGTGAAGCTGGGGATTTTGCAAGGCGAAGTGGATGAACTGATCGCCGATAACGCGCATCGCCCATTCTTCATGCATGGTCTGAGCCACTGGCTGGGGCTGGATGTTCATGATGTCGGTGAATACGGACAGGATCGTTCCCGTATCCTCGAACCGGGAATGGTCATTACCGTTGAACCCGGATTGTATATAGCGCCAGATGCCGATGTGCCGGAGGCGTATCGGGGGATCGGGATCCGTATTGAAGATGACATTCTGATCACCGAAAACGGCAACGAAAACCTGACCGCTGGCGTGGTGAAAAAGGCGGATGAGATTGAAGCGTTAATGGCGGCGGCGAAAAAAGCATGAGCGTAATCATTGTTGGCGGTGGCATGGTGGGCGCGACGCTGGCGCTGGCCATTTCCCGGTTGAGTCAGGGAACACTGCCTGTTCATCTGATTGAAGCAACCGCACCTGAAGCGGACAGTCATCCCGGGTTTGATGCCCGGGCGATTGCGCTGGCGGCAGGGACCTGCCAACAACTGGCGCGCATTGGCGTATGGCAGGCAATTGCCGATTGTGCCACTGCGATTAATACCGTCCACGTCAGCGATCGGGGGCATGCAGGATTTGTGACGCTCGACGCTGAGGACTATCGCATTCCGGCGCTGGGGCAGGTCGTCGAACTGCATGACGTGGGGCTACGCCTGTTTGCTCTGTTGCGAAAAGCGCCTGGCGTCACGTTGCACTGCCCTGATCGGGTTGCCAGCGTGTCGCGCACCGAAGACCAGGTGGACGTCACGCTCGAGACGGGGGAAACGATTACCGGACGCGTGCTGGTTGCGGCGGACGGTACGCGTTCTGCGCTGGCCACCGCCTGTGGCGTTGACTGGCAGCAGGAGCCTTACGGGCAACTGGCGGCGATCGCCAATGTTTCAACCTCTGTTGCGCACAACGGCCGGGCTTTCGAGCGTTTTACGGCGCATGGGCCGCTGGCGATGCTGCCGATGTCGGAAGGTCGCTGTTCACTGGTGTGGTGTCATCCGCTGGAACAACGCGAGGAGATTCTGAGTTGGTCAGATGAACGATTCTGCCATGAACTCCAGACGGCGTTCGGTTGGCGGCTTGGACGCATCACGCAAGCGGGTAAACGCAGCGTATATCCGCTTTCGCTCACTACAGCAACGAAGGCGTTCACGCACCGTACCGTACTGGTGGGCAACGCGGCGCAAACGCTGCATCCTATTGCCGGGCAAGGTTTTAACCTTGGGCTGCGCGATGTTATGAGTCTCGCCGAAACGCTCACAGCAGCGCAGGCGACGGGCGGGGATGTCGGCGACTACGCCGTGCTCTCGCGCTATCAGCAGCGGCGTCAGGGGGATCGCCAGAGCACGGTCGGCGTCACGGACAGTCTGGTCCATTTGTTCGCCAACCGCTGGGGACCGCTGGTCGCCGGGCGCAACGTCGGACTGATGGCGATGGCGTTATTCCCGCCCGCCCGCAACGCGTTTGCGCAGCGGACGTTAGGTTGGGTGGCGCGGTAAACCGCTCTCCAGACCGGACAGGCGAAGCGCCATCCGGCATTTATACGAACATCACGCCTGATGGCGGTTTCCGATTTCCAGGAGTAAACAGTGCAAAGTGTTGATGTAGCAATCGTCGGTGGAGGCATGGTAGGCCTGGCAGTCGCGTGTGGACTGCAGGGCAGCGGTTTACGTGTCGCCGTGCTCGAACAGCGTGAACCTCAGCCGTTGGCAGCGGACGCAGAACCTGCGCTTCGCGTGTCGGCGATCAATGCCGCCAGTGAAAAACTGCTTACCCGCCTCGGCGTCTGGTCAGATATTGTGGCTCGTCGCGTCAGTTGTTATCACGGGATGGAAGTGTGGGATCAGGACAGCTTTGGCCGCATCGAATTTGATGACCAAAGTATGGGCTACAGCCATCTGGGCCATATCGTGGAGAACGCGGTTATTCATTACGCGCTGTGGCAAAAAGCGCAGCAATCCTCCGATATCACGCTGATGGCGCCCGCCGAATTGCAACAGGTGGCGTGGGGAGAAAACGACGCTTTCCTGACGCTGAAAGATGGCGCAATGCTTACGGCGCGTCTGGTGATTGGTGCCGATGGGGCAAACTCGTGGTTACGCAACAAAGCGGATATTCCGCTGACCTTCTGGGATTACCATCATCATGCGCTGGTGGCGACCATTCGCACTGAAGAAGCGCACGGTGCCGTTGCCCGTCAGGCGTTTCATGGTGAAGGTATTCTGGCCTTCCTGCCGCTCAGCGATCCGCATTTGTGTTCTATCGTCTGGTCACTCTCTCCGGAAGAGGCGGAGCGGATGCAGCAGGCAAGCGATGAGCAGTTTAATCAGGCGCTGAACATTGCGTTTGATAATCGTCTGGGACTGTGTCGGGTGGAGAGCGAACGCCAGGTGTTTCCGCTAACAGGCCGCTATGCGCGTCAGTTTGCCGCACATCGGCTGGCGCTGGTGGGCGACGCCGCGCATACCATCCATCCGCTGGCCGGACAGGGCGTAAACCTCGGCTTTATGGATGCAGCAGAACTGGTGGATGAACTCAAACGTCTGCATCGTCAGGGCAAAGATATCGGCCAGTACCTTTATTTGCGTCGCTATGAGCGTAGTCGTAAGCACAGCGCCGCGATGATGCTGGCGGGGATGCAGGGGTTCCGCGAGCTGTTTGCGGGGACAAATCCGGCGAAAAAACTGCTGCGTGATATAGGGCTGAAACTGGCTGATACTCTCCCGGGTGTAAAACCGCAACTTCTCCGTCAGGCAATGGGATTAAACGATCTGCCTGATTGGCTTCGCTAACCTTTCCCCCTCTTTTTAAAGAATTTGAAACCCGTCACATTTCCTTCTCCCGGCCTCTTCGCCGGGAGGCTTGCCTCATTTGAAATAAACTAATTTCACTCTTCTTTTCGCATTATATTTTCTAATGTCTTTGATTTTGCATAACCTCAGTTTTGACATTTTTTCAGCGTAATATTCGGTTGCCTGCGCCAGATATGTGAAAAAACTTATCATTTACCGTTGTGGTTCACCTTAAGTACGGGTTTTTATGCTGACGGTGTTTTTTCGATTTTTGGTCATAAGCTAATGTGATGGTTAATTCTGTCTTATGGTTTAGCAGGGGGTTCGGTGGTAAGTTCAGAGGCAAAGAGAACGTTTGCGTCGGGGCTCATCAGTGGCACCGATGCCGGGTTTCATGGCGATAATTTTTGCCATGAAAGGGTGGTCAGCCCCGCTTATTCAATGAGGACAAGATGGCTCAACAGACTCCTTTGTACGAACAACACACGCTATGCGGCGCGCGCATGGTCGATTTCCACGGCTGGATGATGCCGTTGCATTATGGTTCTCAGCTTGATGAACACCATGCCGTGCGCACCGATGCCGGGATGTTTGATGTGTCGCATATGACCATTGTTGATCTTCACGGCAGCCGCACCCGGGAGTTCTTGCGTTATCTGCTGGCGAACGACGTGGCTAAGCTGACCAAAACCGGTAAAGCGCTCTACTCCGGTATGCTCAACGCGTCGGGCGGCGTAATAGATGACCTGATTGTTTATTACTTTACCGAAGACTTCTTCCGCCTTGTTGTCAACTCCGCCACCCGTGAAAAAGACCTCTCCTGGATTACCCAACACGCTGAACCTTACGCCATCGACATTACGGTACGTGACGATCTGTCGCTGATTGCGGTGCAGGGGCCAAACGCGCAGGCGAAGGCGGCATCCCTGTTTACTGACGAGCAGCGCAAAGCCGTTGAAGGTATGAAGCCATTCTTCGGCGTGCAGGCGGGCGACCTGTTTATTGCCACGACCGGCTATACCGGTGAAGCAGGCTACGAAATTGCAATGCCGAATGAAAAGGCGGCGGATTTCTGGCGTGCGCTGGTGGAAGCGGGCGTGCAACCGTGTGGCCTGGGCGCGCGTGATACGCTGCGTCTGGAAGCGGGGATGAACCTGTATGGTCAGGAGATGGACGAGGGAATTTCTCCGCTGGCGGCCAACATGGGCTGGACTATTGCCTGGGAACCGGCCGATCGCGACTTTATCGGTCGTGAAGCACTGGAAGCACAGCGTGAAAAAGGCCACGAACAGTTGGTTGGTCTGGTCATGACCGAAAAAGGCGTGCTGCGCAACGAACTGCCGGTACGTTTCACCGATGCCCAGGGCAATCAGCAGGAAGGCGTCATCACCAGCGGGACATTCTCACCGACGCTGGGCTACAGCATCGCGCTGGCGCGCGTCCCTGAGGGAATTGGCGAAACGGCGATTGTGCAAATTCGTAACCGCGAAATGCCGGTAAAAGTAACTAAACCTGTTTTTGTGCGTAACGGCAAAGCCGTTGCGTGATTCATCCTTTTCTGGAGATTGACTAATGAGCAACGTACCCGCAGAACTGAAATACAGCAAAGAACACGAATGGCTGCGCAAAGAAACTGACGGCTCTTACACCGTTGGTATTACTGAACACGCTCAGGAACTGTTGGGCGACATGGTTTTCGTCGACCTGCCGGAAGTTGGCTCGACCGTTAGCGCGGGCGACGACTGCGCGGTTGCTGAGTCCGTCAAAGCCGCTTCTGATATCTACGCGCCGATTAGCGGTGAAATCGTGGCCGTTAACGACACGCTGAGTGACTCCCCGGAACAGGTGAACAGCGAGCCGTACGGCAGCGGCTGGATCTTCAAAATCAAAGCCAGCGATGAAAGCGAACTGGACTCTCTGCTGGATGCCACCGCGTACGAAGCATTACTGGAAGACGAATAATGTTGTGCCGGATGGCGCTGCGCTTATCCGGCCTACAGGTCAACGCAGGCCCGGTAAGCGTTAGTGCCGCCGGGTAATAGCGCAACAGATCACTACGATTCACTGCACGTTTCAGGAACCATCGCCCATGACACAGACGTTAAGCCAGCTTGAAAACAGCGGCGCTTTCATTGAACGCCACATCGGACCTGACGCCACGCAACAGCAAGAGATGCTGAATGCCGTTGGCGCCGGGTCGTTAAACGCGCTGATCGGCCAGATTGTGCCGAAAGACATTCAGCTCGCAACACCGCCGCAGGTGGGCGAGGCGGCAACCGAATACGCTGCGCTGGCAGAATTAAAAGCCATCGCCGGGCGTAACAAGCGCTTTACGTCTTACATTGGCATGGGTTACACCGCGGTGCAGTTGCCGCCGGTAATCCTGCGCAACATGCTGGAAAACCCAGGCTGGTACACCGCGTATACGCCCTATCAGCCGGAAGTGTCTCAGGGGCGTCTGGAAGCGCTGCTGAACTTCCAGCAGGTGACGCTGGATTTGACCGGGCTGGATATGGCCTCAGCCTCACTGCTGGATGAAGCCACCGCGGCCGCAGAAGCGATGGCAATGGCGAAGCGCGTCAGCAAACTGAAAAACGCGAATCGCTTCTTTGTGGCTTCAGATGTGCATCCGCAAACGCTGGACGTCGTGCGTACCCGTGCTGAAACCTTCGGTTTTGACGTGATTGTCGATGATGCAGCGAAAGTGCTGGATCACCAGGATGTGTTTGGCGTGCTGTTACAGCAGGTGGGCACCACCGGTGAAGTCCATGACTACAGTGCGCTGATTAGCGAACTGAAATCACGCAAAGTGATCGTCAGCGTAGCCGCCGATTTTATGGCGCTGGTGCTGTTAACCGCACCGGGCAAACAGGGCGCGGACATTGTTTTCGGCTCTGCTCAACGCTTTGGCGTACCGATGGGTTATGGCGGCCCGCACGCGGCATTCTTTGCCGCGAAAGATGAATTCAAACGCTCCATGCCAGGCCGTATTATCGGCGTATCGAAAGATGCGGCGGGCAATACCGCGCTGCGCATGGCGATGCAGACGCGCGAACAGCATATTCGCCGCGAGAAAGCGAACTCCAACATTTGTACCTCACAGGTGCTGCTGGCCAATATCGCCAGCCTGTATGCCGTTTATCATGGCCCGGTTGACCTGAAACGTATTGCGAATCGTATTCACCGTCTGACCGATATCCTGGCAGCGGGCCTGCAACAAAAAGGGCTGAAACTGCGTCATGCTCATTACTTCGACACGCTGTGTGTGGACGTTGCAGACAAGGCGGCGGTGCTGGCGCGTGCGCAAGCGGCAGAAATCAACCTGCGTAGCGATATTCATAACGCTGTAGGTATCACGCTCGACGAAACCACCACCCGTGAAAACGTCCTGCAACTCTTTACGGTGCTGTTGGGCGACAGCCACGGTCTGAACATTGACGCGCTGGATAAAGAAGTGGCGCACGACAGCCGCTCCATTCAGGAAAGCATGCTGCGCGATGATGCCATCCTGAGCCATCCGGTGTTCAATCGTTATCACAGCGAAACCGAGATGATGCGCTACATGCACTCGCTGGAGCGTAAAGATCTGGCGCTGAATCAGGCGATGATCCCGCTGGGTTCCTGCACCATGAAGCTGAACGCCGCAGCGGAGATGATCCCGATCACCTGGCCGGAATTTGCTGAACTGCATCCGTTCTGCCCGCCAGAACAGGCTGAAGGTTACCATCAGATGATCGATCAGCTTTCTGAGTGGCTGGTTAAACTGACCGGTTACGACGCCGTCTGTATGCAGCCGAACTCCGGTGCGCAGGGGGAATACGCGGGCCTGCTGGCGATCCGTCATTATCATGAAAGCCGCAATGAAGGGCATCGCGATATCTGCCTGATCCCGGCTTCTGCGCACGGGACTAACCCGGCATCGGCCCAGATGGCGGGAATGCAGGTAGTGGTTGTGGCCTGCGATAAGAACGGGAATATCGATCTCGGCGATCTGCGTGAGAAAGCCGCTCAGGCGGGCGAAAACCTCTCTTGCATCATGGTGACCTATCCGTCTACCCACGGTGTGTACGAAGAGACGATCCGCGAAGTGTGCGAGATTGTGCATCAGTTTGGTGGTCAGGTGTACCTCGACGGCGCAAACATGAACGCTCAGGTGGGCATCACCTCTCCGGGCTTTATTGGTGCTGACGTTTCGCACCTTAACCTGCATAAAACCTTCTGCATTCCACACGGCGGCGGTGGCCCAGGCATGGGACCGATTGGCGTGAAATCACATCTGGCCCCGTTTGTTCCGGGACACAGCGTAGTACAGATTGAAGGGATGCTGACTCGCCAGGGCGCCGTCTCTGCTGCACCATTCGGTAGCGCATCGATTCTGCCGATCAGCTGGATGTATATCCGCATGATGGGCGCGGAAGGGCTGAAACAGGCAAGCCAGGTGGCGATTCTGAATGCCAACTACATTGCCAGCCGTCTGAAAGACGCGTTCCCGGTCCTGTATACCGGTCGTGACGGGCGCGTGGCGCATGAGTGTATTCTCGATATCCGTCCGCTGAAAGAAGAGACCGGCATCAGTGAACTGGATATTGCCAAGCGCCTCATTGACTACGGTTTCCATGCGCCGACCATGTCGTTCCCGGTTGCGGGTACGCTGATGGTTGAACCGACGGAATCGGAAAGCAAAGTGGAACTGGATCGCTTTATTAATGCGATGCTGGCGATCCGTGCGGAAATCGCTCGCGTACAGAACGGCGAATGGACGCTGGAAGATAACCCGCTGGTTAACGCGCCGCACACCCAGAATGAGCTGGTGGCGGAGTGGAATCACGGTTACAGCCGTGAAGTGGCGGTCTTCCCGGCGGGTGTAGCGAACAAGTACTGGCCAACTGTGAAGCGTCTTGATGACGTTTACGGCGACCGTAACCTGTTCTGCTCCTGTGTGCCGATGAGCGAATACCAGTAATTTTTCCACGGTAGCAAATCATTTGTAGGCCGGGTAAGGAGAAGCCTCCACCCGGCTTTTTTCATATCGGGAGAACGCTATGGGAATCGCACTGGTTACTGGCGGCAGTCGTGGCATTGGGCGCGCGACGGCCCTACAGTTGGCACAGGAAGGTTACACGGTTGCCGTCAACTTTCATCACAATATTCGGGCTGCCACCGAGGTGGTGAACACTATTGTCGCCGCTGGCGGAAAAGCCTTTACGCTGCGTGCTGACATCAGTGATGAAACGCAGGTCGTGGCAATGTTCGACGCGATCGATCGTGAAAATGAGCCACTGGTGGCGCTGGTCAATAATGCCGGAATATTGTTTGAACAAAGCACGATTGAACATCTCTCTGCCGAGCGGATTAACCGCGTGCTGGCGACCAATGTGACGGGCTATTTCCTCTGCTGCCGCGAAGCGGTCAAGCGGATGTCGCACAAACACGGTGGTCACGGCGGGGCGATTGTGAACGTATCGTCAGCGGCATCACGTCTGGGCGCTCCGGGGGAATATATTGATTATGCGGCGTCGAAAGGGGCCGTGGACTCACTGACTACCGGCCTGGCGCTGGAAGTGGCAGCGCAGGGGATACGGGTCAACGGTGTGCGGCCCGGTCTTATTTACACGGAAATCCATGCTTCGGGTGGTGAGCCTGGACGGGTGGATCGCGTGAAGTCGATGTTACCGATGCAGCGCGGCGGACAGCCGGAAGAGGTGGCACAGGCCATTGTCTGGTTGCTGAGCGAGAAAGCGTCATATGTTACGGGCAGTTTTCTGGAACTGGCGGGCGGGAAATAAGCGCCGGGTGGCGGCTTCGCCTTACCCGGCCTACATGATCTTAGGGATGGGGAGCGTAGGCCGGAGAAAGCGTTTACGCTGTCATCCGGCAAAAACTTACAGAACCTCGCCGTTGCTGGCGATCACCGCTTTATACCAGTCGAAGCTTTTCTTACGGGAACGTGACATGTCACCCGTGCCGTCATCATGCTTGTTCACATAGATAAAGCCATAGCGTTTGCTGTACTGGCCGGTGGTGAAAGAGACGCAGTCAATACAACCCCACGGGGTGTAACCCATCAGATCCACGCCATCGTACGTCACCGCTTTGATCATCTCTTCCACGTGGGCACGCAGATAGTCAATGCGATAGTCATCGTTAATGCTGCCGTCTTCTTCCACTTTGTCGTATGCGCCAAAGCCGTTTTCCACGATGAACAGTGGCTTCTGATAACGCTCGTACAGTTCACACAGCGCATAGCGCAGGCCAACCGGGTCAATCTGCCAGCCCCAGTCGGAAGCCTTGACGTGCGGATTCGGTACGCTACCTTCGAAACCCGAAATGGCATCACCGCTGCCACCTTCGGCTTTTACCGCGTTGGTCATGTAATAGCTGAAGCCGAGGTAATCACAGGTTCCTTCGCGCAGAATAGCGGTATCGCCGTCTTCCATCTTGATGTTAAAGCCACGGCGCTCCCACTCGTTGAGGACATAGGACGGGTAGTAACCGCGCAACTGAACGTCGGTGAAAACATAGCGCTCGCGCATGGATTCCTGGGCGAACATGACGTCCTCGGGTTTACAGGAGAACGGATACAGCGCGACCATTGCCAGCATACAGCCGACTTTCATCTCCGGATTGATGCGACGCGCCGCCTTCACGGCTAACGCGCTGGCAACAAACTGGTGGTGCAGCACCTGGTACATGGTCTCTACCGGGTTTTCGTGCTCGGTATAGACGACACCAGAGCAGCAATAGCCAAACAGCGGGGCACGCCAGTTGCGCTGGTTATTGATTTCATTGAAGGTCATCCAGTATTTGACCTTATGCTTATAACGTTCAAACACCACTTCAGCAAAATGAACGAAGAAATCAACGACCTTGCGATTCGTCCAGCCTCCGTACTGCTGCACCAGGTGCAGGGGCATTTCAAAGTGAGAAAGGGTAATGACCGGTTCGATGTTGTACTTGAGCAACTCATCGAACATATCATCGTAGAATTTCAGCCCTTCTTCGTTTGGCTGCGTTTCGTCACCCTGTGGGAAGATGCGGGTCCAGGCGATGGACGTGCGGAAACATTTGAAACCCATTTCGGCAAAGAGCCGGATGTCCTCTTTGTAGTGACCATAAAAGTCGACCGCTTCGTGGTTCGGGTAATATTTCCCGGGTATCACTTCCTGGGTGATTTCGCGGGGCACGCCGTGCGCGCCGCCGGTCAGAACGTCACAAATACTGGGGCCTTTGCCGCCTTTATTCCAGCCGCCTTCAACCTGATGAGCAGCGACTGCGCCGCCCCAGAGAAAATCTTTCGGTAAGGTGAGTTTTTTCATCGTTGCGTCATCTCAAATAAATACAAATTGAGTTGAGTCTAACAAAGGAAAGGTAAATGTCACGATATAACAAAATAGCCAAACGGTAATTTGTTACCGCTAAAAAACATGCTGTTTTTTACGCTAATTTTTTCGCCAGCTTTCGCCCGAGGGACTCGAGAATATAAATAACGGGGATTTGCGTCGTGATATCGTACACGCCGGCAATACGAGTTTGCGGTACATGCCAGGAGAGATTAAAGTCCGCCAGTTTCGCAAGGCGTGAATGTTCATGGCTGGTAATCGAAAGCACTTTGCAGTTATGCAGGCTGAACTGGCTGGCAAACCGCAGAATTTCTTCGGTTTCGCCAGAGACTGATAACACGATCGCCAGTGCATTACGTGCCATGTCGTTAGTCACCGGGAAATAAGGGTCATCAATATGGTTACTGAATTTCCCGACGTTTGAGAAAAAGCGAGCACCATATTTTGCTAAGGCTCCCGATGTCCCTGCGCCCACAAAAATAATCCGCTCAGACGATAAAATAATATCCACCGCCTGATCGAGTAAGTGATCAAATTCATCGTTATTCACGCTTTTAAAAAAACTGATAATCTCGCTGGCGCCAAAATTCGCCTGTTGCGGTTCATTCTGCTCTAAATATAATTTAAAGCGAACGCGAAATTCAGAGTAGCCTTCGCAGTTAAGCTTGCGACAGAAGCGTAGTACGGTAGTAGTTGACACGCCCGCCGCTTCAGCGAGCTCCCGGATGGTCATATACATGACTTTGTCACGGTTTTTGATGACATAGTTATAGACCAGCATCTCAATGTTGTTGAGACTGGCGATGGCGGCGTGGGAGAACATACTCACAATGACAATACTCACTCATCAGATTTTACCTACAGGGAATAATAACATGCAGCCAAATGACATTACTTTTTTTCAGCGCTTCCAGGACGACATTCTGGCAGGACGTAAAACGATCACCATTCGCGATGAGTCTGAATCTCACTTCAGGGCCGGTGACATTCTGCGGGTAGGGCGTTTTGAGGACGACGGCTATTTCTGCACGATAGAGGTGCTGGGAACGTCTACCGTCACGCTCGACACGCTAACGGAAAAACACGCGCAGCAGGAAAACATGACGCTGGATGAACTTAAATGCGTGATCAACGAGATTTACCCGAATCAGTCTCAATTTTATGTGATTGATTTTAAATGTCTTTGAATTAAACGAACAACTGTTAGTTGAAAAATGCATTTCAACATTTTGATTTATAAAGATTAGTTTGAATGTGATATTTATTTTAGCTAACAGGTGTTCACTGGAACCATTCTCAGTTACGCTAGAAGCGCAATCACGAACGTGTTCGTTTCTCCGGAGTAAGCTATGGTTCAGAAGCCATTAATCGCACAGGGATATTCACTGGCAGAGGAAATCGCCAACAGCATCAGTCACGGTATCGGGCTGGTGTTTGGGATCGTCGGTCTGGTGTTGTTACTGGTGCAGGCGGTGGATATGAATGCCAGCGTAACGGCGATTACCAGCTACAGTCTGTACGGCGGCAGCATGATCCTGCTGTTTCTGGCGTCGACCCTGTATCACGCCATCCCACATCAGCAGGCAAAGATTTGGCTGAAAAAATTCGACCACTGCGCAATCTACCTGCTTATAGCCGGGACCTATACGCCGTTTCTGCTGGTGGGGCTGGATTCACCGCTGGCGCGTGGGTTAATGATCGTTATCTGGAGTCTGGCGCTGCTCGGTGTTTTATTCAAACTGACAATCGCCCACCGGTTTAAGGTGCTGTCGCTGGTGACCTATCTGACAATGGGCTGGCTGTCGCTGATAGTGGTGTATCAACTGGCGATCAAACTGGCGGCGGGCGGCGTAACGCTACTGGCCGTCGGCGGCGTGGTGTATTCGCTGGGGGTGATTTTCTACGTGTGTAAACGCATCCCTTATAACCATGCTATCTGGCACGGGTTTGTGCTGGGCGGCAGCGTGTGCCACTTCCTCGCTATCTATTTGTACGTCGGACAGGCGTGATGTGATGCTTTGACGCCTTATCAGGCCCGGGAGGACTTTCCCCCAGGCCTTATCAGGTGAGAGATGCCGGATGGCAACGTAAACGTCTTATCCGGCCTACAGGCACATCTTTGTAGGCCTGATAAGCGAAGCGCCATCAGGCGCTGATGAATTACTCTTCCAGTGAATAGGGCAGCGGTTCGATGTGCAACGTGTTGGCATCGTCACGCACGCGGAATACGCTGTCGGCCTCCATATCGTTGTTCATCACCACTTGTACCCGTAGCTGACCATCGTCCAGTTGCACTGCCGCGAGGACGGTGCCAGTACGACGCCAGTTCTCGCCCATTTTCATCTCAAGATCGTCACCCGCTTGTGGTACACGACTGGCTTTCCCCACCAGAGACCACAACGCACGTTTGTTCGCCCCGCGGAATTTCGCTCGCGCCACCATTTCCTGTCCGGTATAGCAGCCTTTCTTAAAGCTGATACCGCCGAGTGCCTGAAGGTTGGTTGCCTGCGGAATAAACTGCGCGCTGTTAGCCGCATCAATCACCGGAAGACCCGCTTCAATGTCCAGTGCCAGCCACTGCTGGCTGTTGTTCAGTTCGGCTTCGCCACGCAGTTTTTCAGTGATGGTTTCCGCGGTTGTCACATCGGTAACCAACAGGAAGCGTTCTACCGGATGTTCAAACCACAGCAGAGTGGAAGCCCCTTCACGTGTGACGGGCTTTTCGCTGTCAGGCAGTTCACTAAACAGATTCGCCAGTGCGGCACGCGCCTGGAAACCCGCCACGCCCAGCAGCACGCGTTCGTCGTTCGGGGCAATCGCCACTTTCGAGAACACGGCGTATTTTTTCAGTTCCGTCACCTGCGCGTCACGCAGACTACGACGCTCAATCCAGGCAAAACCGTCGCCGTCGCGGAACAGTCGCAGGTTGCTCCACATCTTGCCTTTGGCGTCGCAATGGGCAGCCAGCACGTGCTGGTGTTCGGTCAGAAGACTCACGTCAGCCGTTACCTGGCCCTGGATATACTTCTCGCTGTCAGCGCCGGTAATCGTCGCCAGCGCCCAGTCATCTAACGTCATCAGCGTCATGGGCAACCGCGATGAAGCAGATGGCTGGCGAGGTGGAAAGGGAGTAAATGCCATAAATATGTCCTGATTTGCTTAACGCAGTGATAATGACTAATGGTAAAAGAGCTATTGCCCAATGCAAGCGCTTTGATAGTCCCATTTGTGCCTTATTATAGAGATTGCGAGGCGGCATCCAGAAAAGATGAACCCATTGACTTATTGGGGATTTAATTAGCGATCGCGCCTGGGGTTATGGATATTCCCGCAATACAGAAGGAAAAACACGTTACAATAGCCGGGGAGTTCATTTGAGTGAGACAGGATGAAAAACATGGATATTAACAATAAAGCACGTATTCACTGGGCATGCCGACGCGGTATGCGTGAACTTGATATTTCTATCATGCCGTTCTTTGAACATGAATATGACACGTTGAGCGATGATGAAAAACGTATTTTCATTCGTCTGCTGGAGTGTGATGACCCGGATTTATTCAACTGGTTGATGAATCACGGTAAACCGGCAGATGCTGAACTGGAGCAGATGGTAAGACTCATCCAGACACGGAATCGGGATCGTGGTCCTGTGGCAATCTGATCTCCGCGTCTCATGGCGCGCGCAGTGGCTATCCCTCCTTCTGCATGGGCTGGTGGCCGCCGTTATTCTTTTAATGCCATGGCCGCTGAGTTATACGCCGCTGTGGTTGATACTGCTTTCGCTGGTGGTGTTTGACTGTGTCCGCAGCCAGCGGCGGATTAACGCCCGCCAGGGGGAGGTCAAACTTCTGATGGACGGACGGCTGCGTTGGCAAGGGCAGGACTGGCTTATCGTCAGCGCACCATGGATGATCAAAACCGGCATGATGCTGCGTTTGCGTGCTGATAACGGTAAACGCCAGCATTTATGGCTGGCGGCGGACAGTATGGATGACGCCGAGTGGCGGGATCTACGGCGGTTGATGCTGCAACAGGCGAAGCAGGGATAACGCCGACGAATGCCTGATGGTGCGCAGTGCCTACGATTCGGTGCGTCGTGTAGGCCGGATAAGGCGTTCACGCCGCCATCCGGCAAAACGGGTATCAGGAATAATGCTCTGCCATTTCAGCAAGAATTTGTTCGCACCACGCCTGAATGCGCGCATCGCTGAGATCGTATTGATTGGTTTCATCCAGTGCGAGACCGACGAACAATTGCCCATCGGCAATGACCGGTTTAGGGCTGGTGAACTCGTAGCCTTCGGTAGGCCAGTAACCGACGAATTTGACGCCTTTAGTCGACAGTTTGTCATGCAGCATACCCAGTGCGTCAAGGAACCATTCGCCGTAGCCTAACTGGTCGCCCATACCGTAAAGCGCGATAATTTTGCCGTCGAGGTTGAGTTCGTCCAGTTGATCCCAGACGGTTTCCCAGTCCTCCTGAATTTCACCGAAATCCCAGGTGGGAATGCCTAAGATGAGCACATCGTACTGCTCCATCAGGGCCGGGGCATCATCTTTCAGATTATGCAGTGTCACCAGTTCAGGGCCGATAATGTCGCGAATTTTCTCCGCAGCCATCTCGGTGTAACAGGTGCTGGAGCCGTAAAAAAGACCAATATTCATCGCGTAAACGTCTCAATACTTGCTATGACTTTGCGCGTAGTGTACCAGAAACCCGTATCATTGAGTCATAATGGCGGATTGCAGAATCAAAGAGGCAGATGTGGAACAGGATCTTGCACGCATCGAACAATTCCTTGATGCGCTCTGGCTGGAGAAAAACCTGGCGGAAAATACGCTGAGCGCCTATCGCCGCGATTTGACCATGTTAGTGGAGTGGCTCGCGCATCGACAGATATCGCTGGAAACTGCACAAAGCGATGATCTACAGGCTCTGCTTGCCGAGCGAATGGACGGTGGGTATAAAGCCACCAGTACTGCGCGACTGTTGAGTGCGGTGCGGCGGTTTTTTCAGCATCTTTACCGCGAGAAGGTCCGCACAGACGATCCCAGCGCGACGCTGGCATCGCCAAAACTCCCGCAGCGCCTGCCGAAAGATCTCAGTGAAGCGCAGATTGAGCGGTTATTACAGGCGCCCGTGGTTGACCAACCGCTGGAGTTACGCGATAAAGCGATGCTTGAGATATTGTACGCCACCGGTCTGCGCGTCTCTGAACTGGTTGGGCTGACGATGAGCGATGTCAGTCTGCGTCAGGGTGTGGTTCGGGTGATTGGTAAAGGCAATAAAGAGCGTCTCGTGCCATTGGGCGAAGAGGCGGTGTACTGGCTGGAGACGTACCTGGAACACGGGCGTCCGTGGCTGCTGAACGGTGTGTCGATTGACGTGCTGTTCCCCAGCCAGCGCGCTCAGCAGATGACGCGCCAGACGTTCTGGCACCGCATCAAGCACTATGCCGTGTTAGCGGGAATCGACAGTGAAAAGCTGTCACCGCACGTTTTACGCCACGCATTTGCCACGCATTTGCTCAATCATGGCGCCGATTTGCGCGTGGTGCAGATGTTGCTGGGACACAGCGATCTCTCCACCACGCAGATTTATACTCATGTTGCGACAGCGCGCTTGCGTCAACTTCATCAACAGCATCACCCAAGAGCGTGAATGCTGAGCGAACAGGAAAGGTTATGAAAAAAGGTTTTATGCTGTTTACCCTGCTGGCCACTGCGTTTTCCGGCCTGGCACACGCCGACGATGCCGCCATTCGTCAGTCGCTGACGAAACTGGGCGTGCAAAGCACGGATATCCAGCCCGCCCCGGTAGCCGGGATGAAAACGGTGCTGACCAACAGCGGCGTGCTGTATGTGACGGAAGACGGTAAACACATCATTCAGGGGCCGATGTACGATGTCAGCGGCACGACGCCGGTCAACGTAACCAATCAGCTGCTGATGAAACACCTGAACGCGCTGGAAAACGAAATGATTGTCTATAAAGCGCCGCAGGAAAAACACGTTATCACCGTCTTTACCGATATCACCTGCGGCTACTGCCATAAGCTGCATGAAGAGATGAAGGACTACAACGCGCTGGGCATCACCGTGCGCTACCTTGCTTTCCCGCGTCAGGGACTGGAAAGCCAGGCTGAGCAGGATATGAAGTCCATCTGGTGTGCAAAAGATAAGAACGCCGCCTTTGATGACGCGATGGCAGGTAAAGGCGTGAAAGCGGCGACCTGCAAGGTGAACATCGCGGATCACTATGCGCTGGGCGTGCAATTTGGCGTAAGCGGTACCCCGGCGATTGTGCTGAGCAACGGTTATGTCGTTCCGGGTTATCAGGGGCCGAAAGAGATGAAAGCGTTTCTTGACGAGCACCAAAAACAGACCAGTGGTAAGTAATTCGCGTGAAACAACAGATACAACTTCGTCGGCGGGAAGTCGATGAGTCGGCAGACTTGCCCGCTGACCTTTCGCCGCTGTTGCGCCGTTTGTATGCCAGCCGTGGTGTGCGTAGCGCCCAGGATCTCGAGCGCAGCGTCAAAGGCATGCTGCCCTGGCAGCAGCTGAGCGGCGTCGAAAAAGCCGTCGAAATCCTCTATAACGCCTTTCGCGAGGGGACGCGCATCATCGTGGTCGGCGACTTTGATGCGGACGGCGCAACCAGTACCGCCCTGAGCGTGCTGGGTATGCGTGCCCTGGGCTGCGATAACATCAGCTACCTCGTGCCCAACCGCTTTGAGGATGGTTACGGCTTAAGTCCGGAAGTGGTCGATCAGGCCCATGCGCGTGGCGCGCAACTGATTATCACCGTTGATAACGGTATCTCCTCGCATGCCGGTGTGGATCACGCCAGGGCGTTGGGGATCCCGGTGGTGGTGACCGATCACCACCTGCCAGGGGAGACGCTGCCAGCCGCCGAGGCCATCATCAACCCGAATCTGCCTGACTGTGATTTCCCGTCGAAATCGCTGGCCGGTGTCGGCGTGGCGTTTTATCTGATGCTTGCCCTGCGTACCTTCCTGCGTGATAAGGGCTGGTTTGAAGAACGTGGCATTGCGCCGCCGAACCTGGCAGATCTGCTTGATCTGGTAGCGCTGGGCACCGTCGCGGACGTGGTACCGCTCGATACTAATAACCGCATTTTGACCTGGCAGGGCCTAAGCCGCATCCGGGCAGGCAAGTGCCGTCCGGGGATCAAGGCGCTGCTGGAGATTGCCAATCGCGATCCGCTCAAGCTGGCCGCCAGTGACTTAGGCTTTGCGCTTGGCCCGCGTCTTAACGCAGCCGGAAGGCTGGATGATATGTCCGTGGGCGTAGCGCTGCTGCTGTGCGACAACATCGGCGAAGCGCGGGTACTGGCAAACGAGCTGGATGCGCTGAACCAGACGCGTAAAGAGATTGAGCAGGGAATGCAGGCCGAAGCGCTGACCCTGTGCGAAAAGCTTGAACGCAGCGGCGATACGTTGCCCGGTGGTCTGGCAATGTATCATCCACAGTGGCATCAGGGGGTGGTCGGAATTCTCGCCTCGCGCATTAAAGAGCGTTTTCACCGTCCGGTGATCGCTTTTGCACCGGCAGGCGACGGCACGCTGAAAGGTTCCGGGCGTTCCATTCAGGGGCTGCACATGCGTGATGCGCTGGAGCGGCTGGATACGCTGCATCCTGGGCTGATAATTAAATTCGGCGGCCATGCGATGGCAGCAGGGCTGTCGCTGGAAGAGGCGAAATTCGAGCTGTTTCAGCAGCGCTTTGGCGAGCTGGTCACTGAATGGCTGGATCCCTCGCTGTTACAGGGGGAGGTCGTCTCTGACGGTCCGCTAAGCGCGGCGGAGATGACGATGGAGGTCGCGCAACTGCTACGTGATGCCGGTCCGTGGGGGCAGATGTTCCCGGAACCGCTGTTTGACGGGCGTTTTCGTCTCCTTCAGCAGCGCCTGGTCGGCGAGCGGCACTTGAAAGTGATGGTAGAACCTGTCGGCGGCGGTCCGCTGTTAGACGGCATCGCTTTTAACGTTGACACCACCTGCTGGCCGGATAACGGCGTGCGCGAAGTTGAACTGGCCTACAAACTGGATATTAACGAGTTTCGCGGTAACCGTTCACTTCAGCTAATCATCGACAATATCTGGCCAATTTAGCGTCAGTAATCGCTATAAAAAAGGGCGTGGATTGGGTACAATCCCGCTCTTATCACCGCATTTTGACAAGCCTAATAAAAGAAATCAGACCATGTTTGAAATTAATCCGGTAAAAAACCGCATTCAGGACCTCACGGAGCGCTCCGACGTTCTTAGGGGGTATCTTTGACTACGATGCCAAGAAAGAGCGTCTGGAAGAAGTAAACGCCGAGCTGGAACAGCCGGACGTCTGGAACGAACCCGAACGCGCACAGGCGCTGGGTAAAGAGCGTTCCTCGCTTGAAGCGATTGTCGATACCCTCGACCAAATGTCTCAGGGTCTGGAAGATGTTTCTGGCCTGCTGGATCTGGCTGTCGAAGCCGATGACGAAGAAACCTTTAACGAAGCCGTTGCGGAACTCGATACGCTTGACGAAAAACTGGCGCAACTGGAGTTTCGTCGTATGTTCTCCGGCGAATATGACAGCGCCGATTGCTACCTCGATATCCAGGCCGGTTCCGGCGGTACGGAAGCGCAGGACTGGGCAAGCATGCTGGAGCGTATGTATCTGCGCTGGGCAGAAGCACGCGGCTTCAAGACCGAAATTATTGAAGAGTCAGAAGGGGAAGTGGCCGGGATCAAGTCCGTGACCATTAAGATTTCTGGCGAATATGCCTATGGCTGGCTGCGTACGGAAACCGGCGTGCATCGTCTGGTACGTAAGAGCCCGTTCGACTCCGGCGGTCGTCGCCATACCTCGTTTAGCTCCGCGTTCGTTTATCCGGAAGTGGATGACGATATTGATATCGAAATCAACCCGGCGGACCTGCGTATCGACGTGTATCGCGCATCCGGTGCGGGCGGTCAGCACGTTAACCGTACTGAATCTGCGGTGCGTATTACCCACATCCCGACCGGGATTGTGACGCAGTGCCAGAATGACCGTTCCCAGCACAAGAACAAAGACCAGGCCATGAAGCAGATGAAAGCGAAGCTTTATGAACTGGAAATGCAGAAGAAAAACGCTGAGAAGCAGGCGATGGAAGACACTAAATCCGACATCGGCTGGGGAAGCCAGATTCGTTCTTACGTCCTTGATGACTCCCGCATTAAAGACTTGCGTACCGGGGTAGAAACCCGCAACACGCAGGCGGTGCTGGATGGCAGCCTGGATCAATTTATCGAAGCAAGTTTGAAAGCAGGGTTATGAGGAACCAACATGTCTGAACAACACGCACAGGGCACTGACGCGGTAGCCGATCTTAACAACGAACTGAAAACGCGCCGTGAGAAGCTGGCTGGCTTGCGCGAGCAGGGTATCGCTTTCCCGAACGATTTCCGTCGCGATCATACCTCAGACCAACTGCACGCTGACTTCGATGCGAAAGAGAATGAAGAGCTGGAAGCGCTGAACATCGAAGTGTCCGTTGCCGGCCGCATGATGACTCGTCGTATCATGGGGAAAGCCTCCTTTGTGACGTTGCAGGACGTTGGCGGCCGTATCCAGCTGTACGTTGCCCGTGACGATTTGCCGGAAGGCGTTTACAACGAGCAATTCAAAAAATGGGACCTCGGCGACATCCTCGGTGCGAAAGGAAAACTGTTCAAGACCAAAACCGGTGAACTGTCTATCCACTGCACCGAATTGCGTCTGCTGACCAAAGCGCTGCGTCCGCTGCCGGATAAATTCCACGGTTTGCAGGATCAGGAAGCGCGCTATCGTCAGCGCTACCTGGATCTCATTTCTAACGATGAATCCCGCAACACCTTTAAAGTGCGCTCGCAGATCCTGGCTGGTATCCGTCAGTTCATGGTCGGTCGCGGCTTTATGGAAGTTGAAACCCCGATGATGCAGGTGATCCCGGGCGGCGCGTCTGCGCGTCCGTTCATCACCCATCACAATGCGCTGGATCTGGACATGTATCTGCGTATTGCACCGGAACTGTACCTGAAACGTCTGGTGGTTGGCGGCTTCGAGCGCGTGTTCGAGATCAACCGTAACTTCCGTAACGAAGGGATCTCCGTGCGTCATAACCCAGAGTTCACCATGATGGAACTCTACATGGCTTATGCGGATTACAAAGATCTGATCGAACTGACCGAGTCTCTGTTCCGTACGCTGGCGCAGGATGTGCTGGGTAAAACCGAAGTGCCTTACGGCGATGAAGTGTTCGACTTCGGCAAGCCGTTTGAAAAACTGACTATGCGCGAGGCGATCAAGAAATACCGTCCGGAAACCGAAATGGCCGACCTGGATAACTTCGACTCTGCCAAAGCGATTGCTGAATCCATCGGTATCAAGGTTGAGAAGAGCTGGGGCCTGGGCCGTATCGTGACTGAAATCTTCGAAGAAGTGGCCGAAGCGCATCTGATCCAGCCGACCTTCATCACTGAATACCCGGCAGAAGTGTCTCCGCTGGCGCGTCGTAATGACGTGAACCCGGAAATCACCGATCGCTTTGAATTCTTCATTGGCGGTCGTGAGATCGGTAACGGTTTCAGCGAGCTGAACGATGCGGAAGATCAGGCGCAACGCTTCCAGGATCAGGTTGACGCGAAAGCGGCGGGCGATGACGAAGCGATGTTCTTCGACGAAGACTATGTTACTGCGCTGGAGCACGGTCTGCCGCCGACGGCAGGTCTGGGCATTGGTATCGACCGTATGGTGATGCTGTTTACCAACAGCCACACTATCCGTGACGTGATCCTGTTCCCGGCGATGCGTCCGGTGAAATAAGCTTCACGGCGACTGCTAATAAAAAACCCGGCATGTCATGACATGCCGGGTTTTTTATTTCTGACGGCTAAAGTTAAGGAGTGACGCTCGCGCCGTATCGTTTGACGCCTGCATCACCATCCACGGACTGAAAGCCCACGGCGTCGCGTCAATTGTGCGTAAAACCGCCTCCAGATCGCTCCACTGATAATCCATCACTTCATCGCGATTGACCTGCAGTTCACTGGTCACCCGTGCAGCATAGACCGGGCAAACCTCATTCTCGACGATCCCACTGGGATCGGTTGCCCGGTAGCGGAATGTCGGGTAGACGGGAGTCAGGCTGGCAATTTCCACACCCAGCTCATAACGGCAGCGGCGGATAATGGCCTCTTCGTGGCTCTCACCTCGTTGAGGGTGGCCGCAAACCGAGTTTGTCCAGACGCCCGGCCACGCTTTTTTCACCAGTGAACGGCGAGTCACCAAAAACTGTCCTTCTGCATTGAACAGCCAGGAGGAAAAGGCGAGATGCAGTGGCGTGTTGACGGTATGGGCGGTGTATTTTTCCAGCGTGCCGGAAGGGGTGTCCTGTGCATCCAGCAAAATGACGTGTTCCTGTCGCATAATGTCTCACTGTAAATCTTAAGCACACACCAGTATATGAGATCTCACGACATAATGATTAGCTCAGGGAGCGTTTAACGCAGGAATGTGACATCCGCATCTTGCGGTACGGATGTCGTGAGCGGGGGCGATTTTAGAAAAACAGCAGCATAAACTGGAAGCGACTTTCGATACCCAGCGCAATGCCGTCAGAAATGGCGGGTATCGACATCAGCATAAGCAACAGAAGGGCAATCAGGCAGCGCCAAAAGAGGTTCATGCTATTCATCCTGCTGATTTTTTTTCAGCTTGCGCATCAGCAACCACATTCGCACCGTTCTGACCTTCAGGTTTTTATCCGAGACGGATTCCTGCACCAGCCCGGTATGATGGTGGTAGCCATTGAAAAACAGATTCAGTACGACTGCGCTGAAGGTGGCCAGCATAATGCCGCTGTGCAGGAGCGGCTGGAGAACGGCAGGCAGGCGAGAGAAAAAATCATGCGATAACGTCGGTGTCATGCCGACGCCCAGGCTGATGGCCACAATGTAGAGGTTGTAACGGTTCGTGGTGTAATTGCAGCGCGAGAGAATGCGGATCCCGGTAGCCAGTACCATGCCAAACATCACCAGACCCGCGCCGCCGAGGACAAACTGCGGAATGGAGGCGACCAGAACCGCCATTTTCGGCACCATGCCAAACAAAATTAAGATGACGCCAGAGGCGATGCAGACCCAGCGACTGTGCACGCGCGTGACGCTGACCAGGCCAACGTTTTGGGAAAACGAGGTATGGGGAAAGCTGTTGAACAGTCCGCCAACCATTGTCCCGACGCCATCCACGCGCAGGCCGCGAATGATATCCTGCGATGAGAGTTTGCGACCGACGATTTCGCCGAGCGCCAGGAACATGCCCATCGATTCAATAAACACAATGATTAACACCGCCGTCATGGTCAGAATCGACACCGGATCAAAAACGGGCGTGCCGAAGGCCATCGGTGTGACAATCGCGAACCACGAGGCATCGTGCAGGCCTGACAAATTCACCTCATTCATCATCCATGAGAGCGCAAAGCCAAAGATGATCCCCAGCAGCACCGCGACGTTGGACATGAAGCCTTTAGCAAATCGGGTGATTAATAGAATAAAGATTAAGACCGCAAATGAAATCCCTAAATAGACCGGATTCCCATACTCAGGATTGCCTTTCCCGCCTGCGGCCCAGTCAACGCCCACCTGAATGATGCTCAGTCCAATCGAGGTGATCACCACGCCCGTTACCAGCGGCGGAAATAGGGGCATCAGGCGACCGACAAGCGGTGCCAGGAGTGTGGTGATCACCCCTGCAGCGATGGTCGAGCCAAAAATCCCGAGCAGACCGATATCGGGATTGATGCCGATCGCAATCATCGGCGTCACCGCGGCAAACGTCACCGACATAATCACGGGCAGGCGAATCCCCATAAAGCGGCCGATGCCAATACATTGCAGCAGGGTAACGATCCCACAGCAGAAAAGATCAGAGCTGATTAACAGCGCAATGGCTTCTTTACTGAGGCCAAGCCTGTCGCCAATCATCAGGGGGACAGCGACTGCGCCCGCGTACATAACCAGCACATGCTGTAAGCCAAGTACAACCAGTTTTCCGGGTGATAACAGGCGGTCAACCTCATCGGTGGCATGGCCTTGCCCCGACGGCGTAGGAAGTTGGGAATCTATGGCGCTCATGCGTTTTCTCCTGAAGGGCGAGCCCGATAGAGCAACTCCGCGCACTTGCGCGGAGCCTCGCTTAAATAGCCCATCCGCCGGCGTAAAACGCCACCAGCGCGACGGTAATGATGACGGTACCGACATTCAGCTTCTGCCATTCCCGGGCAAAAACGCGACCGACAACCAGCGTCACGAAACCGAGCATAATGCCGGTGACAATGTTACATGTCAGGACGATAAAGACCGCGCAGACCAGGCCGGCCATCGCATCGATAAAGTCATTGAAATCCAGTTTTGAGACGTTACTGAGCATCAGCAAACCGACATACATAAGGGCGGGCGCCGTCGCATAGCCTGGGATCAGGTAAGAGAGAGGCGATAAGAACAGGATAAGCAGGAACAAACAGCCAACCACGGTGGCGGTCAGCCCCGTTTTCCCTCCGGCGGCGGTACCCGCAGCGGATTCAATATAGACGGCAGCCGGTGCCGCACCCACCAGTCCGGAAAAGACAGAACTAATGGAGTCGCTGGTCAGCGCTTTACCGCCGTTGATGATCTGATTGTCCTTATCCAGCAGATTCGCCTGTCCGGCGACGGCGCGGATGGTCCCGGTGGCATCAAATACCGCCGTCATCACCAGCGCCAGTACGCTGGGCAGCACCGCAGGCTGTAGGGCACCCATAATATCAAGGCTGAAAATCAGAGACTTACCATCTTCACCGCTCAGGCTGGGCATGGCGACCAGGCCGTGATATTTGACGGCAGGGTCAAATATCAAACCGATAATCGAGATGGCGATAATCACCAGCAGGATCCCGCCTGGAACGCGGCATTTCTCCAGCCCGAAGATGACCGCCAGTCCCAGCAGACTCATCAGAACCGGAAAAGAGGTAAATGCACCGAGTGCAACCGGAAGCCCTTCCAGCGGGTTTTTAATCACCATGCCGACGCCGTTCGCCGCGATCAGCAACAGGAACAACCCGATGCCAATCCCAGTACCATGCGCGATGCCCATGGGTAAGTTTCGCAGGATCCAGGTCCGGACGCCGGTGACCGAGATAGCGGTAAAAATGACCCCCATCAGGAAAACCGCGCCGAGGGCGACAGGAATCGAAATCTGCTGTCCCAGCACCAGGCTGAATGCGGTAAAGGCGGTCAGCGAAATGGCGCAGCCGATCGCCATCGGCAGGTTGGCCCACAGTCCCATCAACAGTGAGCCGAAGCCTGCGACAAGACAGGTAGCGACAAAGACGGCGGCGGGCGGGAACCCCGCTTTTCCCAGCATTCCGGGCACGACAATGACCGAATAGACCATCGCCAGAAAGGTGGTCAGCCCGGCCAGTATCTCCTGGCGCACGGTACTGCCACGCGCCGTAATCTTGAAGTAGTTATCCAGCGCGCCGCGTGGTTTCGACGCGCCGGGGGTTTGCAGAATATCTCCAGACATAATGATGTCCTCAGCAGGATGTTAGCGTTCTGTCAGGTCCGTTCGTACACCAGACGCCCGTCGACGTAAGTGCGGTATATTGAGCGATCGTCGCCCAGCGTCATCATCACGAATAATTTGTCGACCAGGGATGTTGAGTTGTCATAGCGCAGTTGCTGCAGCGGCGTCGCCGTCGGTTCCAGCACCACAAAGTCCGCCTCTTTGCCCGGCATAAAGTTGCCAATCAGATTGTCGAGGCCGAGCGCCTTCGCGCCGCCGAGCGTCGCCAGGTAAAATGCTTCGTAGGCCGAGAGTCGGTAACCCTGCAGTTGCACCACTTTGTAGGCTTCGTTCAGCGTTTGCAGCATGTTGAAGGTGGTGCCGGCGCCGATATCGGTCCCCATACCAACGTTGATTTTCTTGCGCCAGGCTTTTTGCAGGTTGAACAAACCGCTGCCGAGGTAGAGGTTAGAGGTCGGACAAAAGGCGATGCTGGAGCGAGTTTCACTCAGGCGATCCCACTCTTTCTCTTCCAGATGGACGCAGTGGGCGAAGACGCAATTTTTGCCGGTCAGTCCGTACTGGTGGTACACATCCAGATAGCCGTCATGTTCAGGATAGAGTTCCTTAACCCAGGCGATTTCGTCTTTGTTTTCACAAAGATGGGTATGTACCCAGGTATCGGGATATTCTTCCCGTAGACGCTGCGCCATCGCCATCTGCTGCGGAGAGGAGGTCGGGGCAAAGCGCGGCGTGATGGCGTACAGCAGACGGCCATTATTATGCCAGCGCTCAATCAACGCCTTACTTTGCAGATAGCTGCTCTCGGCGTCGTCCAGAAGGTAATCCGGCGCGTTACGGTCCATCATCACTTTGCCGGCGATCATGCGCATATTGATATGGCTGGCGGCTTCAAAGAGCGCATCCACGGACTGCGGATGCACCGTGCCGAAAACCAGCGCGCTGGTGGTGCCATTACGCAGCAGTTGCTTGATGAAAAAAGCTGACATCTCGCGCGCGTATTCCAGATCCTCATAGCGTCTTTCAGTCGGGAAGGTGTGCTTATTCAGCCATTCCAGCAACTGCTCGCCATAGGCACCGACCATTTCGCTCTGCGGGTAGTGGATATGCGTATCAACGAATCCCGGCACGACCAGTTTTCCGCGATAGTCACGGACACGGATGGCGTCAGGGATCCGGTGTTTTCCCGCTTCCCACTCACCAAACCATTCGACTTTTCCCTGGCGAATCAACAGCAATCCGTCTTCCAAAAATCGCAGCGCTGAGGCGATCTCTTCCGGGTTTTCGACAGTGCGGGTGACATCAATAAAGCTGCCGCGCACCGCTTTCAACGTGTGTTCTCCAGACATCGTAAACTCCTTTACCGTTAATCCGTTTCCTCCGGGGAGACGATGCCCGGCAGTACTTCTTCAGGCCGGTAGCCTCCTGGGAGAATGATATTCAGTAGAATGGCGGTCAGACCGCCCGCGCAGATGGGGTTTTCCACCAACACATAAATTGAGGCCGGCAGGATTTTGAATATTTCCGGGTCATAGGAGACGCCCAGACCCAGCCCCAACGAGGTGGCGACAATCAGCGTTTCACGGCGCTTAAGCCCGTTGGTGATGATGATGCGGATCCCGGCGATTGCGATCATCGAGAACATTAGCGTCATCGCGCCCCCCAGCACCGCCGAAGGAATGGTGGTAAAGAAACCGCCAATCATTGGAAACAGTCCAAGCAGCACCAGCATGACGGCGATGGTGCGGCCGATATAGCGAGAGGCGACGCCGGTCATCTGGATAACGCCGTTGTTTTGCGCAAAGGTCGTCAATGGCAGTGAACCCACCGCAGAAGCAATGACGGAGACCAGCCCATCGGCCAGCACGCCGCCCTTCAGGCGTGACTGGTATTCATCCCCCTGAATGGGGCGTCTGGACACCATCGCGGTCGCGGTAATATCGCCGACGGCTTCCAGCACGCTAAGCAGATAAATGGTCCCAACCACCAGAAAGTGATGAAAGTTGAACTGGAAACCGTACTTAAAGGGGGTCGGGATGGTGACCCACGGCAGATTGCGCATACTGCTGAAATCCACCATGCCCAGGCACAGAGAGACGATATAACCCACGCACAGCCCGATGGCGATGCCGCCCATTCTCAGTAATGGACTGCGACAGCAGTTAAAACCGATCACCACGATCAGCACCAGCAATCCGACGCCGATATTCTCGTAATTGCCGTAGGTGCCGCTGCTTTTTGCCGCAAAGCCGCCGCCAAAATCGATGATCCCGACTTTAATCAGACTAAGACCAATCATCAGCACCACAATGCCGCTGACGGTCGGCGTGATGACTCTGCGCAGGTAAGGCAGAATGAAAGACGATCCCACCACCAGAAATGCCCCGACAAATGAAACGCCGAGCAGCGATGACATGATCAACTCTTCGTGGAATCCATCGTTTTTCATCCCGCTACCCAGTGCAATCATCACCGTGACAAACGAAAAGTTGACCGACTGAATCGAGAGTAAGCCGGAACCGACCATGCCATAGCGATTGACCTGCAGCCAGGTGCCGATGCCAGAGGCAATCATCGCCATTGAGACCAGATAGGCGGTGGTTTCCGCTGACAGCTGTAGCGCAGTGCCGACAATTAATGCGGGCGTGACCATGGGGACAAAGATAGCCAGCAGGTGGGTGATCGCGCCGATAATAGACTGATGAAAGGGAGGGCGATCCTCCAGTTCGTAAATCAGATCTGAGCCTGCACGTGATATATCAGACATCCCTTCACTCCTTAATAAGTAAATTTGATCATCTGAATCAGCAGAATTAAATTCTGCGAATTTGAGGCGCAGGTTGCCCTGAGAACGGCTTATCTCATTTCCGCAGACGGCATTTAATCGTTATTGAGTCATGAATGCGGGCCGCCTGAGCAGCCCACGTCGTTACACTTTTTCCAGCGCGGTCAGTATTTTCTCCGGTGTGAAATGCCATTCGCGTAACCATACGCCACAGGCATCATGAATGGCGGTAGCAATGGCCGGTGCCGCGCCGTTAACGCCAATTTCAGAGATCGATTTGGCGCCAAAGGGACCAACCTTATCGTCGCTTGGCACCAGCACGGCACGAAAATCCCGGGGGATGTCGCCAATTTTGGGCGCGCCGTAACTGCGCAGATCGCGGGTCAGCGGATGGCCTTCGGCATCATAGAGGATCTCTTCGCTCAGACTATGGCCGATGGCCCGCATTGACGCACCGTAGATTTGCCCGAGTGCGAGTTCCGGGTTGACCGGTGTGCCGCAGTCCAGCAGCGCGTAGAACTTATCGAGACGGATTTCACCGGTTCGGGTATTGACTGCGACTTCGGCGAAGTTCGCGCCATACGGGAAAGCGAAGTCTGCGGTGATATAACTGGCCGTGGCGACCAGCGTGCCAAAACCGGTTCCCGTCTCCGCTTTATGCGCAATTTCACCGTAACTCACTTCGCCCTGTTTGCCGCGTACAACGCCAGGCGCTGCCAGTTGAACATCAGCAACGGGTTCTCCCAGCATCTGCGCACCGTGAAAGAGGATTTTCTCGCGCAGGTTTTCTGCTGCCTTACGCGCCGCGTTCCCCGAGAAGCAGGTGCCGGATGAGGCGTAAGCGCCTTTGTCGAAAAGCGCATGATCCGTATCACCGGAGATGACATGCACCTCCTCTGGCGCACAGTGCAGTACTTCTGCCGTCAGTTTAGTGACAACCGTATCCAGCCCGGTGCCGATGTCTGCGCCGCCGGAGTGGACGATGAAGGTGCCATCGGATTCCAGTTTGATCATACAGTTGGCCTGATCGATGTCCGGGATCCCTGATTTCTGCATAATAATGGCGACCCCACGACCGGTACGCCAGTCACCGTCCTGTGGTTTGGGTGAAGACCAGTCGATCATCTCTCGTCCCTGGCGCAGGATCGCTTCCAGCGCGCAGCTGGCAGCGGAAGGAACGGAGGTTGGCGCTTTCCCTTCGCCGATCGCGCCGAGTATTTTGAGTTCCTGTCCTTCGTGAACCCGGTTGCGTTCGATGATCTCCAGTTGGTCAATTTGCAGCTGTTCGGCAAGTTCGGCTAACGCCATCGTCATCGCAAAAGTGCCTTTTGGCGCGCCATAGCCCTGATACGCTCCCGTGGGGCAGATGTTGCTGTAGTATGTGGTGACCTGGAAATCGACGTTGTCGCATGGGTACAGCGGTAACGAGAGCGCCGGGCCGTTGCTCGGCACGGTTAACGAATGGTTGCCGTAAGGGCCAGTATTGGCGCGGAAGTCCATTTTGACCGCCGTCAGGCGACCATCTTTTTTCGCGCCAAGTTTGACCGTGACTTTCGCAACGTGACGCGAAGTGTTGGCAATAAACTCCTCTTCACGGGTATAGCGGAAATAGACCGGGCGTCCGGTCACGCAGGTCGCCCATGCGCAGACTTCTTCCAGCAGGATGTCCTGCTTAGAACCAAAGCCACCGCCGACGCGCTCCTTAATGACGTGGACTTTGTGCTGCTTCATGCCGACGAGACGGGCGACCTGGCGGCGAAGGTGCCACGGCACCTGGGTTGAGGCGTGAATGATCAGCCGATCGCCGTCCATGCGGGTAAAACAGATGTGAGGCTCTGCCGGACACTGCTGCGCCTGTGTGGAGTGATAAGTGCGCTCGATGATCACATCCGCTTCGGCAAAACCTTTCTCCATATCGCCGATATGACCATGAATGCTGGCGGCGATATTTTTCCGCGGGCGTGAACCAATCGGGAAGTTGATGACCATGTGTTCGCCACGTTGGGCGGCATGACGGTTATCTTCTTCCAGCGTCTGCGGTGCGCCTGCGACGTATACTACCGGTTCATCGTGTACAACCGGCGCATCGTCCGCCATCGCTTCGTCAATCGACAATACCGGCTTAAGCACATCATATTTCACATCGATAAGTTTGAGCGCGGCCAGCGCAATCTCTTCGCTCTCTGCCACCACAGCGGCAACACGATCGCCGACATGGCGCATTTTTTTGCCGAACATACGGCGGTCAAGCGGGGAGGGTTCCGGCGCGCTCTGCCCACCGGGCGTATAGTAGATGTCGGGACAGTTACGGTGGGTGATCACGTGAATCACGCCGGGCAAGGCTTCGGCTTTGCTGACGTCGAGATGAGTGATCAACGCATGGGCGTGCGGACTGCGCAGCATTTTAATGACGCAGGCGTCAGGGGTGATACGGTCTTCCACATAGCAGGGTTTGGCCTGGACCATTTTGGCCGCATCGGTTTTTGGCCAGGGTTTACCAATCACCGCGAGATCGTCGCGGAAAGTGGGAGCGACAGTCATACGGGCTTGTGGATCGTTTTTACGCGCCACCGCCAGTTCGACCACCTGATAATATTGCTGCCAGCCCGCATCACGACTGAACAGACCGGACAACGCATCGTCAATCTCTTCACGGTCAGGAATCGCGATGCGTTCCAGCAGATCGGTGATGATCAATGCGGCGGCCGGATCGTTATAACCGGACTGCACGACGCCGACATCCACCATCGCCTGTTGTACCAGGCTCAACGCATTCCATTTACCGAGTGATTCGCTGGTGCGGATCTCCGCGTGATCTAACTGCGCGGCAATCAGTAATGAGGCATTAACGATGCGACCGTTATAGAGAATCGCGTCCGAACCGGCGAAACCGAATCCGTCGTCACTGTTGCGCACGGAGTGCATGCCCAGGTTAAACAGCAGCTTTTGTACGTTTTCGCCCGGGTTAATCTTCATTTCACGGACCATGCCGTTCAATGTGAAGTGAATCATCATACAACGTCCTCCCCGGCCATCAGACAGTCGGCATACAGATCGGCGACAACCACGCCGGTAATGTAGCGCTTATAGGCCGCGCTGCCCCGAATATCATCCTGTGGGAATATGGCGTTTGCGACCGCCTGTTCCAGTTGTGTACCTTCTCGCGATTGTGTTTCCACATCATGCAGGCGCAGTGCTTTGTCCGCCACGCCGTCCAGCGCGATGCAAATGCCACCGTTTTCTGTTAACGCGACCGCCGCCGTCACGACGGTTAATCCGGCCTGTGAACGGCTCACTTTGCGCGTGGCGCAAGGGCGGAAGGGATCTTTAATGATAATTTCGGTGAGCAGGCGATCGCGGGGATCGGCGAGATAGTTTTCCAGCGACAGGGTTTCACCATCACCACACACCAGTTGGGCATCCAGCGCCAGCAGGACGGGGAGTAACACGGACTCTTGCTGCTGTGCGGCAATCTCGCCGCCGAGAGTCGACTGGTTGCGAAGATGGCGGGAGTAGATAAAGCCTATTGCCTCACGCAGTGCCGCCGGAAGATAGCGGGCGTCATGCAACGGTTGCAGGCGGGTCATCGCCCCAATACGCAATGCGCCATTGTCCCAGTCGATCCACTCCAGTTCCAGATCCTGCAGTGAAATGGCAATCTGCTTGTGAGTACGCGTTGGCGTCGCGTTGAGTTTGCTGCCCCCGGCAAACCAGACGGCGTCGTCCTGATAACGGCGCTTGAGTTCCAGCGCCTGGTCAACGGAGTCGGGCCTGAAAAATTGTTCAATCATCATCATTCCTCATCACTCCCTCTCCCGTTCAGGAGAGGGTATGGGCTATGCCAGCGCATCCATTCGCCGCCACATGTTGGCGGCGGCTTTTCGGGCCTGCGCATAAATGGAATCGGTATCGAAAGTGAACTGACGGTCTTCATACACCATCACGCCATTCACCATCACGCTGTGCACGCTGCCTGAACCGAGACCGAAAGCGATATGCCCGGCAACGTTTTCAGCGATCAGCGGCGTCGGCGACGAATAGTCGAGGAGGGTTAAATCGGCTTTATAACCGGCTTGCAGTTGGCCGAAGTTTTCCCCAAAGTTGCGATGCAATAGTTCGTTGCCGTTCGCCAGCGCTTTCGCAAAGCTGTCAGGCCACAGAGGACCGCCCGCGTCGCGATGTTTGAAGAAGGCAAATTTCATCTCTTCAAACATGTCGGAGCCAATGCCATCCGTCCCCAACGCCAGGTTGCGAATGTGAGTCAGGTGGTGGTTGTAACCCACATGGTTATTCATGTTGGAGCGGGCGTTGTGTACCAGGAAGGCATCTTGCTGATTCAGCAAAGCGATATCTTCCGCAGACAGGTAGAGGCCGTGTGCCACCAGCGTTTTACGATCGATGAGGCCGTATTCCGCCAACCTGACCAGCAGGTCTTTTCCGTACAGATGATGGCTATGTGAGACATCGTAGCTGTCCTCTGCCGCATGAATATGCAGCCCGCGCCCGGTGGCGTTGATGGCCTCACGTAGCATCTCCAGGCCGGCATCGGGTACGGTAAACGGAGCATGCGCGCCAATGTGCGCTTCCACCAGGTACGGCTCGCTACCACTCTCCCGCGCGTGGTCTATCTGACGGGCGAAGCGGATATTCTCTTCGACGCCTGCCTGTAGCTCTTTGATTCCTTCGTTACGGTCGGTGGTTTCAAAGCAGGTCATCGCCCGCAGACCGACTTTTAAAAAGGCTGAACGCAGCGTAGAGAGCGACCCCTGGATGTAGCCAGGTGAAGCATGGTGATCGATAACCGCAGAGCATCCGCTTTTAATCGCTTCCAGTGAGCAAATCAGTCCGCTGTAGTAGAGTGATTCTTCATCCAGAGCACGATCCAGACGCCACCACAGGTTTTTCAACGTTGAGATAAAGTCCGGGCTGGGGGCGATATTGGCCTGGATCCCGCGCGATAAACCAGAGTAAAAATGGTTATGCGCACAGACCAGACCCGGCATCACGATTCGCCCATGCATCTCTTTCCACTGCGCCTGCGGGTAGCGCTGCGTCAGGGCATCGCCCACCTCAACAATGACATCTTTATCGATAGCAATATCCACCCCTTCGCGCACGCTGGCCGGATGAAGTTGTACGGCGGTGACATTTTTCAGAATCAACATGATTACACCTCCACGCGACCTAACAGGTAAGAGTGATGCTGATGGACATAGCTGATGATGCGACACATGTCATCCAGCTCCGGCGGGATGCTGGTGAACTGCCCATCATGGCTGATGTTTAACACCCAGCTTTGGTCATTCAGCCGGACCCTGACCCAATCGTCTTCCACCAGGAAACCCGGGTTGCTGCTGTTGTCGAAATCCTGTGACAGGCTAAAGAGCGTGACTTTGTCTTTATACGGCTTGCCCTGCCATGGGCAGAATTGAGCGCAGTTACCGCATTCGTTGCAGTAAGCATCCAGGTGCAGCGTCTGGAAGCGGTTCTGGAAGCCCGGAACGGGAATCGACACATTGGCGCGGTTCGGACAGACATCCACGCATTTGCTGCAGACATAGTTGCATTCAAGGCAGCGGGCCGCTTCCTGGGCGACAAAGGCGTCGCGGTCGTCTTTATCGACCTTCGCGACCGCGATCTCGCCTTTGCGCTGATAGATTTCAGCGGGGCTGACGTTATTCCAGCGTTTATCGTCATGGTGGGAGCGAATATTTTCCCGCCAGAGGATGGTATCCGTGGCCCGACGCGCAGAGCCGATAGCAGCAACAATGGATGAAGGGCCACGCTGGACGTCGCCAATCATGAACACGTCGGTGAGGCGGGTTTCGCCGTTGTGATTCACCTCTGGCCAGCCTTTGCTGTCCAGCGGAATGCCCATTGCATTCAGTGCTTCGGTATCCTGCTGTTCGCCAATGGCGGTAATCAGACTATCGATGTGCAAAGTCAGCGTTTCGTCGGTTTCTACCGGACGGCGTCGTCCTTTCTCATCCGGCTCCCCGAGCGTCATGACGCGCAGGGTGAGTGTGCCATCCGCATCAAAACGTTCCGGATTGTTGAGGAAACGGAACTTAACCCCATCGTGCAGGGCCTCTTCATACTCTTCCCGCCAGGCGGGCATCTCCTGCAGCGAACGACGGTAGACCACGGTGACGTTTTCCACGCCCGGCACGCGCAGTGCCGCACGGGCACAGTCCATCGCCGTGTTGCCTGCGCCGACGATCGCCACATGCTTACCGAGCGTCAACGCAGTTCCCTGGTTATATTCACGCAGGAAAGGTAGCGATTTCCAGATGTTGGGGTTATCGCCGTCGAGCTTCACGCCGCTGTTTTTATCCGTACCGGTTGCGATCAGTACGTAGTAGAACCCCTGATCTTTCAGGCCCTGTACGGTCAGATCAGGCGCACAGCCATATTCGAATTTCACACCGTGATCGGCGACAAAATCGATATCGTGCTGGATGAGTTCTGCCGGAATACGGAACTGAGGAATGATATTTTTCACCACGCCGCCCGCGTTGGCTTCGCGTTCAAATAGCGTCACTGGATGCCCGGCGCGAGCAAGGAAGTAACCAGCCGCAAGCCCGGCCGGGCCCGCTCCGATGACTGCAACCGGATGACGTGAGCCCGAGCCTGCAGGTTTGTGCCAGCGCTGTTTGTATTCATCCCAACCCTTTTCCAGCGCCACTTTTTTCAGTTCACGGATGTTCAGGGCGCTGTCATAGTCCAGACGGGTACAGTTGTACTGGCACTGGTGATCGCAGATATGACCGGTGATTGCGGGAAGGGCGTTTCGCTGATAGATAAGCTCCAGCGCGTCGGCATAACGCTGCTCGCCCAGCAGACGAATATACTCCGGAATGTCCTGTTTGATGGCGCAAGCCGTAATACACGGGGCGACGTAGCAGTCGGTCAGCGGCAAGCTGTCGGCTACGTCAATGCGTTCTTCAGGTTTCCAGTGTTTTTGGGTGTAGGCCATCGTGACGGCCTCTTCCGCCAGTCGATTCAAACGTTCGACATCGACATGCGCCATTCCCCACGCATCCGAGGACTCCAGCTCGCGCATACAGGCGCTGAGTCGCAGGTAACCGCCTGGCTTTAACAGGTCGGTCGCCATGGTGATCGGACGAATGCCGGTGTCAAAGATATCGCGGATGGTCAACTGGCTGGCGCCGCCGGAATAGGAGATGGGTAATTGGCCGTTAAACGCCCGGGAAAGCACCGCAGCCACGTTAATCGAAAGTGGGAACAGCGCCCTGCCAGACATATACATCTCTTCACCGGGCAGTGCACCTTTGTTATTGACGGTGCCAAGGGTGTTGGTGAGTTTTACGCCAAAACCCAGCGACTTTTCTTTTGCCAGCGCCATTAAGCGCTGCAACATTTCCAGCGCCTGGGTGAGCTTAAGATCGTGCTCAAATGACTCCTCTTTTAAGCCGATATAACCGAAGCCACAGCTGTCCAGAATTTCACGTACGCGTGAGTAGCCCAGCAGCGTCGGATTCAGCTTCACAAAGGTATTCAGCCCTTTTTCTTCCAGCATGTAGCGGCAGATGGCTTCGATTTCGTGCGGTGGGCAACCGTGCATCGTGGAGAGCGTGACGCCCTGCACCAGTTTTGCGGGAATGCGCCCCGGCAGCGCCTGTAGACGTTCCCGATGGTCGTTCAACCCGTGGCGCGCGAGGAATGTCTCATCGTGCAGCCATCGCTGTAGCGTGTCGCGGTACTGCGCAAATTTAGGATGCGCCGAAGCGTCCATCATGTTGTTGATGAACTCCTGCATGGGCGGTTGCCTGATGCCGTCAAGGTTATAGCCGACGCTCATATTAAAAATGAACGACTTACCGGTATCGGTACCTGATGGTTGCAGCAGTTGCTCCAGCAAATGCAGGGCGAACCAGGCTTTAAGATACTCATCCCATGCTTTCAGCAGGGTAAATTCCGTCGACCATTCGGTATTGAAGCACTCATCTTCGGCATCAATACAGGGTTTTTCCAGTTCGAGCCGATCGAGAATTTGCACTGTTTTGAGTTCAATAAACCGGCCTCCGGTCAGCCAGGAGGTGATGATATTTTGTGCGAGCTGGGTGTGCGGGCCGGCGGCGGGGCCGACGGGGGTGGCACAGGTTTCACCGAATACGCTTATCGATTTGCCTTTTTCCGGTGAATAGAACTGCTGCTCAGGAATACCAAAGATCGAGCGCTGCTGTTGATATTCATCAAATAGGCGCGTCAAAAGTTCCTCAAACGGAATCGGACGCATTATATCCCCCATACCCCTCTCCTTAGCTTGACTCGGCTTCCTTCAGGTCGTGGCAAGACAACCGGAAGGTGCGCGTGTTCATAAATGTCATTGGTTGACCGGCACTGATAAAACCGGCGGTTTGGAGAAATAGAGCAACATTCGCACCACTCTGACAAAGCAGAGCCATAAAAATATAATTTTGTGAGGCGCTTCTAATCTTAAGTCCGCTTTGTGAAATATCTCACAAACGCTAAATGAGAATGGAAATCAGCCGGGAGAGGTATTGCGATAAGGTATTTCATCATCGCATTCTGTTTTCTCAAAAATGGCGTTCGCTTATCATTATGATAAGTGAAAAATGAATCAGAGAATATTTGAACGCAATCGTTTAACTCCGTATTTACTATTTATCTGTGTCGATTTTGCGCATTGATAAAATCCTCTGGTGTATCAATGTCCAGAGTGATTCGGGCATCGTTTATTTCAATGATATTATGTTTCCCGCGCAGTAATGCCTGACGCATACTGCTGACATCCGGTTGCGAGATGGCCTGCAACAGGCATTTTTTGGAAAGTAATATAGGATGGCCGGGTTGGCCCTGATAGCAAGGGATAAGTGCGTTATCGTTGCGTAATGCCCAGATTTTACGGAAAATATCGTTATTCAGTTCAGGCATGTCACCGTGCGTGATGAAGCAGTACTCGCTGTGCACGGCGGCCGCGCCAGCTTTAATTGACGTAAATAAGCCCTGAGCATAATCCGGATTGTACGTAATAATAATATTCGGCTGATGTGCATAGCGATTATGTATCTCCGTGGCGCGGTAACCGGAAACCAATATTACTCTGTTACAGAATTGCAGCGCGTTTTTGATACTTGCATCAAGAATTGTCCCCCCGCGCCAGGGTAACATCATTTTCCATTTTACCATTCTGGATGATAACCCAGCAGCAGTAATTATACAGTCGACGACGGGCATGGCGATTCCATAATGTCTATTAGACGTTGTGTCACTTCAGAGAGGCTTATGAGTATATTGGGTGATACTTCTTTATTCTTTGATTTAGGTGCACAGAAACGACCAACGGTTATTTCCATTGTCGGTGCGGGTGGAAAAACCAGTACGCTTTTCTGGCTCGCTCATCTCTTTCAGTTATCCGGTCGACGGGTATTTATCACCACGACGACGCATATGTTTCTGCCTGATCAGTCCTGGCCGACCCTTTTCTGTCGGGATCCCGCCGGGCTGCCGTATCACGTATTAATGCAACCCATCATAACCTGCTTTCGGTCGTGGAAAGCGCCATTGGGAAAAGCGCGTGGTTTCTCACCCGACGTCATCGATGCCTTAGCCAGACGATCAGAATGTGACGTGGTTCTCGTCGAGGCAGACGGCGCCCGTGGAATGCCGCTTAAAGCGCCAGATGAGCACGAACCTTGCATACCTGAAAGCAGTTGCTGCGTGATTGCCGTGATGGGGGGACACCTGCTGGGGAAACGCGTGGGGGCAAAGCTGGTGCATCGCTGGCCGCAGTTCGCCGGGATGACAGGCCTGACGGAAGGGGCTCCCTTATCGCTGAAGGCGCTTATTCGCCTGGTTCAGCATCCACAGGGGGCTTTTAAAAATGCCCCGCCAGCCAGCCGACGCGTCTGGTTTCTCAATCGTGTTTCTCAATCTGAGAATGCCATTGATGAAAGTGAGCTCATCCAGCCGTTATCAGACGGTGATGTGCAGGCTATCTGGCTGGGGAATGCACAGGAGACACCCGCAATCGCGCGCAGATTTGTGAGATAGCGACGCCGGAGACACCGGGTTACTGAAAGGATATCCATTGAGGTCTGTATGAATATTTTCACAGAGGCTGCAAAACTTGAAGAGCAAAACCGCCCCTTTGCGCTGGCGCAAATTGTCGATAGCCGGGGTTCCACGCCCCGCCATTCGGCACAGATGCTGGTTCATCAGGATGGGTCTATCGTCGGGACTATCGGCGGAGGCATGGTGGAGCGCAAGGTGATCGATGAGGCGCTGCTGGCGTTACAGGAGAGAAAGCCGCGCATGTTTCATGGCCGGATGGCCCGCAACGGCGCGGATGCCGTCGGCTCGGATTGCGGCGGCGCGATGTCGGTTTTCATCAGCGTGCACGGCCTGCGCCCGCGACTGGTGTTAATCGGCGGCGGGCATGTGAACCGGGCGATTGCCCAGAGTGCGGCGCTGTTAGGGTTTGATATTGCGGTGGCGGATGTGTATCGCGAGAGCGTCAATCCGGACGCTTTTCCTCCCTCGGTGCAATTGTTACATGCCGATTCCTTTACTGCGGCAGTGGATGCGCTGGCGATCCGTCCGGACAACTTTGTGCTTATCGCGACGAACAATCAGGATCGGGAAGCGCTGGACAAATTGATCGAGCAGCCTGTCGCGTGGTTGGGTTTGCTGGCAAGCCGTCGCAAAGTGCAGCTGTTTATGCGTCAGTTGCGGGAGAAGGGCGTCGGTGAAGAGCACATTGCCCGCCTGCATGCGCCGGTGGGTTACAACATTGGCGCCGAAACCCCGCAGGAGATTGCCATCAGCGTACTGGCGGAGATCTTACAGGTCAAAAATAATGCGCCAGGCGGGCTGATGATGCGCGCCGCGCATCCGTCCGGCCATCAGCGGGTGGTGATTCGTGGCGCGGGAGATATCGCCAGCGGCGTGGCGCTGCGACTGTTCCATGCCGGTTTCAAAGTGATCATGCTGGAAGTGGAAAAACCAACCGTCATTCGCCGCAGCGTTGCGTTCGCACAGGCAGTCTTTGATGGCGAAATGATCGTGGAAGGTGTGACGGCCCGGCTGGCCACCTCGTCGGCCGAAGCAGCGGCGTTAGCCGAACGTGGTTTTATCCCGATTCTGGTCGATCCCGCAGGTTCGCTGATTGACGCACTGAAACCCGTCTGCGTGGTGGATGCGATTCTGGCAAAACAAAATCTGGGGACGCGCAAAGATATGGCTCCCGTGACCATTGCGCTGGGCCCTGGGTTTACTGCGGGCGAAGACTGTCATGCAGTGATTGAAACGAATCGTGGGCACTGGCTGGGACAGGTGATTTACGCCGGTTGCGCGCAGGAAAATACCGGGATACCTGGCAATATCATGGGGCATACCGCACGACGGGTGATTCGTGCACCCGCCGCAGGCATCATGCGCGCCAGAGTAAAATTAGGCGATCTGGTGGAAGAGGGAGAGGTGATTGCCTGGATTGGCGAAACCGAAATCAAGGCACCGCTGTCGGGGATGGTGCGCGGCCTGTTGAGCGACGGGCTGGCGGTGGTGGGCGGCTTTAAGATCGGCGATATCGACCCACGCGGCGAGACGGCCGATTTTACCAGCGTCTCCGATAAGGCGAGAGCGATAGGCGGCGGGGTACTGGAAGCGCTGATGATGCTGATGCATCAGGGAGTAAAGTCAACGAATGAGGTGCTTGAAGTGGCGTAATGCGAATGGCCGGATAGCGCCGCCTTATCCGGCCTACCCGAACCAGTCAGGCCGGGCGAGCGAAGCTCCCCCGGCGAATGCGGTGAATAAAACACATCAGACTACTGGCAGATAACCGTTCCGGTTTTTCCCTCAATCCCTTCTTTCGCTTTACTGAGCACCGTAATCAGGGCTTCCCGACCGGGACGAGAGCGGGCGAACGACGCTGCGGCCTCTACTTTTGGCAACATGGAACCTTTGGCGAAATGCCCCTCGCGGATAAAGCGTTCCGCGTCTCTTAGGGACAGGCGATCCAGCCATTGCTCATTTTCTTTACCGAAGTTAATGGCCACTTTTTCGACCGCCGTCAGGATGATGAGCATATCCGCGTCGATCATCTCTGCCAGGCGGGCACTGGCCCAGTCTTTGTCGATCACCGCGCTGGCACCCCGCAGATGGTTGCCTTCGCGAATCACCGGAATACCGCCTCCGCCCACGGTAATGACCACCTGACCGGCATCTACCAGCGCGTTGACGGTCTCTTTCTCAATGATGTCCACTGGCTTAGGCGAAGCCACGACACGACGATAACCGCGACCGGCGTCTTCTTTGAGCGTATAGCCTTGTTTTTCTAACTGTTCCGCTTCCTGCTGTGTGAAGAATGAACCGATGGGTTTGGTGGGGTTCAGGAACGCAGGATCGTTAGCGTCGACCTCTACCTGCGTCACCAGCGTGGCGACAGGTTTGTGCATTCCGCGTGAGAGTAACTCTTCGCGCAGTGCGTTTTGCAGATCGTAGCCGATATAGCCCTGGCTTAATGCCACGCAGACGGACATCGGCAGCATGGGAGAGTGCGCTTCTGTTTTGGCCGCCGCTTCAAATGCCTGGTTGATCATCCCCACCTGCGGCCCATTCCCGTGGGTCACGATAACCTCATGGCCCTGCGCAATGAGATCCACAATGGCCTGTGCCGTGATTTTTACGGCCTGCATCTGTCCGGCCAGATCTTCTCCCAGCGCGTTACCACCCAGCGCGAGAACAATTTTCTTGCTCATTTTTCCTCACTTATCATACACAGTTGTCTGTTTCACCCACGCCGGGCGGGGTAAAAGGCTTACGTCGTAAGAAGCGGCCCCGGCCTGCTTTTCCTGTAAAAACGCCATCACAGAAGATCGTTTCGCCACGCGACAGTGTTCTGACAATCGCACCCTGACAGCGAACCCCCTCCCAGGGCGAATAATCGGCGTTATCGTGCAACTGTGCGTGATGGATAACCTGGCTTTGGCGGGGATCGATAATCACGACATCGCCATCGGCACCTGGGGCCAGTTGTCCCTTCTGCGGCCACAGGCCGAATAACCTGGCGGGCATCGTACTGGTTAGCGCGACAAAACGTTCAGGGGTTATTCGCCCGCTCATTACACCTTCAGAAAAGAGCAGTTGCAGGCGGTTTTCCACGCCGGGTAAACCATTCGGGCAGCGGCTAAAATCGCCGCCGGAGATCTGCTGGCGCTGCGCCATTGAGAAGGTGCAGTGGTCAGTCGCCACGACGTCAATGGCGCCGTCACTGATGCCGCACCAGAGCTTGTCCTGCTCACGTACATTGCGTAACGGCGGACTGAGAATGAAGTTCAGGCCATCTTCCGCGTCATAACGGCGTTCATCCAGCAGCAGATATTGCGGGCAAGTCTCTATCCACACGGGCTGATGATTTGCTTTCGCCAGGCGTAAATAGTCCAGCCCCAGACCATTGGATAAGTGGACGATATACAATGGCGCGTTTCCCGCTAACTGCGCGAGGTTAATCATCCTGGCGATGGCTTCTGCTTCACATTCCAGCGGTCTGCTCAGGGCGTGATAGCGTGGCGACGTTAAGCCAGCGGCAATAAATTCGGCCCGTTTACTGGCGATGGCGGCATCGTTTTCCGGGTGGACGGTGGTCAGCGCGCCGGACTTGTGCAGACGGCGCAGCACCTGCAAGGTTTCATCATCGTTGAGTTTGTACTGGTAGGTCAGATAGAGCTTGAAGCTGCTAATGCCTTCTTCCACCATCGCCGGGATCTCGTCAAGGATGGCATGATTGACGTGTTGAATGACCCCGTGAAAGCTGTAGTCGATTGCCGCTTTATGTGCGGCGTACCCCTGATAGACTTCCAGTTGATGGTGTAAGCGACAGCCTGACGGGCCAAAGCCCATATGGTCAATAATGGTTGTTGTACCGCCACACGCCGCTGCGCGGGTACCGGTAAAAAAATCATCACAGCTACGGGCGAGTCCGGTGTCGATATTGAAATGCGTATGCACATCCACGCCGCCAGGGAAAACGTAGTATCCCGCAGCGTCAATCACTTCACACGAGGGGGGCGGTGTAATCTCTGCGTCCAGTTGACGAACAATGCCGCTCTCAATCAGCAGATCCTGTTTAGCCTGTCCGTCGGCGTTAACGACAATGCCATTTTTAATCAATACGCGCATAGCACACTCCAGAAATCCCCCGGTAAACCGGGGGAGACAGATGGATGGTTATTTCATTGCCAGCCAGGACAGTGGAATGGCAGCGTACATTGCGGCGCAGGTCACCAGATGTGATTTCCAGGTTTTTTCGTTTGGCGCGTGGGCTTCGGGTTCTTTACCCGGACCAAAACCGATCACCGGAATACCGTGACGTCCCATAATCGAGACGCCGTTGGTGGAGAAGGTCCACTTATCGACCACCGGCGCTTTGCCGAACAGACCTTCATAGGCATTGACCAGCGCTTTGACGGTGAAGTGATCTTCTTCCACTTTCCAGGTGGGGAAGTAGCATTCGGTCGGGTAAACCAGCCCGGTCCAGGAAGGGCGGTCATAGTTGTACATTGAGACCACCGCATTGGCTTTTTTTACAGCCGGCAGGGCGCGGATCTCTTCCAGCGCGCCTTCCCAGGTTTCACCCCAGGTCAGACGACGGTCGATGGAGACGGCGCAACTGTCTGCAACGGCGCAGCGGCTTGGCGAGGTGAAGAAGATTTCGGAAACGGTTAAGGTGCCTTTACCGAGGAATTCGTCATAAGCCAGATGTTGTGACAATTCCTGTAATTCGTTGAGAATGGGGCCCATTTTAAAAATGGCGTTATCGCCGCGTTCCGGGGCGGAACCGTGACAGCTGACCCCCTGCACATCAATGCGTATCTCCATGCGCCCGCGCTGTCCACGATAAACCTGGCAATCGGTCGGCTCGGTACTGACGACAAACTCCGGACGGATACCGGATTGCTCGATGATGTACTGCCAGCACAGACCATCACAGTCCTCTTCCTGTACCGTACCGGTGACCAGCAGCGTGTACTCATCTTCCAGACCAAGATCTTTAATGATCTTCCCGGCGTAAACCATGGACGCCATGCCGCCTTCCTGGTCAGACGTGCCGCGCCCGCCGATCAGTTCGTCGGTCTCCATCCCTTCGTACGGATCAAAATTCCAGTTGTTGATATTGCCGATACCGACCGTATCGATATGCGCGTCCATCGCGACCAGGCGCGGACCATGGCCGATGTATCCCAGAATGTTGCCCATCGGGTCGATCTCGACTTTATCGAAACCGACTTTCTCCATTTCTTGTTTGATGCGATGGATAACACGTTTTTCATCGCAGCTTTCGCTGGGAATGGCGACCATGTCGCGCAGGAAACGCGTCATGTCTTCTTTGTAGTCGTTTGCTTTTTCAAGAATCAGTTTAAAAGGAATGTGCTTAGCCATGACTTTTCTCCAGTGTTCGCTCCCGAATCTCCTGGGGAGCGTTTTCCAATAGGGGTGATTACAGTGCGACCGGATGTTTGCCTTCCCAGACCACTTCCCGGTAGTGCTTCACATCGGTATCGCCTTCGGTACTGATGACCAGCACAACGGCATCGTTATCTAACGCCAGTTTGTCCATTAGGGCCTGGCGCTGTGGGTGATGATGGACGGCAGCCAGAACGCCCAACCCTACGGCGCCGGACTCGCCGGAGATCACCCGCGGATCGCTGCCAAACGGATTGCCCAGCACGCGCATGCCCAGCGCGGCGACGCTGTCCTGGCAGGAGATAAATTGGGTGGCGCAGTTGCGCAGAATTTCCCAGCCGAGCGGGTTAGGTTCACCACAGGCCAGACCGGCCATGATGGTCGCCATATCCCCACCGACGTTGACGATGCCGCCTTTCACGCCGGAACGATAAATGCAGTCCGCTTTGTCGGGTTCGACGATAATGCTGTGCAGGTTTTGCGGACCATAGACGTCGACCAGGTAGCCCAGCACGCCGCCCGCCATGGCGCCAACGCCAGCCTGTAACAGCACGTGGGTCGGCGTCACGTCCAGGGCGCGCATTTGCTCAACGGCCTCATCGGCCAGGGTGGCGTAGCCCTGCATAATCCAGGTGGGGATTTTGGTGTAACCTTCCCAGGCGGTGTCCTGCACCACTTCCCAGCCGTTTTGTTGGGCGTGCTGCATAGTCAGACGAACGGTGTCGTCATAGTTCATGTCGGTGACGATGCACTCCGCGCCGAGGTTGAGAATGGCGTCCACGCGTTCTTGCGCTGAGCCTTTCGGCATGTAAATCACCGCATGTTGTCCGAGCTGTTGTGCCGCCCAGGCAATACCGCGACCGTGGTTACCGTCGGTGGTGGTGGCAAACGTCATTTTTTCGCCAATGGCGTTTTTGAGCTGTTCGAAAGAGAGCGTCTCAATATCAAGATGATATTTTTCACACAGCAGGCAGGCGATGGCATAAGCCCCGCCGAGCATCTTGAACGCGTTCAGTCCGAAGCGTTTTGACTCATCCTTAACGAGGATTTTCTTCACGCCAAACAGCCGGGCAAGGTCATCCAGCGCACAGAGCGGCGTTGGGCGGTAGCCCGCGATCTTTTGATGGAACTGGCGAGCCACTTTGGCCTGTTTTTGCGAAAAAAGGGGCGACGTTTCACCGTTGTAAAAGCGGTTATCGGCAATATCGATCTTCAGTGAGAAAACGGACATATCCTATCCTTTTGGCCTCCGGAAAGGAGAGCCGACCGGCAGGTCGGCTCAGGGGTTATTTCACGCGCGGTTGCGCTTCTTTCAACAACTGCTCCAGCAGTACGCCAGGCTTCGGATATTTGCGGGAGAGGATCATCGCGGCGATGATGTAGGGCTTCCAGCTGGCTTCTTTGTACGTCGCGATGCGGTATTTTTCGAATACGGCGTCGGTGACTTCCCCTTCTTTGCAGGAGACGCCGCTGATATCCGCAGGCAGACAGTGCATATACAGCGCTTCGCCGTCGCGGGTGAGTTGCATCATTTCTTCAGTGCAGTGCCAGTTTTTATGTTTCGCGTTCTGCTCAAGACACTGTCTTTCCAGCTCTTTCAGGGCCGCGTGATCGTTGGCACGCAGAAGTTCGGTACGTTCTTCCATCACTTTGTAAGGCGCCCATGACTTCGGATAGACAATGTCGGCATCTTTGAAGGCTTCTTCCATGCTGGTGACCTGGCGGAAGCTGCCGCCGGACGCGTTCGCGTTGTTTTTCGCGACTTCAATCACGTCCGGGATCAGGTCATATCCTTCCGGATGTGCCAGGGTGACGTCCATACCGAAGCGGGTCATCAGACCGATAATGCCCTGCGGTACGGAGAGGGGTTTGCCGTAGCTGGGCGAATAGGCCCAGGTCATGGCGATTTTTTTGCCTTTGAGGTTTTCCAGAGAACCGAAATGTTCACGTAACCAGGCCAGATCCGCCATTGACTGCGTTGGGTGATCGATATCGCATTGCAGGTTAACTAACGCCGGGCGCTGTGGCAGCACGCCCTGTTTGTAGCCGTCATCCAGCGCGGCGCCGACTTCACGCATATAAGCATTACCTGCACCAAGATACATGTCGTCGCGAATACCAATGGCATCTGCGCAGAAAGAGATCATATTGGCGGTTTCGCGGACGGTTTCGCCATGCGCAATTTGTGATTTTCCTTCGTCCAGATCCTGCTGAGCCAGGCCAAGCAGGTTAAGGGCGGAGGCATAAGAAAAGCGGGTGCGGGTGGAATTATCGCGGAAAACGGAAATGCCTAATCCACTATTGAAGACGTTGGTCGCGATGTTTTCACTACGCAGCATCTTCAGCGCGGCAGCGACGTCCAGGACTTGTTTCAGTTCATCCGGCGTCTGTTCCCACGTCAGTAAAAAATCCTTCTCGTGAAGGTGTGAGGTCAGCGAATTGATATCCTTTATCAGCTCATTAACAGTTTTCATTATAAGATCCTGGTAGTGGAATGACGGCAAGGGTGGCTTATTGGCGGTAATGACAAGCGGCATCACCGATATATGAGGGACTAACAATAAGCGTGCCAAAATCAGTCCACCGACGGATAAATGGAAATTCATCAGGTAATATGTGGTCCTGATCACAGATTAAAGTTATCTGTAATACGTTATGAATATACGAAAACGTTTGGCTTAATAAATATCGCAGATTGCCACTGCACGTGCTGGCAGAATAATAAATTCCAAAGGTATAAATACCGCCAGTTTGATAAACTCACCCCGCTGATTCTCATATTGATATGGAAATGTGATTTCTCTTGCATATTTTCATTATAAAATGATAAAGAGCCTGTGTTTTTATCAAAGCAAATTTTGTCTGAGTTAGTATCCTAATATTCTACGAACCATCAATGTCTTCAATGATCAATCATTTAAGTGATTCCGGAAGGTAAGACTATGGTGCTTGCAACAACGCAGTCCGTTTTGATGCAGATTCAACCTACAATTCAGCGCTTCGCCAGAATGCTTGCCAGCGTTTTGCAACTCGAAGTTGAGATCGTCGATGATAACCTCTGCCGCGTCGCGGGAACCGGCGCCTACGGGAAATACCTTGGACGTCCGTTGAGCGGTAACTCCAGACTGTTGCGCTATGTACTGGAAAGTAAAACAGAAAAGGTTGTGACGCATTCCCGCTTTGACCCGCTGTGTGAAGGTTGCGATAGCAAAGAGAATTGTCGTGAGAAGGCGTTTCTGGGGACACCGGTCATTCTGCAAGACCGCTGTGTAGGCGTGATCAGTTTGATTGCCGTAACGCATGAACAGCAAGAACATATCAATGACAACCTGCGCGAGTTTTCAGACTATGTTCGCCATATATCCACTATTTTTGTTTCAAAACTTCTCGAAGACCAGAGTGGAAGTGACAACATTAGTAAAATATTTTCGACAATGATCGAGAATATGGATCAAGGTGTGTTGGTCATTGATGAAGATAACCGCGTACAGTTCGCGAATCAAACCGCGTTAAAAATTCTTGGCGCGGCTCAGAATAATATGGTGGGAAAGTCGGTCAGGTTTCGGCCATTAACGTTTGAAAGTAATTTCACTCACGGACATATGCAGCATATCGTCTCCTGGGATGATAAAAGTGAACTGATCATTGGTCAGTTACACCAGGTGCAGGGACGGCAGTTATTCCTGATGGCCTTCCATCAGTCTCACTCCAGTTCCTCTGTATCAATTGCTACCGATGAACCGCATATTGAACAACTGGTGGGCGAATGTCGGGTTATGCGCCAGCTTAAGCGGTTGATCGGCCGTATTGCCCCCAGTCCGTCCAGCATTATGATTGTGGGGGAAAGCGGCACCGGAAAAGAGGTGGTCGCGCGCGCCATTCACAAACTCAGCGATCGACGCAATAAACCGTTTATCGCCATCAACTGCGCGGCGATACCGGAACAGTTGCTGGAAAGTGAACTGTTTGGCTATGTTAAAGGCGCATTTACCGGCGCTTCCGCCAATGGGAAAACGGGCCTGATTCAGGCGGCAAACAGTGGAACGCTATTTCTCGATGAAATTGGCGATATGCCATTGATGTTACAGGCTAAACTGCTCAGGGCGATTGAGGCGAGAGAGGTGTTGCCGCTTGGCGCGAGCAGTCCGGTTCAGGTCGACATCCGCATTATTTCAGCCACTAATCAGAATCTTGGGCAGTTTATCGCCGAAGGCAAATTCCGTGAAGATCTGTTCTATCGACTGAACGTCATCCCACTGACCCTGCCACCGCTACGTGAACGACAGGACGATATTGAGCTACTGGTACACTATTTCCTGCATCTGCATACTCGCCGTTTAGGGCTGGTCTATCCGGGGATTGCGCCGGATGTGGTGACCCTGCTCAGACACCATCAATGGCCGGGAAATTTGCGTGAATTAAGCAACCTGATGGAGTATCTGGTGAACGTGGTTCCGTCTGGCGAGGTCATCGACAGTACGCTCTTACCGCCAAACCTAATCAACAACGGTAAAGCGCCAGAGCCAACGGGGGCGGCCGCTCACGTGGCGCAGTTGCTGTCTGATGATACTGGTGGAACTGCGCTGGAGGAGATGGAAAAGCAGATGATTCGTGAAGCGCTATCCCGCCACTCCAACAAAAAACAGGTGGCGGATGAGTTAGGCATTGGGATTGCCACGCTTTATCGCAAGATCAAAAAGTACGAGTTGTTGAACGCTTAACGCAGCATGTAAACGCCTTCAGGTTGCATCAGAAGGCAAAGGCGTGAACATGCCACTTCGGAACCTGAAGGATAAGGTGCCAATTATTCCGGCTCAGTGCAGCGCTGAACGGTATCGACAATCATCTGGTAACCGGTGCAACGGCACAGATTTCCCGCCAGACCACGACGGATCTCCAGAATGGTTAATGGCTTTTTCCGCGGCGTTGCCAGCAATGCGGTAGTCGCCATAATCAGACCCGGCGTGCAAAAGCCACACTGCACGGCGCCGGATGTCGCATAAGCCATCTGAACACGCGAGAGCTGACTGCCAGCCGATTCGCCTTCCAGGGTGCGGATCTGTTTTCCTGCTGCCCACGCGGCAAGGTACAGGCAACTGTCGATGGCCATGCCGTCAACCAGCACCGTACAGGCACCGCATTCACCGACACAGCATCCCTGTTTGACGCTCAGCAACCCTTGTTCACGCAGGAGTTCAGAGAGCGGCATCCCCGGCATGATACTGAGCTGAAAAGGGTGATCATTAATAACGCATTCCAGCGTAATTCGGTTAGTGTCATTCATTGCAGCTTTCCTCCCGCCGCGACAACGGCTTCAGTAACCACTTTCCGGGTCATCGTCTGGATGAGATGTAGACGAAATTCCTTACTTGCCCGCCAGGAAGAGCGCGGGGCGACGTCCTGCAGAACGGATTCAGCGATCGCATCCAGTGTTTGCCGGGTCAATGGGGCATGTTGCGCTGCGCGCTCCGCGTGTTGACAGCGGACTGGCGTGGGAGCCGCAACGCCGAACGCCAGACGAAGTTCTTTGAAACCGGCGTCATCCAGTTGGCATCGTGCCGCACAACCAATGGTCGAAATATCCATCGCATCGCGCATGGCATATTTATAATGCGCGCTGCCTGTGCGAGCCCTGGGTTGTGGTGGGAAATGAAAGGCGACAAGGATTTCATCGTGCTCAAGAGAGACTTTTCCGGGGCCGGTGTGAAAGCCATTGATGCTGGCAAAACGTATCCCCTTCGGTGAGTGGATCTCAAGCGTGGCGTCATAGATAAGCGTGGGTGTCGCCGAGTCTGCGCTGGTTGCGCCATTACAGATATTCCCGCCATAGGTGGCGACATTGCGAATCTGCGGTCCGGCGATGGAGGCCGCTGCCGCACACAGGGCAGGCAAATGGTGTTGCGTGATGGAGTGCTCAATCATCTCGCTAAAGGTGGTGGCAGAACCGATACGCAGCCCTTCCTCTTTTGTCAGTGTTATTCCCCGCAGTTCGGCCAGGTTATGGATGTCGACGATATGACGATAACGCGCATTATGATGATGAAGCTGAATCAGAACGTCGGTTCCGCCGGCGAGCAGTTTCGCCTGCGGATAGCGCGCCAGCAGGCTGACAGCCTCGGCAATGTCTGAAGCGCGATGATAAGAAGCAAAGTCAAACATGATCATATCCTCAAATCAAACCAGCCTGGTGGAACTCGGCATACAACCGTTTTGGCGTCAGGGGCAGCGTATCAATCGCCACGCCTGTGGCCATTTTCACTGCGTTACGAATGGCTGCAGCAACCGGGATAATGGGGGGTTCGCCGAGGGATTTGTGCCCATACGCCGATTGCGGCTCCTGCGTTTCAACGAATGCGCTCTCCAGTTGCGGCAGGTCTGGCATGGTCGGCATTTTGTAATCGAGGAGATTCGGGTTACGCACCAGACCACTTTCCGCGTCGATGATCATCTCTTCAAATAGCGCCCAGCCAATGCCCATTCCCATCCCGCCATGCACCTGTCCTTCTGCCAGTTGAGGGTTCAAAATATGACCGGAATCGTGGACATTGAGGATGTGGTTAATGGTGACCTTGCACAGGGCGATATCAACGCTCAGATCGACAAACGTGCAGCCAAACGCTGGCGGGTTGGTGGTGGTTTTCACCGAGCATTCCGCAGACAACTGGCCGCCGCGCTCCGGATGATAAAACGCATCCATCGCCAGCTCTTTTAAGGACAGCAACGGTGAGTCCGGGCGATCGATAAGGACGATGTTGCCTGCTGACAGCGTCAGGCTCATGACGGACTGATGAAGCATATCGGCAGCGTGATGGAGGATCTTATCGCGCAGTTGAAGTGCCGCCTTGCGCAGTGCAGGTGCTGCGACATAGCTTTGGCGAGAGGCGAATGCGCCAGGGTCGAAGGGGGTAATGTCGGTATCCTGGGTCGAAATGACGCGTACATCGCTGACCGGTATGCCGAGGGTTTCCGCTACCATCTGTGAGAAAACGGTATCCGCCCCCTGACCGATTTCCGTCGCTCCGCTCTGTACGTTGATCGTTCCGTCTTGATTCATAAGCAGGCGAGCACCGGCGATCTCCACGCCGACCGGCCAGGTGTTGGAGGTGTAGCTGAAGCAGGCGACGCCGACGCCCCGGCGGATATTGCCCTGCTGGTGCTGATATTGCGCACGACGGGCGTCCCACTCAAACAGCGCGCGGCCTTTTTGCAGACACTCCGGGAGTCCCGCGCTGTAGATGCGTTTACCGGTGATCGGGTTCGTATCGCCTTCGCAGGCCGCATTACGCAACCGAACCTCAACCGGGTCGAGGCCCAGCGCCGTCGCGGCGTCATCCAGCATCGATTCCACGGCAAAAATCACCTGCGGCGCGCCGTAGCCGCGCATTGCGCCAGCGGAAGGGAGATTGGTGTAGCAGGTGGTAGAACGGTAAGCGTATGCGCTACGCGGATAGAGATAGGCCACTTTGTTGCCGCCCGCCGAGGCGATGGAATGCCCGTGTGAGGCGTAAGCGCCAGTATTTGACAATACATCCAGACGATAGCCTTTCAACGTGCCATCGCGATTGATCCCCATCTGCCCATCCATCGTGAACGCATGACGGGTACGGGATGCGAGAAAACACTCTTCGCGACTCAGTGAGACTTTCACCGGTATCCCTCCCAGCTTACGGGTCAGGAAGGCGGCCATGGGCTCTTCCAGCACATCCTGTTTGTTACCAAATCCGCCCCCGACGTAAGGTTTGATAACCCGCACGCATGACCACGGAATGCCCAACGCCTGGCCCACGACCCGGCGGACGATGTGCGGGATTTGAGTACTTGAGACGATGGAAATACGCGAATCATCTTCCATCCAGGCAAATGAGGTGACGCTTTCCATATGGCAATGTTGAATCACCGGCGTCTGGTAATGTCCCTGGAATTGATAATCGGCGGTCTCAATGGTTTGTTTGACATCCCCGGTGGTCATTTCACTGCAATTAAGCAAATTACCGCCAGGATGAATAGGGACAGCGTCATCCGCCAGAGCCGCTTCTGGCGTGGTAATCACCGGGAGTTTTTGCCATTCCACATTCACCAGCAGGGCGGCTTTCTCGGCGGTTAACTCGTCTCTTGCCACGACAATCGCGACTGCATCGCCATGATGGCGTACGTGACGGGTCAACAGAAAACGATCAGCGGTATCGCGTTTGTTCTCATCCAGCGTCCAGGCGTGTCCTGCCGTGGCGAAAGGAATATCCGGTACATCTTCCCAGGTAAACACAGCCAATACCCCGGGCAAGCTTTTTGCCTCGTCACAGTTGATGCTGGTGGCGTAACCGTGGGCAATCGGGCTGCGGACATATTTGGCATAACACATGCCCGCCATCATGTAATCATCAGTATATCGAGCCCGCCCGGTCACTTTAGCGATGGCATCCACGCGCATACATGACTCACCGGTAGCGGTAGCTTCCCGTGCATCCATAAACGTCCCCTTGATTTAACGGTTCCTGAACAACCGTTAAATCAGGCAAGAATTACGCCAGAAGCGCAAAGTTGTGCCGTGAGAAAAGGGAAGTGTGATGGAGATAATAATATGGCCTGTCGGGAGAGGGATCCGACCTTTGACGATGAGCACTCTGCGTATCATTATGAGTTTAATCAACTCATTGTGATACACGCTAAGCGGCAGTGATAGCGTTTATCAGGCGGTTCGTGATGGTGCTTACCGATTCAATAAATTTGGCATCCGGATTATGGCTGCTATCATATGGCGTCTGTGAATATTGCGAGGAACGGTTTTGAGCGCAGGACGCCTGAAGAAAAATAGCCTGGGTATTGCCATGCTGCTTTGCGCTGGATTGCTCATCGCGGGCTGCTCGGGGAGTAAATCATCTGATTCTGGCGCCGTTTATACCGTTAAACGGGGAGATACCCTTTACCGTATTTCACGCACAACCGGTACCAGCGTCAAAGACCTTGCGCGTCTGAACGGTATTTCGCCGCCGTATACCATTGAGGTTGGGCAAAAACTGAAGCTCGGTGGAACGAAAACGGCCTCAGCGAAACCCGCTAAAAAATCGTCCACTAAAACGGCCGCGGTCAGACCATCTTCTTCTGTGCCGCAATCGTCATGGCCGCCAGTAGGGCAGCGTTGTTGGCTATGGCCTGCCAGCGGTAAGGTGATTTTGCCTTACTCCACGGCTGATGGCGGCAACAAAGGGATCGACATTTCCGCGGCCCGTGGTACGCCAGTTTATGCCGCGGGAGCCGGGAAGGTGGTCTACGTGGGTAACCAGCTACGTGGCTACGGTAACCTCATCATGATTAAACACAGCGAAGATTACATTACCGCCTATGCCCACAATGACACCATGCTGGTAAACAACGGGCAAAGCGTGAAGGCGGGACAGAAAATCGCCACGATGGGCAGCACTGATGCGGCTTCTGTGCGGTTGCACTTCCAGATTCGCTACCGTGCGACAGCCATCGATCCGCAGCGTTATCTGCCGCCGCAGGGCAGCAAACCGAAATGCTGAAGGTGAATTAATCGCCAGTCAGCAGGACTGTCCCTTGCCAACAAGAGCGTAAGGTTTATAATGCCTTACGCACTCCAAAGCGGGCGTAGTTCAATGGTAGAACGAGAGCTTCCCAAGCTCTATACGAGGGTTCGATTCCCTTCGCCCGCTCCAAACCTTCTTCATCTCACTATTTATATAAATAGCCCTCGTATGAATTTTTAGTCGATAGCACTAAATAACGGGATCTATTTAGTGCTATTTTATTCATCTTGAAGGCGAAATTATCATTCCTTTTCCGGCGAATAGCGAAGGTCGGGAGTATTCGTCACCGCCATAATGAGCCCTTCAGGGCTGAGAAAACGGGTGACGGTCTGTCCCCAGGGTTCTTCCTGTAAACGGGTGAGCAAGGTATAGCCTTCGCGTTCCAGAATGTCGGTTGCACTGTGCATATCGGCGACTTCAATTTCAAGCCAGGCCTGAGGAACGGGTAACGTATCAGGCCATTCTTCGGTGCCAAAACACGAGAGCGCCACTTTATTCAGCGGCCAGACCGCAAAATATTTAATCCCCGGAATACGTTGTGAATGCAGATATCCCTCATAGCCATCAATGGTTTCAAGCGGCAGTCGTAATAGATCTTTGTACAAAAGCTCACTTTCTTTCGCATTCGTGGTGACAGGGCCTAGCCCGGCCATGAACAAGACTTCAATCCCTTCAGGTAGACGAGTCATCTTTACCTCCTGGTGCGCACATGATCATGCGCTGGTTTCGTTCCATTAAAATCAGCGTCGATTGCCCGGCTGCGCTAACAGCCATAAAATATCCTTCTGGATAACAGGAAGCGTACGACACAATCCAGATTTCGCGTTGTAAAAAAGGGACGTATCGGGGAGACATGGACGATGAATTCTTACTCTGGTGGGCTGGAGCCCATCGCAGGTAACCACCACAGCGGTGCGACGCAGCTTTTTTTCGCACCGTCGTTGCCATTGCGTGACCATATCTCACATTACACGGTGCAATTGCGTAACGTCTGCGAGCTACCGTCAGCACGCCCGCTGACGATCATCCCGGATGCCAGCGGCTGCCTGGTGTTCACCGTGAGTCACGGGGGCGTGAAACCGGTGTTCTGGGGCCCTAACAGTGAAACACATCAGGTGGCACGGGATTTCAACACCATCACGCTGCGTCTGCTGGTGGAGTTTCTGCCGGGCGGGGCATTTGGGCTTTTCGGCACTCTTCCCTTGCATGAACTGCAAAACAGTCAGTGTCTGCTGGAGGTCATCGACCCTGCGCTGGACAAGCTCTTTCGTTCTGTCGTTGAACGGCATTACCAGGCCTGGCCGGTTCTTCTTCAGGCCGTCGACGATGCGCTGGTGCGGCGCTTCGGTGCGATCGAGGAAAAACCGCTGCTGCGTCAGGTACTGACGCATGCTTCCCCGCTGAACGGGGGCATTCGTCTTAATAGCTTGTCCGAGATGACGTCATACAGCGCCCGGCACATTAACCGCTTCTGCCAGGAGAGGATTGGCGTTTCCTGGAAATCGTTTGTCCGTATTCTCAGAGTAAATGAAGCGTGCCGGCGCATCCATCACGGCGTGGTCGATTTGCGCACCCTTGCTTGTGACCTCGATTTCCATGATCAGGCCCATTTCAGCAAAGATTTCAAAATGCTTTGTGGTGTAACGCCGTCTGACTATCAGCGGAACCTGCCGCATTTCTATGCCGAGGAGACGAAACTGTGTATGAATCTGCCGGGTCGCTATGCCCGGTGACGATTGCGCTACCATAACACCGGATACACTCGGAACAGATACGGGCCATGCGGCTTTTACGGAATTGATACCGCCGTTACCAACGGTATCAAGACCTTCCCGCTACAGACTGCTTATCAGAATGAGGTGCGCTTGTACTGAAGATACTGCGGCTCCCAGAATCCGCTCGAAATGTTATGTTGCAAGGTTTCCTGCGGGATATTTACGGCGACGCCATCACGTTGAGCAGCCAGAGCAACATCAAGGGCGATGGCCTGCGTCACCTGCCGGATGTCATTAATACTGGGCAACAGCGGACCATGCCCGTCGCGCACCAGCGGCGAACAACTTGCCAGCGTGCGGCTGGCCGCCATCATCATGTTATCCGTGACGCGTGTGGCACGGCTAACCATCACGCCGAGACCCACACCAGGGAAGACATAAACATTATTGCATTGTGCAACAGGATACAATTTTCCCCCGTGGCTTACCGGCTCGAACGGGCTGCCGGTGGCGATTAACGCGTTACCATCGGTCCAGCGCAGAATATCTTCCGGCCGTGCCTCTGCGCGCGAGGTTGGGTTGGAAAGTGGCATAACTATCGGTTGCGAACAGTGACGATACATTTCCCCGATCACCGCTTCGCTGAATAGTCCTGGCTGCCCGCTGACGCCAATCAGAACGGACGGTTTAGCCTGGCTTACCACGTCCATCAGCGAGTACGCCTCCTGCTGACCGCCCCAGCTCGCCAAACGCGACCGCGGCTGCGCCAGCGGTGACTGGAAAGGAGCCTGATTAGTTTGATCGTCCGTAAGCAGGCCAAAGCGATCCACCATGAAAATGCGTGAACGGGCCTGCTCATCGGTCAACCCTTCAGCCACCATCTGCGTGACGATATGTTCGGCAATGCCACATCCGGCCGATCCCGCGCCCAGGAAGACTACCGTTTGGTCACATAACCGACGTTGGGAGGCCTGGCTTGCCGCCATCAGGCATCCCAAAGTCACCGCTGCGGTACCCTGGATATCATCATTAAAACAGCAGATCTCATCACGATAGCGGGTCAGCAGCGGCATCGCCGTCTGTTGGGCAAAATCTTCGAACTGTAATAGCACGTCCGGCCAACGGCGCTTAACCGCGTGGATAAACATCTCGACGAACTCAAAATATGCGTCGCCGGTGATGCGCGGATGACGCCAACCCATATACAAAGGGTCATTGAGCAATTGGGAATTGTTCGTTCCCGCATCCAATAAGATTGGCAGCGTATGCGACGGCTTAATACCACCGCAGGCGGTGTACAACGAAAGTTTGCCGATAGGAATCCCCATGCCGCCAATTCCCTGATCGCCCAGGCCGAGGATCCGCTCCCCGTCAGTGACGACAATCACCGAAATATTCTGCTTTGTGGCGTTATGCAATATTTCGTCGATCATATGCCGGTCCGGCCAGGCGATGAATAATCCCCTGGCGCGGCGATAGATGTCGGAAAAGTGTTCACACGCATGTCCGACTACCGGGGTATAAATAATCGGCATCATTTCCACCAGGTGCTTGCTCACGAGGTGATAAAACAGCGTCTCGTTGGTATCCTGAATATTGCGCAGAAAGATATGACGGGCAATATCCGACTTGATATCCAGAAATTGCTGATAGGCCCGCAGCGACTGCTCTTCAATCGTCTCAACCGCTGCGGGCAACAGCCCGCTCAGGTTAAACATTGCGCGTTCTGTTTCAGTAAACCCGCTGCCTTTGTTCAGCAGCGGGGATTCCAGTAATACCGGGCCTGCATAAGGGATATAAAGTAAATTGTCTGTGATTTCGTGGGTCATAACTTACGTCCGGCTAACTGATGTTGACAACAAAGTACTCTCGCCTGGCTCTCTGGATTTAATGGCATCGCACTGACGACACGTCCTTCAGAACAACAGGTAGTTAGCCAGCAACATGGTAAGCATGCCGCCGAGCGCCGGAATTAAGGTCCTGCGCACTATCATGAACGGTGAACATTCACCGGCTTTGCTGACCGCAATGATGATCCCTGCGACGGGAGAAATGGAACGTCCCATTCCAGCCATCAGTTGCATCGGCAGAATCATATGTACAGCGCTTTCGCCAAATTTAGTGGCGATAGCAGGCGCCATGCCGGAGAAAGAGAAAAATGCCGCAACCCCGGAGCCCGTCAGTACAGCGGTTATACCTACCAGCAGCGTCATCACCACGGTCATGCTGGCAAAGCCAAAGCCCGCGTTCTGCACCATCTCCAACAGGTAATCCACCGCGCCGATTTTTTGCATTCCCTGCGCGTAGATATCCGCACACACTAACAATGAAACCACGCTGGTAAACATCCCGCCCATTCCTTTAAAAAATACCTGTACACCTTTACAGCAGGCACGGAAGTCGCGTTTAACGAACAGTTCGCAGACGAACGCCAGTATTGTGCCGACAATCATGGCGGTAACTACGTCGATTTTAATGGTGGAGATGACCAACGGGCTAAAGACCAGCACCAGAATCACAGGGAATACAGGCAGGAAAGCATACAGCCCCGGCACTTTTTCGCTATCCTCACTCTGAGGCGTCGTGTCGTCCGCCACCTGGCTGGTCATCACGTGACCATCTTTCTTGTCATAATATTTGGCGGTAAAGAAAATCAGCACCGACACTACCAACATAACGGCAACAGCCACCGGCATCTGATAGTGCGCAAAGTAAACGGCGGCTTCCATACCGGCATGTTTAGCCGCCAGGTTGGCCGTGCCGACCGCCGGGCCTAAGTCCATAAAGGCGCACAGACCGATCATCGCCGCCGCCGCCGCTTTACTGACACCCAGTCGTACCAACACCGGGAAGAACGTCACTAATAACATCATCGCCAGCCCGGCGGCGCTGGAAATCGCGACGTGCAGCAACTGTGCGCAAATATACCCCACAGCCAGGATCACGTAGGGCGCCTTGATGATTTGCAGGGGACGAATGCAGACGTTCACCATTGCATTGGAAGCTTTGATATGATCCATATAACTGGCAAAGCCGCCCGCGGCCATGATGATCAAACCGATACCGGCGATCTGTGTGGAGAGTGAATTTTTGGCAAACGTAAAGATATCCAGCCAGGTGGAACCGGTTGATTTAGCCTTACCGTAGAGAATGCTATTATCAGGATAGAAGACAGCAGTAATGGTCAGTAAAGACAAACCAGCCAGCAGCAATACCGTCTGAGGTTGGAAGTTCTTGATGATTAACCATGCTGCAATGATAGTGATCACGATTGCGATTACAAATGCGGTCATGAGATCGTCCTTTTGTTTTCCTATATATGACGGCTAGTTATATTTAGATCGCCTAATTCTCTATAAATTCAGAGACTGATGCCGTAATGAAATCATGATCGAATCAGGGTAATGTGAGCTATGAGAAATTGCTTTTCCCGCTGGGGTTTGTGCGCATGATCTCATAACAGGAAATATGTCAATCACTTTACGGAAGGCTATAGCATAGCATTATTATGTGATAAGGTTATTCTCTATACTGAATATAGTATCTTTTTATCCGTAGTGTGTAAGGACGACAATTATGAAAAAAAATACCCCTTTAACATTAGAGGACTATATTTCAAAAACCGTGCTGTTATGTTCACTAACCGAGTCAGAACACCGTCTTGACGCGTATATGCGTGAACATTTTAATGAACTCCCTTTTCACGGCATCATCGACATTGCCCGCAATGCAATGGTGAGTAAAGCAACGGTTGGGCGTTTTTTAAATAAGCTGGGATTTATCGGCTACGCTGACTTCCGTCGGGCATTGGAAAATACGCTGACACTGCAAAAAATGGTGCCGCCGTTTGAGCTGGCATCACGCATTCAGGTAAAAGAAAAGATTACCACGGAACAAATTGTTTCCGAATTTAATAAGAATGTTACGACCTTGTTCGAGAATTTTAAAGATAATATCAATATTGACAGTCTGGATAAATTTATCGACATTATTTTGAATACCAACCGACATATATACGTAATCGGTCCCGCGTCTTCCTATGCGATGGCGAAACATTTTACTACGCTGATTAAATATTTCCGCGATCGGGTTACATTGCTTTCTATGGACGTTGGGGAGTTGCCGAAGTCATTGCTGACCGTTACGGATCAGGACGTGCTGATCGTTTTCTCCTACTACCGTTTTAACCGGGTAGTGATCCGCGTTACCGAATGGTGTTGTAAAAAAGGCGCGACGGTAGTGCTGATTACTAACTCGGAGTCCAACCCGTACGGCAAATTTTGTAATCTGCAGTTTGTGTTGCCGAGCGATACGCAATCCGTATTCAAAAGCCGCATCGTAGGTTTCTTTTTTATTGAGCTGGTGTTGCATCTGGCCTATGAAAAAGGCGAAGGCGAGGGCAATTTCGAGCAACTGGAGGAACTGTTTGTCTTTTTTGAAACCTTTTCACCTCTTCCTGGATAATGACCGCTTCCTGTCGGCACACCTGCTTTCGGCAGGAAGCGAATGGCTCTGGACTACGCCGTCCGGACATGAATGTAATCGTCGAAGGCTATGACGGTTTCTTCGATCAGCGCGTCATTGCAGCCCAGATAAGACAATGGATCGCAAGCAGCAACAATCTCCGACTCAGTTAGCGCGTCAATAACGGTCTGATTTTCCAGCATGCACTGCAACAGATCTTTAGAGCCGTCTGCGTCTTTTAATAACGCTTTCATCAGATCGTAAGCGGCACCACGCCCGATTTTCTCAGCCAATACCATGGTGACGGATTCCGACATAATGAAGTTCTTTGAAGCGGCGAAGTTGCTGCGCATCTTCTCTTTGTCCACCACCAGATGCGTAATTAACCGGACAGCACGTTCAAGGCTGGCCGACAAGGCCAGCGCCGACTCCGGTACCAGCGTCCAGTTGAGTACGCGGGCGGAGGCAGCACGTACGTCACACTGATCGAGAAGGCTGGTTGCACCAGAGGCATAGTTCCAGCCCATGCGGGAAAGCGTCTGGATCATATTGCTCGCGCGGGGATTCGTCTTGTGTGGCATCGTACTGGATCCTCCACCGCCTTCGCCTTCACGCAACTCGCCCACGGACGTGCGGCCCTGCGTTTCAACGTCGTTGGCCATGCGACACAGCGTGCCATGCACCAGGGCAAAAAACTGCACCACTTCGACTACATGATCCTGACTGGCATTGCTCATACCGACAGGGCATGACAACCCTAACGCGCCCATTAATTGCTTACGTATCGCCATTCCCTGGCTGCCGACGGAGGCCAGGTTGCCGACCGCGCCACCAAACAGGCCGGTAGTCGCTGCCGGGTAGAGGCGATCCAGGCGCTGAAGGTGGCGGGTTAGCTCGGACAGATAGCTGCTGACGTGTAGCCCCCACGTCGTGGCGGAAGCATCGACGGAATTCGTTCTGGCGACCATCACCGTATGTCGGTGCTCAAGCGCCATAGCTTTCAACGTTTCGCCCAACTGCACCAACTGTCTGCGCAGTAATTGCAGGGTTTGCTTCATGCGCATGGCCAGGGCGGTATCCAGCAGATCCTGAGTCGTGCAACCCCAGTGAAGGTATTTTTTGACCAAAGGGGAACCCGCATCGGCAATTTGATCAACCAGAGGCTTAATCGCCATACCGACGGAACGCGTTTCCCTGGCGAGGCGCGGCCAGTCTATTTTCAGCGTCTGGCAGGCGGCGGAAATTTCCGCGGCGGCTTCAGGGGGAATAATACCTAACTCAGTCTGCACATGCGCGATGGTTGCTTCAAAGGTCAGCCAACAGCGAAGAAGATTATCATCGGACCAGATTGATTTCATCTCCGGCTGCGTGAAGAGAGAGGAATACAATTCTGAATCAAATACCGAACTTTGACTGCCTGGCATTATAAACTCCTGTGACGTACGTCGCTGATAACAGCATATCATTCAAATCAATTTTAACTGCGTAACGAGTATTCTGGAGCAATTCTCACTGCGTAAACAGGGGAATATGCATTTCCCATATGTTCCGGGGATCACAATATGAAAAACGTGATGAGATTAACATAAATTCGCCATTTATATCTCAGTTCGGAGAGAATCAATTAAATCGCTATTATTTATTTTCAATGAAATCTTCACAAATAACAACGCCAGCCATTAAGCCCTATTTTATGTGCGTAAAATCACATTTTATCATGAGAAAACGCAATTCCCGTATTCGCTCCGCATTAATGTAACTAAAAATTAATGGCGCCTGATAACAACTATTTAATCCTGCATCAAGGGCGAACATATTTATTTTTTAAAGGGGAAGAACAGCATGAGCATTAAAGCCAAAACATTATTATTCATTGCCTTATCTGGGGCTAGCACGTCAGCACTGGCGATTAGCGTTTATGAGGATAAAGCCACCACGCTGGATATTTACGGGCGTATTGAGTGGCAGTTAGCGAATGGAGAAGCATCATTCGCAAATGATGACTCCCGTAGCCAAATAGGGGGGCGCTTAGGGATTTATTTAACCCGCGACCTCCCTTTACTGGAAGATACTAAACTTGTCGGTCGCCTGGAGTGGCAGGTTCGTACCGAAAAAGATGATAATAAAACCAAAGATAAAGATCTCGACGCCCGTTACGCCTATCTGGGGCTTTCTCATGCTAAATATGGCGAGCTGATTGCCGGTCGTACTAAAAACCCTTTATATCAGGTCATGCGCATGACGGACAAATATAAAAACTTTACGCCAAACGTATATAACTACGGTATTACCACTATTGACGATTCTTACCAATTTAACCGTCAGGATGGCACTCTGCAATGGAACGGTGATTTTAGCGGGCATCAGGTGCAACTGGCTTACGTTTTTGGAAATGGCAATAGCGACAATGATGCACTTGATAACGGCATGATGGCCAGTTATCGCAAGATGATTAAATTCGGCGACGTAAAAATCACACCGGCGATTGCCGTCAGTCAATATAACCGTCAGGACGGCGTAAAAACCACCGACGGCCGCAAGAAGCACAGCCAGGTAATGGGCGGGCTGCAGTTCGATTATAGCGATTTGTCATTAGCCGTAACGGCGGGTAAGGTCTCCATAGAAAGAGACAATAAATCTGACAATGACTATACGAGTTTCGATTCCGTTGCCTCCTATCAATTCACCAAAGAATTCAAAGTGCTTGGCGGGTACAGCATCCTGGATGAAGCCGACGAGGATGTGTACGAACACGAGGGCTGGCGAATTGAATCGCAGCTAACCTTAGCTAAGAATGTGTATTTATCAGCAACTTACCTTAATACGCTGGCCAGTAAAAACGAGAAGGTCAACGATGACGCCATTATCGTCGGGTTGCGCTACGACTTCTGAGGAAAGAATAATGAAAAAAATCATGTTGTTGCTGGCAGGACTGGCGCTGATGGTCGACGCGCAGGCCGATACGATTATTGCAGCCAAACCGCAGGATAAACTGAGCGGAGTCAATAAATCCATTGCGCTCTACGGAAATTCATATACACATTATAACAATAATATAAATACCCGACTGCGCGATCTCAGCCGTTCGCTGTTACCGAATGGCGCTAAAGACTATATGTTCCGGGGAATCACCATTTCTTCTGGACGTTTAGGCTGGCACCTTCCGAATCTTGAATTCCAGAATACGCTGCAAAAATGGGACGTGGTGATATTTCAGGGGAATTCAACAGAGCCTTTTTCCGCTAAAAAAGATTCGCGTCACTATTTCACGGAGTCCGCCGTCAAGATGGCAGATATGGCTCACAAAGAGGGCTCGCGTGTGGTTTATTTTATGACCTGGGCCAGCAAGGATAAACCCGAGCAAACTGAAAAACTGGAGAAAGCCTATCTGAATATAGCCAGTAAAACCGGGGGATACGTCGCGCCGGTCGGGCTGGCCTTCAGTAACGCAATTAAGACGCATCCTGAAATCAATCTGTATCATAGCGATGGAAATCACCCCTCGCTGGCGGGAACCTATCTGGCTGCCAGCGTGCTGTTCGCCACGCTGTATGACCAGTCACCGATAGGCGGCGCACTGCCTGCCGACAGCGATATGACCGAGCAAACCGCCAAAGCGCTGCAGCAGGTGGCATGGGATACCGTCCAGGAATTCCGTGCTAACTAACGGCGGCTGTAACGGCCTCTCCCGTGTTTTCGATATTATGCGAGAGAGGCTGCCAACTCATGAAAGAGGATATCTCCCGGTATATTCTGCTCTTCGCTGTGAGTTCAAAGCAGACCTTGCTGCGCTTCAGGCGGTCCGCTTCGTGCCAAGAGCGGACGTTGCAGTATCTTCCGCTTTCGGCTCGAATCGGACTGAGGTAACGTAGCATAAATATTTTTCCGGACTCAACCAAGATGCCCTCCATCGAAACGTTTATAACTTTTCTTCTCGCGCTGACGCTTCTGGAGATTTCTCCGGGGCCAGACATGATGCTGACTATCGCCAGAGGCGTCGGTCAGGGAAGACGTATTGCACTGCTTACGGTTCTGGGCAATGTATTTGTCGCAGGTTTTGTGCAAGTTTCTTTTCTTGTTCTGGGGCTGGTAACCGTTGTGCATGCCTGGCCGGTTGCGCTAGATCTGCTAAGGTGGGCTGGTGCGGCTTATCTGATGTGGCTGGGCATAAAAATGATTGCGACTTCAGGTACAGATACGCGGCTGCGAAAAACGGCAAAAATTACTGACTGGAATGCGGTTAAGGAAGGTGCCCTGAACAGTCTGACTAACCCAAAATCCCTGCTGTTCATGTTCGCTTTTCTTCCTCAGTTTGTCGATCCCGCTGCAGGTCCTGTTTGGCTGCAATTGCTTGTTCTGGGGAGTATCCAAAAGCTGGCTGGAATTGTTTCCTTAGGTTCAGTCGCAATGGCATCAGGAACATTTGGTAACTGGTTAGGTAAACACCCAGGCGTTATCAAATGGCAGGAACGATTTACAGGCGTTGTCATGATTGGCCTGGGTATCCGCATGTTGTTTAGCGGGTCTGGTGTAGTATCGAAACCTGCCAGATAAGTTTTCCTGAAACGATAAACCCATGTCCGTTTTTCGCGCAGAACAGACATTATGCCTAAGATGCCGCTCGATCTGTTTGGTATAGGGTTGGCTTACATCTTTATATCGCTGAGTGGTCGGGGGGATACATTTTCTCATTATGGAGGTAACAGGGCCTGTCGTTTACGATTCGTACTGAAGCAGGCGACATGTCAGGACATGTCGCCTGTTGTGTCAGGCCAATACGCCAATCGGCCAGGGAACGAACTCGTTTTCGCCTAATCCAAGTGCTTCACTTTTACTCTGTTCCCCGGAAGCGACTGCGATAATTTTCTCAAAAATGGCTTCCCCCATCTGGCGCAATGTAGCGTCTCCATCAATGACGACACCGCAGTTGAGATCCATATCTTCTTCCATGCGCTGATACATAGGGGTGTTACTGGCGAGTTTGACGGTCGGCGCAGGCATGGAGCCAAAACAGGAACCGCGTCCGGTGGTAAAAGCAATCATATTGGCACCACCTGCGACCTGTCCCGTTGCCGAGACCGGGTCGTAGCCCGGGGTATCCATAAATACCAGGCCTTTTTGCGTAACGGGGTAAGCGTAACGGTATACTTCCATCAGCGGAGAGTTCCCGCCTTTCTTCGCCCCACCCAGCGATTTTTCCAGCACGTTTGCCAGCCCGCCCGCATTATTGCCAGGGCTGACCCGACCATTAATCTGGCAATCACGGCCTTTGTTGTATTCCAGCCACCAGTTGATGCAATCGACGAGTTTCTGCCCCACTTCCGGTGTGACTGCTCGAGCAGTAAGCGTATGCTCAACACCGAATATTTCGGTGGTTTCTGAGAGGATTGCGGTTCCACCTTGTTCCACCAGTAGGTCCATCGCGACACCCAACGCCGGGTTAGCCGAAAGACCAGAGAATCCGTCGGAACCCCCGCACTGAAGCCCGACGGTCAGATGCTCCACGGAGACAGGCTGGCGTTTGACCGCATTAGCATGAGGTAACATGGATTCGACAATGGCGATACCTTCGTCAATGGTTTTTCGCGTGCCGCCGGTATCCTGAATCACCAGTTTGCGCAGCATCGGATTCTCTACGAGTCCCATTTGTTCAAAGAACCCGTGAATATTATTGCGCTCACATCCTAACGCGACGACCAACGCACCCGCAGTATTCGGGTTGTTGATGTACCCTGCCAGCGTACGGCGCAGCAGATCCATCGGTTCGCCGCTCATTTCCATACCGCAGCCGAGTTCATGAACATAGGGAACAACATTATCAACGTTTGGCCAGGCCTGAAGACGTTCTTGCGTAAAGTGTGCGGCAATTTTGCGTGCCACTGTTGCGCCACAGTTTCCTACCACAAACACACCGAGGATATTACGCGTTCCCACACGACCATCTTCACGAACATAGCCGTTGAAGGTACGCCGCTGCTCTGGTGGTACGGTTTGTACAGGGCGATAATCGCGGCTAAAGGCGTAATCTCGTTGAAAATCTTCAAATACAATATTGTGACTATGCAGCCAGGTACCCGCTGGTAGATCGTCTGACGCAAAACCAATGACGGTATTGTATTTGAGAATAGGTTCGTCCTTTTTAATTAGTTTTGTCGCGACCTTATGACCTAATGGCACATCCTGCAGAGTAACAATATTTTCACCGACGATAGGTGTGCCAGCAGCGATGGCAACCCGGGCGACAACAACGTTATCTTTTTCATCAAGGCGAATAACCGGAGATTTTGTCATTATATTGCTTCCTTATTTTATTCAGCGTCTGCTCGTGCATTGACGAGCAGAACTCAGGGTTCAGACTTCACGTTTTTGCAGGGCTGTCGCGCCTTCACGCGGGGCGATTTTCAGACGCTCAATTTTGCCTACGATGAACCAATAGCTGCAGACAGCGATGATGCCGTGTGTACCAACAAAGACCAGCGCATTGGCAAATGAGTTAGTTTCTTGCAGGATGTAGCCAATCACCACCGGAGTGATGATGCCTGCAATGTTGCCCAGGGAATTGAACAGACCGCCAGTGGTGCCGATAATCTCTTTTGGCGCGGTATCCGCAACAACCGCCCAGCCCAGCGAACCGAAGCCTTTGCCAAAGAAAGCAGCGCTCATCAGGAACATAACCAGCGCTTCTGACCCCACGTAGTTACAGAGGATCATGCTGGCGCTCATGGTCAGACCGATGGTAATCGGCACCTTACGCGCCAGGCTCAGGTTATTGGTTTTACGCAGCAACCAGTCGGAGAAAAAACCACTCAGTATGCCGCCTGCCAGCCCGCAGATTGCTGGGACCGAGGCCATAAATCCGGCCTGTAAAATCGACATACCACGTTCTTTCACCAGATAAATCGGAAACCAGGTCATAAAGAACCAGGTGATTGCCGAGATACAGTATTGGCCAATAAAAATGCCAATCAGCATCCTGCTTTTAAACAGTTGAGCGATTTCCTGCAGCCCGGCACGTTTACGCTCATCCTTTATGCTGGGGACGGTATCAAGTTCTACCAGCGCACCACCTTCTTTCAGGTATTCCATTTCTTCGTTATTGATCCCGGGATGCTTAGTGGGGACGTGGAAGAATTTTGACCAGCAGAAGGCAATCACGATGCCAATGACTCCCATCACGATAAACACGTGATCCCAACCGAAGGCATGGCATAACCAGGCCATCAGCGGCGTGAAAATGGCGAGGGATGCGTATTGCGCGCTGTTAAAGATGGCACCGGCCACGCCGCGTTCCTGAGAAGGAAACCAGGCGGCGATGATACGTCCAGCTGAAGGACCAACCGGGGACTCGCACACACCCAGCAGGAAACGCAGGATTAGCAGAGCAGGGACAACAAATGTGATATAGCTGACCAGTCCCATCAGAACGGTCATGACTGACCACAGTAAGATGCCCAGAAACATGGCGCGTTTAGAGCCGATTTTATCCGCGACCCAACCCGCGGGCGTCATACTGATGACGTATGCCCAACTGAACGCGGAAAAGAGATAGCCTATTTCAACGGCGCTAATGCCCAGTTCTTTTTGCATTTCTGGACCCGCGACGGATAACGTGGCGCGATCGCCGGTAGCCAGCGTTAACACCAGGGTAATCATAAACAGAATGTAATAGCGGGCATGCGTTTTATTATTTTTAGTGCTCATAGTGCACTCTCCAGTTCTGACTTTCTGAGCCAGATGATGTTGTAGGGTAGTGAAGGCAAATTAGTTATTTTTTATTTGTAAGTAGTGTTTCGCGCCGTTCACCATATGTGGGGTGATAGCCGTCACCAGGTAGTGTGCGCCGCAGTTTATCGCTTCTGCCGCGCGTTCCGGTGTACCAACATAGGTCCCGGCGATGTTGCCACTGGCGGCGATTTTGCGGATACAGCGTTCAATGGTGTCCAGTACATCACGATGGTTCAAATCGTGTCCGTAACCCATTGATACGGCTAAATCTCCAGGACCGACGAAATAAACGTCAGCCAGTCCCGCAGCCAGAATGTCATCCAGGTTATCTACCGCCTCCACGGTTTCAATATGTACAGACAGTACCCGCGACGCATTGGCTTCTGTCAGATAACGTGCTTTATCTGCGCACATACCATAATTTGCCGCTCGTGGCAGGAAGGCGACTCCGCGATCGCCCTGCGGCGGAAACAGCGTTGGCCGACTGGCGAAGCGGGCGTCTTCTACGGTATTGATCAGCGGTACCTGTACCCCGTCAGCACCGAAATCCAGTGCTTTACGCGTGTACTCGGCACGGTTGTAGGGAACCCGTACAAGACAAGGCACCTGCTGGCTGTGCGAGGCACGTACCATATCTTCTACTGTCTCGGGGTTCATATTGCCGTGCTCGTTATCGATAAGCACAAAATCAAATCCCATCGCGGCGGTAAATTCAGTGAGCGCCGCAGAGGGGAAGGTGACAAAACAACCATGTAGTGGCCCCTCGCGGAGCCGTTGTTTAAAATCCGGAAAACGCATCATTAGCTCCTTGCCTGTACTTCGATACCGGAAAGCTGCTCAAAGACTTTGATAATATTTGAATGGTCTTCGTTTCCTGTACCCTGCGCCATGCACGTTTTGTACAACTCGCGCACCAGGCTTGCGATCGGCATCGGGGAGTCGATACCCTGGCTGAGTTCCATTGCGAGATTGAGATCTTTGTACTGTAAGCGGGTCATGAAACCCGGTTCAAAGTTGCGCTCCAGAATCAGGTTCCCACGGATATCCAGTGCGCCGCAGCGTGCGTAGCCCGCAGAGAGTACTTCCACAATTTTTGCCGGATTCACTCCCGCTTTGGCTCCCATGACGAGCGCTTCACCTAGTGCTGCCATGGTGGCCGCGGCCAGCACCTGATTGCAGGATTTCACTACCTGACCTGCACCATTACTACCAACATGCGTTACCCGCCCACCTAACACCTCAAGAATGGGTTTGCAGCGGGCAAAAATCTCCGCTTCGCCACCAACCATTATCGACAGTGTCCCGCCCTTTGCCCCTTTGTCGCCGCCGCTCACCGGGGCATCCAACATATTTGCGCCCAGTGCTTTGATCTTTTCCGCAAAGTGTCGGGTGGCGAGGGACGATATGGTGCTCATATCGATAACCACTTTGCCTTCCCGCAGCGCAGAGGCGAGGCCGTTTTCACCAAACAGCACGTCTTCAACATGTGGCGTATTGGGTACCATGGTGATAGTGATATCTGCCGCTTCCGCCACGGCACGCGCCGAGGTCTGGCCGACGGCACCATCGCGGGAAATCTCTTCTACATCCTGTGCCACAATGCTGTAGGCATGGACGGTGTAGCCCGCTTTCAACAGGTTGCGCACCATCGGTTTGCCCATAATGCCCAGACCAATAAAGCCTAAAACTGGTTTCATGCGTATCACCCTTAATAAGTTTGGTATTCAATAATGCTGCGTAATTCCGCAACATCTATTTCATCGAAGGCGCAACAATCTCGATGGCTCAGATAGGCTGCAGTGCCTGCGGCATATCCGGTTAAAAAGCACTGCGCGGTCACTCTTGCCGAAGCCAGAGCCTCATGTTCTGCACAGAGCGTCCTGCCCGCAGTGATGAGGTTAGGAACGTCCTCTGGCAGTAATGTGTCATAGGGAATGTCATACCAATCGTTGTCCAGATAGAACATGAAGATGCCGTCCTGCCCGTGCGCTTCAATACACCAGGCGCTACTGGCAACGGCTCTCTGACTTTTTTTGGCCTTAAAGACATCATCATTAGACAGGCAACGTTGACCTTCGATCGTCCGGCTCTGGCGGATGCCAATTTGCGCCGCGACATCGTTGAGCTGGGCGTTTTCAAACCCTGGCACCCATGCACGCAGAAAACGTTCATATTCACGCACCTGTTTACGTCCTTGCTGCTCGGCAAAGGTCAGATCTTCCGCGCAGGTCGCGTCAATGGGTCTACCGTCGTCACGTAATATGCTGGTGACGTTGCACATGACTTCGCCGGGACGTGGGGAGGGCAGCAGATAAATATGTTTGCGTGGCAGGTAGAAGCCCTGGGCCTGCGCGGCTTCCACCCATGCTTCTAGTTGAGCCACAGGATGGCCGACGCCGCGTGCGATATCGACATTGCCCATGCGGAACACCATTGTAGGGTACTGCACCATCCCGTTACGTCCGCAGGTATAAGGCACTCCGGCTTTTACGCACAGATCGCCGTCACCGGTGGCATCAATAAAACGGCGCGCGGTAATCAACTGCCGGCCGTTTTTGTTCTCAATAATCACACCGCGCAGTTGATTGCCTTCCATCACCACGTCGGTGGCGAGGGTGTGAAACAACACTTTAGCGCTGCTGTCAGCCAGCAGATCGTCGGCAATCTCTTTCCAGGTGTGTGGTTCATGAACCACCAGACAGGTTTCGCCGAACGGGAAAGGGTCGCTGACGGCGCCACGATGCTTCAAATGCTGGTAAAACTCACCGGCAAAGCCGTGCACTAACTGCTCATGAGGACCTTTACCTGAGGTAAATAGCCCACAGATTGCCCCTGACATGCCGGCGGTCGCCATACCCCCGCAAAAACCATAGCGCTCGATCAGCAATGTCTTTTCCCCGGCGCGCGCGGCGGCGGTGGCTGCTGCAACACCGGTTGGACCACCACCCACAATAAGAACTTCAACGTCATATGCGACAGGGAGTTCATTGGCGGCTTCGTGCCAGATTTGCATGTTGTGCCTCCTCGCGATGTGGGTGAACGCCCACCCACATCCTGAAATGGTTAATCGATGTTTTTCGCGTGGATGCGGCGTTTACCCAGCACCGCGCCCTGCGCAATCGGCTGTACCAGTTGCGCATATTGCGACAGGTAAGTGCCACTGCCGCCGCCGAGAGGCAGAGGTTTGGGTTGCCACTGCGCCAGCCGGGTGTCGATCACCTCCTGCGGCACGTCCATATTGATACTGAGATCGACGAAGTTGATGTGTATGGTTTCACCCTGTTCGATCACCGCCAGTGGCCCGCCAGCAGCCGCTTCTGGCATCAGTTGACCGACGATAATGCCGCGGTTCAGACCGGAAAGTTCGCCATCGGTGATTACCGCGACATATTCTGCGATCCCTGCGCCGTTCAGCGCCGCCACGAAACTACAGGCGAATACTGTGCCGGGGCCGCCTGCCGGGCCCATGTTGCGCAGGACTATCACATCGCCTTTCTGGATCTTGCCTTCGCCCAGTGCCTCAATGGCTTCGTCTTCGCCTTCGTAGATATTGGCGGGGCCGGTAAACTGCTCCAGTTCCCCCGGTACGGCAGAAAGTTTGACGATGGCGCCGTCCGGGGCGAGATTGCCGCGCAGGATCGCCACGCCAGGGCGCTGGCTGACCGGGTTATCCAGGCTGCGGATCACTTCATGGTTTTTCACCACTGCGTCTTTAATATTCTCACCAACGGTTTTTTGCGTGACGGTCAGCGCATCCAGATTGAGGAAATCGCGCAGTTGATTCATCACCGCGGTGGTACCACCTGCCGCTTCAAGATCCTCTGTACGGAACGGACCGTTAGGGCGAACAGAGGTCAGTAACTTGATGTTTTTACCGTATTTTTCATACAGGCTGACGACATCGATCGGCAGTTCGGCTTCGGTGGCGATTGCGGAGAGATGACGAACGGTGTTCACCGAACCACCGACGGCCAGCACTGTCATGACTGCGTTCTGGATAGCTTTTTCTGTGAGGATCTCGCGCGGCAGAACCTGCTGTTGGGTCAGTTCAACGATGCGTTTCCCGGCGGCCTGCGCGTACTCTTTCACTTTGCGGCCGTTGGCCCAGATCGGCGAGTTGCCAGGTAGCGTCATACCTAATGCTTCAGCCACGATGTGCATGGAGTTGGCCGTCCCCAGACCAGCGCAAACGCCCGGCGACTGGATCGCGACATCGGTCATATCGGTCAGATCTTTTTCGCTGATCGCACCGGTTGCCAGGGCTCCCACCTGCTCATAAACGTCATCGATATCGAAGAACTGGTCGTCGAACTTTTCGTTCGAGCACTTGCCACCCACCTGATAGCCGCAGGTCAGCAGCAGGGACGGCACATTCAATCGTGCAGCTGACATCAGGTGTGCCGGTGTCGTTTTATCGCAGGAGGAGAGACAAATCATGCCGTCCAACACTGCGCCTTCCATCATGCACTCCACTTCGTTAACCATCAGATCACGGGTTGGCATCAGATACCGGGCTTTTTTTCCCGCGCTGGTCACGAAGTCGCTGGGCGCGACAGTGCGCACTTCAAAGGGTAATCCCCCTGCGTCACGAATTGCCTGCTCAACGATTCGGCAAAGTTCATCCAGATGGACATAACAGCAGGAGAGCTTGTTGGAGGTATTGATGATCGCGATCTTTGGTTTATGCATATCTTCTTCGCGGATCCCCATACTGCGCCATTGCGCACGACGTACTGCCCAGCGGGTCGAGCCCGGCTTAAAATTGCTTCTGTACATCATGAATTCCTTTATCGGGTTGTGGTTATATGATCCGAAATATCCTCTCATTGGGTTGGTTGTCCAACCAATTTTTAAGGAAAATGCAATGAAAGTCACAAAATGGAGGTTTTTGAGTCTTTTTGATCCTTGAACAGGGAAAGTTAGGGCGCTGAATGGTCAATAATGATATAGTGGTCCATCCAATTTTTTCGCCACAGTGATTGAGTACGACGTAGTGCAGAGAAAGCAACTGCCCACAAGTGCGATATGTCGTTGGGAAGAGGTAACGGTATGCCGGACAAGAATAAATTCACGATGATCCCCATTAAGCGCACAGACGTTTTTCAGACGATCATTCAACACATCACGAATTTCCTCGACAGCAAACAGATCAAACCGGGTGAGCGCCTGCCATCCGAGCGCGAACTTGCCAGTATGCTTAATGTCAGCCGTACCTCGGTGCGTCAGGCGCTGAAGGTACTCGAATCGTCCGGACGTATTGAGACGCGCGTGGGCAGTGGAACCTTCCTGGCGGAACCTCCGACGGTGTCGCTTAGCGATACCCATAGTCTTGAAAGGTTGATCGAAGGTGGGGTGACAAAAGAGTTTTTGCGTAATCTGATTGTGGCACGGACGTCGATCGAGCGAGCCATCTTTGAAGACTACGCCTGGCGCGCCAATAAGTCGGGCATTAACCAACTACGGGAGTTGATCGAGCTTAACCGGGAAAAATTCTCGAGTCAGGATTGCGATGATGATGACAGCGCGCTGGATCTGAGTTTTGAGAAAAAAGTGGCCCAGTTGGGCGGCAATCCGATCCTTATCAATATGCAGGAGCAGTTACATCATTTATGGGTGCTGGCATGGCGGCAGTATGGTTTCACGCCGGAGCAGACCGGGGTGCTGCATGAAGAGCACTTAGCGATTATGGACGCGCTGGCGGCGAAGAACTCAGCGCGCGTTGCCGATCTGATCGTCCAGCATGTGGATAAAGAGATTGACTGATTGCGCGCAAAGCCCGGTAATACCGGGCTACTCGAGTTAAACCGGTAAGGACTGACGAAAAAACAGGAGCCCTTCCTCAACGGAGGATTGCGTGATTTTATGCCCTGCCTGCGGATCGATAATGCAGGTGAGGGAATCACTGTTGATAGCCTGCCGGAGACGTTCAGTGTACTGCACGTCGACAATCGTATCTTGCTCACCGTGCCAGAGAAAAAGAGGTTGTTGAGCCAGAACAGCTTCTTTTCCTGCGACGTCGTAAGGGGCCAATCCGCACAGGCAATCTGCAGTCATATTGCCTGAAGGAGGATGAATAACAGGGATGGCGTCGGTAAAATAACCGCTTGCCATGTAGGCAGCTCCGGCCTGAATACCCGGATAACGTGCCATCGCCCCCAGCACCGCAAAGCCGCCCATTGAGGTACCCAGCAAGCCGAGTCGAGAAATATCGCCCAGATTATCCTGCTGACATGCTGCGATTAATACGGGAAGCCCATCCAGGGTGTGTTGCAGGATTTGCCAGAAAGAGGCGGCGCGACGCGTTGCATCATCTTTCGCTCCATGCAGCGCCGCCTGTGGACAAACTACGCTGTAACCTGCCTTCGCGAGCATATAACCCAGATTGGCATCTAATTCGCGGGAGGCCATAAAGCGATGAAACAACACGATGAGCGGTCTGCGACTGGCGCTACCGGCTGCTGGACGAAACCAGAGCGCAGGCGTGTTGGCAATCCGGCGGTCAGAAATAACGATGTCCACTTTTATCCCTTCGCAATCAGATGGTGTTCCAGTACGTCGATGTCAGGGGTAAAACCCAGACCTGGCGCTTGTGGTAGATCCATCACAGGTTGGAAATTCATAAACGGATGTAGGGTTTGTTCAAACATCAACCATGGCACTTCCAGTGGAACGGGTTTTGGCAACACGCTGAGCAGATGGGCGCTGGCAAGGAGTCCGGGACCATAATAAAAACAGTGTGGCAGTAGGCTAACGTTCTCATGCGCGCGTGCGTGTTTGATAATGTCCAGTACGGCGGAGATACCGCCAATTTTGGCGACACTGGGCTGTAGTACATCGACTGCATCAAGCGCCATACTTAACGCAAACTCTTCGCTGTTGTTAAAGTTTTCTCCTGCGGCAATGCGTGCGCCCGTCATCTGACGCAGATAACGGAGTTGGCTTATGTTTTCTGGTGGAAATGTCGGTTCTTCTACAAAGTCGACACCTGCAGCATGGAGTTGGGGGAGAATCTCTTGCGCTTGCGGTGCGTTCCATGCGCAGTTGGTGTCTACCATCAGAGTGACCTCATCCGGCAATGCCTGGGCAACCTTCACAATAGCCTGCGGATCTCGTTCGTGCAGTTTAATATGCCGATAACCTTTTTTAATTAAGGGATTAATACACTCCATGAGTTTAGCGATATTTCCGTCGAAACTGGCGAGACTGGGATACAACTCAACCTGGGAGCGCGTGCCGCCGAGTAAATTCCACAGCGGCAGATTCTCCGCTTTTCCACGCAGATCCCACAGAGCGATATCCAGTGCAGAAAGGGCATACATCATGGCGCCGCCACGACCATAGCTGTGAAAGGCATAGTGTGCTTTCTGCATCAATGCCTCTATGTCGTCGCACTTTTCGCCTGTAAAGAATGGAGCGAGTAATCCGCTTAACAGCGCCATACTGGCGGGATTACAGGCGTGACCAAATGCTTCCCCCCAACCGGTAAGTCCGTTATCGGTTTCGACCCTCACCAGCAACGCATCCAGGGTGGGGTTTAGTGACCGCGCGGCATTAAAGAGACCTTGTTTATCGGTGGTGCGCGTCATTGTTGGCGTATAAGGCAGACGGACCAGAAAGCTATCTATGTTCGTAATACGCATAAAGTGTCCTTAATGATGAGAGAGCGCGAATTGCACACCCAGTGACGCAGGATGCTGAGGCGTGCTGACAAGAGGGCAATCGATCGCCGCCGTTTCCAGACAGACAAAGTGTTGCCAGCCGTTATCCGGTATGTCGCTTGTTTGTGCAGCCCGTTGCTGCCAGGGGTTCCACACCACTACGTTACTGTTATTGACATGGGTAAGCGTCAGGGTTCTGTCCGGCGTGACGAGTACCGTCTGCGGTTTCGCATCCGAACAGATCGCGCCAAATTCGCCCTTCAGGGTGAGTGGCGATGGCAAATTTTGTCGCGGTTTCCCGGCAACAGTGTCGTAGCCTTGCGTTCCCACTCCGTGAATACGCGTAGTACGAATATCTGACGTTGCGAGATAGCTATGCAGGGCGGCAGTGGTGCTGTAATTACCGTGAGCGGTTAGCAGCAATTCGCAGATCTCTGCCGTGAAATTCAGCGTCAACTCCAGTTGAAAAGTGTGGTTCCACCACTGGCGAGTTTGCGGTGTTTCACAAAGGCGCAATGTCAGAGAAAGGGCGGTTCTGGTGCTGTCGAGCGCCGCTAACTGCCACGGTATAATGCGGGCAAAACCGTGAAACGGCTCACCGCCAAGGTCGGTGAACCATGGCCAGCAAATGGGCACGCCTCCACGAAGGGGGATGCCGGCTTTAAACGGTGTGTTATCGCTTAACCACAGTACGGAATTTGTTTGTCGCAACGGTCTCCAGGCGAGCAGATGTGCACCCTGTAAGGCTACGGCGGCGTCGCAGTAGGGCGTCTGTATCACCAGAATATCCAGTTCATCCATTTTCCGCCGGGTAATACCGGTGCTGAGCGTCTCAAGCACCGGTAGAGCGAATAGCTGTTGAATTACGTTCATCGTCAGACATCCGTCCGTGTAGTGATATTTTGCTGGCGTAACAGATCGTCGTTCATCGCATAGCGCGCCATCGCGGGACGATCGAACGTGATGCCATGTCCTGGCTCTTCGCCCGGACGAATAGTGCCGTTTACGACCTGACAGGATTGAGAAATTATTCCCATCTCGCTGAGACTCGCCCCTTTTAACCCCTCGAAGAGCTGGATATTGGGCAAGCCACAGCCCAGATGCGCCATCAGTTCCATACCGAAATGCGGGATCACGGGAATGTTGTGGCTTTCAGCTAATTTCGCGATTTTTATAAACTCGGTAATTCCCCCCACCCGATAAACATCCGGCTGAATGTAGTCACATGCCTCCTGTTTAATCCAATGAGCGAACTGATATTTGGTGTACAGGCTTTCACCAACGGCAACCGGAACCGGGCATTTCTGGCGCAACAGGCGGTGACCGTTGATGTCGTCGCTGAGCAGCGGCTCTTCCAGCCAGTACAGTCCGACCTGATTCAGTGTCGCCATTCGACGAGCGGCATCACCCGAGGGCCACTTCTTGTTGGCATCTACGGCGATGTTAATCGATGGTCCCACAAAGTGACGTACCGCCAACAGGCGATCCAGATCGTCCTCAACATCCTCGCTGCCGATTTTCATTTTGACCGTGCGATAGCCTGCGCTGAGGAAACCTTCCATTTGTGCAAGCAGGGCATCAAGTGAGAGATGCAGGTTCACGCCGCTGCCGTAACCCGGTAAGGTATCCCGATAGCCGCCGAGCAGTCGGTATAGCGGCTGATTCAACTGCTGACCAATGAGATCCCACAGTGCGATATCTACGGCAGCGATTGCGTGGGTTGTTACGCCCGCCGAACCGATATCGTGGCTTTCAAGCCACATGCGGCTCCACAGGCGCTCGACGTTCAGCGGATCTTCTCCCATCACTTTAGCGGCAAGATAATGGTCAATCAGGTTTTTAAACGCGCTGCCACCGTTACCGGTACTGAACGTCCAGCCGGTGCCGGTATGTCCGGTATCGGTTTTTAACCACACCACCACAAACTCCAGGCTGGAGAACGCGTAGTTTGACGAACCCCAGTTCTCAGTGAGCGGGACGCGGTACAATCCGGATTCAAAATCGATAATTTTCACGCGGTCCTCCTTTTGCGTTATGCGAGGGATTTATGTCCGTCACGCTGGGCCGCTTTTTTCACAAACAGCGCAACCACAGTCGCACCCAATACGCCGAGGCAACCGGCGAGAATAAAGGCAGCGGCATAAGAGCCTGAGCCGACAATAAAGCCGGTCACGGTAGGTGCGACGATGCCAGAAATATTGGCCAGACCGTGCATCAGCCCGCCGGCACTCCCGACGTACTCCTTCGGCGCGGCGTCCTGAATCAATGTCCAGTAGGCCGGGGCGGCAATTTGCATGAAACCAAAGGCGATAGTCATCAACGCAACCGCTCCCATCGCGGTTTGCGTCTGACTGATCAGCCCCACGCAGACGGAGCAGATGCCGAAACAGGTCACCAGTACCACTTTGCGGGAGAAGAGCTGTTTGCCGGTTTTACGGTAGATGAAGTCGATGATGAAGCCACCGGAAACGTAGCCGAGCGTCCCGGCAACCCACGGCAGCACGCCGACCAGGCTCATATCTTTCAGGCTGATCCCAGTGGTATCGACGAGGAATGTCGGGAACCAGTTCATGAAAAAAAACAGCACGTAGTTGAAGCAGAACAGCGACAGCGCTGTGGCGAGAATAGACGGCTGGAGGATCGCACTCCACATTGAAGGGGCTGGCGCACCACCGAGCTCCGCGTCTGGAATGAGCACCTCCTCATCGCCTTCAATCAGTTTGGCTTCATCAGCAGATACCCGTTTGTTATCCCGGGGCCTGTCGGTGGCAATCAGCGCCCAGATAATGGCCCAGGTAATGCCGATAAAGGCAATAATGACAAAGGAAATACGCCAGTTGAACGTGATGCACAGAAAACCGACGATCGGGCCGGATATCGCCCCACCCAGCGGCCCGCCAGCCTGGTTAATGCCTACCGCACGGGCGCGCTCATTCAGCGGAAACCAGTTATTCACGACTTTGTTGGCCGTGGTAGAAATGGGACCTTCCCCTGCACCGAAAAAGGCGCGAGCAATAAACATGGTCCAGAAGTTAAAACAGCCTGCCGTCAGGCCGCAAATAATCGACCAGATGGACATTGACCAGGTAAACACCCGCTTGGGTCCAAATTTATCAGCCAGTACGCCGCCGATAAAATTAAATAAGGCATAACCAATCGAGAAGCTGCCGAAAATAATTCCTTTTTCTTCAGGTGTCAGATGAAAGTCTTGAGTAATAAAAGGCATGGCGTAGGCTAATGCCGAACGGTCGAGATAATTAATGATCATCGCCAGCGTCAGCATGACCAGAATGACACGACGGAATTGCGTATTCATAGGGGGACCCTTCACTAATATGAGGTTAGCGGTAAAAATAATGCACGATTTATCGTAATGATTATTTATTTTCGTTATTTTATCCTGTTACTCCCTGACAGGATCCAGATAGCGTATTTTTCGGGTGACATAAAAACCACCATCGAGCGTTAACATCGCCCCGTTAAAACTGTGAATATCCGGATCGGTTAACAGCATACTGGTTTTGGCAATCTCTTCAGCATTAACATATTCCAGTAGTGGAATGCCATCGTCTTTATGCAGTTGCTTTAATTGCTCGAAAAATGCTTTTTGTTGTGGATCTTCTTCACTAAAACCACGGAAAATTGTATTGATTTTAATGCCATAAGGTACCAGTTCTTGAATACCGGAACGGCAAATATTCATCAGGGCCAACTGGCTGGCGGCACCATAAGAGTAGTATTCAGTGGGTACTAGCGCCGCAATATGTGCGAGCGTGACAACGCGCCCTTGCACGCCTTGTTGCACCATTTTTTTACAGGCATTTTGTATCCACCATAATCCTCTTTCCAGATCGTTATTCATCGTTTCGGCAATGATATGTTCGTCATCATCCAACATTGAACCCTGGCGTGGTGGAGGGGAAATGTAGATAAAGGCATTCAGTTTTTTCTCGCCGGTAGTCATCTCGTCAATAGCCATGGCCATATTGTGATATTCAGTTTCCTGACTAAAATAAACGCTCCATCCCTGTTGGGAATAATATTTTTCCAGCGTGGATAACAGGTTGGGTTCAGCCTGACCGCCGGTAATCAGAATGGTATTTTTGTTTTCCATTGCAATTCTCCTGATTAAATGCAGCGGATATGCTGGCCGCCATCAATTTTAATAAAATCACCCGTTACGACGGCACCGTGGTTTCCTGCCAGATAGACCGCGGCGGCGCCTAGTTCTTCAATGGTTGCGGGCTGGCCAACAGGAATGGTTGCCAGCAACTTCTTCCGTCCTTCATCGGTTGCCAGTTCGGGCTTCGGATCGTTGATATTTGTATCGACAAACCCGGGCCAAAGTTGGTTTACGGTAATGCCATAGCGTGCCAGTTCGAAGGCCATTGACTGACTCATCTGATCAATTGCAGCTTTGGTTGCAGCATAAACGCCCATCAAGGCCATTGGGCGGCGAGCATGTCCAGAAGCGACATTGATGATGCGACCACGAATACCTTTTTTTACCATCATGCGTGCAGCGTGGCGTGCACAATCATAGGTACCTTTGACGTTGATGTTTACCGCATGGTCAAAGGCGGGTTTAGTGATATTAAGGAAGGGTTCCCAGACGCAAACACCAGCGTTGTTCACCAAAATATCCAGACGTCCGAAGTGAGCGTCGATGTCCTTAAACATCTGGCGAACCTGCTCTGGATGAGAAATATCGGCTTCAACCAGTAGCGCGCGCCTGCCAAGTCCGCGAATAATGTTGGCAACCTGTTCGGCTTCCTGTGGGTTGATAACGTAGTTGATGACAATATCTGCACCCGCCTCAGCAAGGGCGCAGGCGATACCTTTACCTATCCCTTTCATGTTTCCCGCACCGGTCACCAGTGCAACCTGGTTTTGTAGACTCACAACCTTCTCCTTTTTAGTGTGCTACACGCGATGGCAATGTATAGAGCCGCAATAGCATCTTGTGTTGACGATATCTTAATCGCTTAATCAACAACTAATATATTAGTTGGTTATTAGATTTGCACTTTGCAAAAAAAACATCCATCATCTGTTGGGTTAATTACGATGGAGATCACAAATTTTGTCGTAACTGTCTAATTAACAGAGAATTTCTAATTTTCATTTTTGTTGTGTTAGGGGGATAATGCCCACAACTCAGCAGGGAGAATGACCATGAATCCGCCCGTCAATAAAATGAACCAGGCCTATGAAGCCATTGAAAGCATGATTATTTTTCAGGATCTTGCGCCAGGTTCGATGGTGTCCGAAGCACAGCTCATGGAGCTAACGGGTTTTGGACGTAGCCCGGTGAGGGAAGCGTTACAGCGTCTGGCAAATGACCGGTTGGTAGAGATCTATCCGTATAAAGGCGTATTTATCCCTGCCATTTCTGTTGAAGTACAGCTCAAAGTGTTGGAACTGCGCCGCTGCGTGGGAGAGTTCGCCGTGCGTCTGGCTACCCGGCGCGGTACGCATCAGCAGAAGAAAGAAATGCTGCAACTGGCGGAGGCCTTTGAGGCGATTAACAATATTTCTCAGATGCGTCAGTTTGGCGCATTGCTCAAGCAATCTTATGCATTGATTGGCCTGGCGGCAGAGAATGAGTACTTGCAGCCGTGTCTTTCGCCTCTACAGGGACTTTCCAGCCGCTTCTGGTTTGCCCAGCTTAGCGCCAGTAATCAGCATGAGTTGGTGAAAGCCTCGCAACTGAACGCGGTAATGCTGCGCAATATCTGTCATGGCGATGAAGAACTGGCCGCCAGCGCCTCGAAAAACGTCAACGATTACTTCACCGAGTTTACTTATAAAGTGCTGGCCCGTTGATGTGCTACCGGTGTCATTGGCACTCTCCGTAAACATTTCTGATCGCTGATTGGCTGATGCCAGATAACAGAAAAGATTCACCAGAAATTTAACTGAGCCTATAGACTGGCTATATGCTCAGGCGCGTCTGAATCAGAAACTGTATTCTTTATGGCTTATGAGCAGCGGCGAGCTTCACAATATGCCGGATCTACTTCGATTAACGGACTATCACTGACGATTTTCATTTATCCCTCCCACTATCAGACTTACAGACTGTTTTCCCTAAAGAACTGCCATTGCTAAAAATTGACGTACTGCGGATTTCATTGATTAACACTATAAGTCATCAAGAACATTCACAAAAAGGACATCCACCCTTTTTTGACAGAGCCTGAATTGCGCATATTCATGACTTATGCAATTCAGGAGTTTATGCAATGAGACATTTTTTGATAGATACCGATACAGCCTCAGATGACGCTGTCGCCTTGTTAATGGCGTTAAGAGCGCCGCATATCACCGTCGAAGCTATCACAACGGTAGCCGGAAACTGTCCGTTGGAGCAATGCGTAAAAAACGCGCTTCTCTGCGTCGAGAAAAGCAGTACTTATCACCCGCCGGTGTATGCCGGAATGACGAAGCCCCTGTTCCGGGCTCGATATCATTCACACCATATTCATGGTGAAGACGGGATGGGGGATATGGCATTACCACCTCCCTCTCTGGCTGTCGAAAGTATGCATGCGGTTGACGCCATCATCGAACATGCCTCCCGGTTTCAGGGCAAGCTGGAAATTGTCACATTGGGACCATTAACCAATCTTGCGATGGCGGTATTAAAAGATCCAGACCTGGCCCAGAAGGTAAAACATGTTTACATCATGGGAGGTTCCGGACTCACGCCTGGTAATATCACACCACTGGCGGAATTTAATTTCTATGCAGATGCAGAAGCCGTACATCTTGTTCTTCAGTCAGGACTATCCGTTACCGTTGTGGGTTGGGAAATTGGTATGGGTGAAGCCTTTATTAATCAGGATGATATCGATTGTCTCAATACTCTTAGCGACCTGGGGAGATTCGCCGTTCGCTGCAACAGAACGCTGATGGCATTTAACGCCGGACGCACGGACCGTGTTGGTTTTGATTTACCTGACCCTACGACGATGGCGGTTGCACTCTTTCCAGCAATTATCGAGAACTGTATTGAGGCCCATACGTGGATCGAATATCACAGTGAGAAATCGTACGGTCATTTTGTCATTGATTCAACGCAACTGACTTTTCAGGCAACTAACGCTCGCGTAGTCACAAGCATTAAATCCGGGATGTTTAAACAAAAGCTCTTTTCATTATTATCGTAATTACAGCGTGAGTTATTACTATGAAATTTTCACCAGAAAAGATAAAGAAAGTCGAATTGCATGTGCATTTAGATACCTGCCTGAGCTTTCAATATATGCAGAATATCAACCCAGGTATCGGTCTGGATGAATTCCGCAGCACATTTATTGCGCCTGATAAATGCAGGGATCTTGGTGACTTTATAAGCAAAATTGCACCACAAATTGAGATATTACAAACCCGGAAGGCTATTACACTGGCGGTTGACGATCTTTTTCAACAGCTTGCCGTCGACAATGTTATCTACGCAGAAATTCGCTTTGCCCCTTTACTTCATACCGCACTGGGGTTAACAGGTGAAGAGATTGTCGAAACGGTTATTTCCGCCATGCAGCATTGCTCGCAATTGTACTCTATTGAAGCAGGGCTACTGCTTTGTACATTGCGCCATTTTACAAGGCAGGAAAGTATGTATACGGCAAACCTGGTACTTAAATACCAGGGGCAAGGCGTCGTTGGGCTCGACTTAGCGGCTGATGAAGCGGGGTCTTCTCTCGAAAATCATATTGAAGCCTTCGAGTTAGTAAGTCATGCTGGTGGTAACGTTATCGCCCATGCTGGAGAAGCCTGTGGTGCCGCCAGTATTGAAGAAACCCTTGATAAATTAAAGGTGTCACGCATCGGTCATGGCGTGAGATGTATTGAAGACCAACGGGTCATTGATCGTCTGATAAGAGAGGAAATTCTGCTGGAGATTTGTCCGTCCTGTAATCTGGTCTGTAATGTCTTTAATACGATAGAAGATCACCCTGTTAATCTATTGAAGGAGAGGGGGATCAGATTAAATGTCAATACGGATGCACGGACTGTCGTCAATACCACGCTCAACGATGAATACCAGCGCTTGCACGACACTTTTAACTGGAGCACTGCCGATTTTATCCGCTGCAATGAACATGCTATAGCAGCCAGTTTTATTGATGATATGAGTAAGCAGCGATTACTCAAAAAACTAACCTGTTCCAGTGAGTGCCAGTGAATCTGCCACCAGAGGTATTTTTTCGCATACCACCGGCAGGATGTCTCTGGTGTATTCACTTTTAAAGAACAGAACTCGCTTATTGAGGTGGACAGCCAAAAGACTGGGTGAGGTAAAATTTTCTTGCTCTAATATCGCGCCTTCTCAATAGTTATTATTAATATAATTTTGTTGATCATTATGTTAATTCTTCAATTTAAATGGCCTTAATTCACCATAAGTAAGATGCTTCTTTTAATTCAGACCATAATCACATTTTGTAACAGGCTAGATTTAAAACACCATAATTACTTCCATTGCGGTAATATACCGTGTAGTATGATTCAATACAGTCGTTAATTTGTTTTTTTTGTCAATCGACACGCCATGATAAATAACTCGCCTTTCTAGAATATATATTTTGGCTCAACTATGTCCATTATTATTGTTTATTATGTGAAAGAATGATACAAAGGAATTCACGCATGCGCAAAAAATGTGTTAAGGATGTTTATAAAGAAATATAGCTTAATTATAGGTCCCGATCAGCGGATCAATACAGAACCTGGCCAGAGGAGAGTGGGGTTTGGAAAACAATAACAGCGTCTACAACTTCTATGAGAATCACTTTGACGAAGCGAACCGTTGCTCAGGGAATCCACTGGAATTCATCCGCTCTCAGGAGATTATTCAGCGATTTTTAACGACTTCTCCCATGCTTATCGCTGATATTGCCGGCGCAAATGGTTTTTATTCATTCTGGCTGGCAGAGCAAGGGCACCAGGTACATCTGTTAGACCTGTCCGACAAACATATCGAGCAGGCCAGACAGCGCGGACAACAAAGTGCTGTCACGTTGCAGTCATACAACTGTGGCGATGCGCGGCAACTGCCGTGGGACGGTAACACATTTGATATGGTGTTGCTGATGGGGGCATTGTATCACCTGCAGGAAGGCAGTGACCGGATGCAATGTATTAAGGAATGCCTCCGCGTTCTGAAACCCGGCGGCATAGCCATTTTTTCTTATATATCCAGGTCAGCTTCGCTGGTGGATGGCTATAAATACCAGTTTATAAATGACCCGATCTTTCAACGCATCGTGGAGAGCGACCTGCAAACAGGAAACCATGAAAACCCAGAAGGTAACCCTGACTATTTCACTACTGCTTTTTTTCATTCTCCGTCATTAATAATGCAGGAACTTCAGCAAAGTGGTTTTCAGGGTATCAGGCTGTTCGCTGTTGAGGGGTTTGCAAGCATTATTGATACGAATGAGATAATGCTGGCAGAAGATAAAAAGGCCCTATTACTTAAGTATTTACGCTTAACTGAGGAGTTTCCTGAGCTACTGGGTATTTCATCGCATCTGCTGGCCGTCGCAAAAAAGGCCTAAGATAATTGTCATTGGCGGGTTGAATTCCTTGATGCAAATAATACTGACACAGAAGGGCTAATGGAGGTTAAGATATCTCTATTAATGTTACTGCCCTGCTTGTTAAACCCTTGCTGGCATTCTGATTGTTCGACAGAATAAAGTCCTGTGAGCAAAGCGCCTTCTGTTCTTCCTGCATTTTCATTACGTCGCCTTCATCAGTCAATCGGCCTGAACATCTGATCGAGTTTCACTGGTGGAGGCGTCTGGCTGTCATTTGTGCGGTTGCGGCTTTATGTGGCTGATAGCTAAATTACTCCATGGCGTTAAACATAAACCTGTGATTTTCTGAATGCAGCCTTTGCCTCATTGAGACTCATGGCATTTCTTCCTTCCGATAAATCATGATCGTCTAATTGCTCAGGATCTTCTATCCATTCACATTTTGGACAAACTACATGTCGACAGTATTCAACAGACATCATTAATCCGCAGCATGGACACGAATAAATCCTGTTGCTCATGATATCATTATTTTTCACTACCATATCGGATGGTGATAAATTATCACCTTTATTCATTTTATCATTCGTGTTTGGATTTTCAGGAATGAGTTTCATTATTTTAGTCATAGGTTTTTTCTGCTCATAAGAAAAACGATTATACTATCTTTACCACCACCATCAGCAATCATTGATGAACCCGTTGCCATATGAAAATATCCGTATACTTCTTGCTGCCTGAGATAAATGGACTGCAGAAGCCAGCCAGTGACTTCTGCTCTGACTCAGTAAGCCAGCGTCGACAGTGCGTCTTTGCCGACTTGTGAATATTTATCTTTCAAATCTTCTGTGGCATTAAAGGTGGAGATCAAGAGTTTGCCATCCAGAGAAGAGAGCTGCATCACATTAAAAATTTTTCCATCCGCAGCAGGGGTGGTGATCTCCAGACGGCTCATTTTTTTGCCATTCACGGTCACATCAGATAATGACGGTGAAAATGCCTTCATCTGATTTTTCATCATGCCGGCAAATTGCGGGATCTGCGCTTCACTCATGGCATTTTCCGTCACACTAAAGGCAATGGATACTTTGCCATTTTCACTTTCCACATACCAGGCTTCTTTCGGTCGTTGTGCGGCAGGATATTTTATCTCCAGCAATTCCTGCGGCATTTTGACAAAGCCTTCCGGGAGAACCATTGTCGCCTTACCGTCCAGTATGCTGGTTCCTTTCTGCGCTGTTTCTTCTGAAGCATTGCTACTGTCACATGCAGACAGCGCCAGCACTGAGCAGAATAAAAGCGGGGCGAGCAGCGTTTTGATATTCATTGTTAAAACTCCATTTCACAGATTAAATATTTAAAATCAACATTCAGGCATACGTTTGTATGCCTGATTTCACTTCATATAAGCTAATATAAACCAGCCGGTGTTTCTTCACGGTTACTTCATAAAGTGCTGACGCAAATTATTAATAACGGTAGTCTTGTCCATAAAGTCGGTTTCCAGTACTTCTGGTTTCGATGATTTGTTCTTCATTCGCATGAATATATAATTTTCATCCCCCTGGTTTGAAATTGCGTAAACTTCCGGACCCGCGTTGATCAGCAAGCCTTCTTTCATCTCTCCGGAGTCAAACATCACTTTCAATCTCCGCGGGCCTATTGCTTCATTCATTGAAGCAGAGTCATTGAGTTTTCCTGCATAATAAGACACGCCCGTATCCTGTTTACAGACCAGTATTTCTTTGTGGTTGTCCGAGAACTGGCCGTAAAATACAACTGGCTCAGGCGCGCAACGCTTCGCTACCATCTCCGTCATTTTGTCACTGGCAACTGCGGTATTCATTAACATACCAAACGGAATAATAAACACTGCGATATATTTATTCATCCTTTACTCTCTTAATAATTTCCTGTGGGTTAAAAAATTTTGTATAACTGCACTGGTTGCCGGACTGCCCGTAGGGTTTACCATGTCTGTCGCCCAGATGCCCAAGCTGTACCGGCAGCCGCACTGAGCAAGGCAGTAAATATTGTCGTTGTCAGCAATGTTTTTTTATCACAGTTGTTATGTACATATTAATTTCCTTATGCATATTATTGCGTTGGGATATATTAAACCTGGAATAAAATACAGTGTGACAGGTGCTTGTAAGTTCTGAACTGCGATACAAAAAAACACTAACTCTTTCATTGGGTGATGATATTATTTTGTCGATTGGTATTTATTGTCACGTTAAATAGGCTTATGTTTTCTTAAATAAAAGATCTTAAAATTTAAGATGAAAATTTAATTACTCAAGCGAATGATATTTAAGAGGTATTTGCATAGTGCTGTCCTATAGATGTTGAATTTAAAAGGGATAAGTAATGATAACAATATGTAGGATATATCATAATAACCATCTAACAATGTGGCTTGCATTCTACAAATTTGAAACATAAAGCTCAGCTAAATATTAGTCAGGAGTCTGGATGTAGCCATTTAAGTATTTGTTATCATTATAGTAAAATGTAATGATATGGTTAGATAACAGATACTCACATTTAAAAATGTTGGCTCATCTTATCTCATCTCAACTCATCTTAATGGCGTTCGTATAGAGAGCACGAGAGTGGGCTTCGTGGGAATAACCTCAACAAAAAACGTGATATAAATTACGCCTCTTCGGACGCTGAACGCCACCGCCGGAAGCGCACTCGTTAAGTTAGCGCTGCACTTGCTTTTTTTGCCTGATACATTGTATTGACAGCGTTGCCTGTAACGTTACACTAAACCGTTGTAGTTCATTATTCCTAATCAAGATGGCGATGCCGGGTGTTAATGTCTTCCGCCATTCATCGATTGCCGCAAAGGAGATGTATGGCGAATATTCGTGATGTCGCAAAGCATGCTGGCGTTTCCGTCAGTACGGTATCCAATGTGCTCAACGGTCGTACCGATCAAATGCGGGCTGAAACGCTGGAGCGTATTCAGCAAAGTATGCAGACGCTGAATTACTTTCCAAACCGGGTAGCGCAACAGCTCAAGACCGGACAGGCCAAAATGATTGGTCTGTTGGTGCCGTCTATTGTGAATCCCAGCTTTGCCGCCCTGGCCCGTGAAGTCGATCTGGCTGCCAAGAAGCGCCAGTTTCGGGTGCTTATTGGGAATACCTACCGGCAGATTGAGGAAGAAGAAGCGTTTCTGGACGATATGTTTTCCCATGGTGTGCGCGGGATTATCGTTGCTGCCTGCGATATTGAAAAAGCGCATTTTGCCAGGGCAGCAGAGCAGGGCATGGTGATGGTGAACTATGATGGGCGGATGCCTGCACGCGCGCTGTCTGACCATTTCGCACTGGACAGCGTCTCCATGGACAACATTGATGCCGGGCGAAAGGCGGCAGAACATCTGATCGCCCAGGGATGCCGTCGCCTCGCGTTTGCCACGGTGGAAGGGTTGACACCCAGCCGGGCCCACAAAATTGAAGGCTTTCTCCGTGCGGTACAAGAGCACGGGCTTTATCGGGAAGGGATGATCATTGAAGGGCAGGCCATGGCGGCCTATGGCGACACGGAAATGACAGAACTCGGGCGGGCGCTGGCGCTTAAAATCAGCCAACAGTCGGTGTTTCCGGATGGCATTGTGGCAATTAATGATGCACTGGGTATTGGGCTGATGGCCGGTCTGCATCAGGCCGGGATCCATGTACCGCAACAAATTTCGATTGTGGGCATCGATAACATTCCGCTCTCCGGGCTGGTTTTCCCCGGCCTGACGTCCATCATGCCGCCCCTGCGGGAGATGGCTGAGGTGATGGTTGATCGGTTGATCGAACGGACGGAAAACCCGCACATTCCGCCAGCAGAATTTCTGTTCCCTCCATCGTTGGTGTCCCGACAATCGGTGCGGTAACGGCGTAGCAGGAGAAGAACAGTGCGTTCTTCTCGTTTTGTCATACCAGCGTTGGGGCCACGGTCAACAGGATATTGGCGAAGCGGCGGGTTTCGCCGGAGGCGATAACCAGAATCGTGTCAGATGATTTGGCCAGTGAGTAAAACGCGTTACGTTCAACATGTTCAAACGCGATCGCCTCAGAAAGTATGCCGCGGTATTCGCGCTCAACCGTATTATCAAAATCCGCGGGGCTTGCCATTAATGTGGCTTTTTCCACATTAATATAGCCGAGGATTTTCTCCAGAATAACAACGCTACCGATCGTTCCCGGCGTGAAATTAAGCCAGATAATCCGTGCCTGCGTAGAAGTATTGGTTAAAAAAGAGTAATTGGCATCAGTGATTAAAATATTCGCTTTGTGTCCGCACTGTGCCAGCGCCTGTAATAAATCAGGATGAATAATATCTGACTTGATCATATACCTTACCTTTTAAAACGGGCGGGCATCTTTGCCCGCCCCATTTTTATGCCCGGTAAATTCCGCCGTTAATGTCGATGGTCGCACCGGAAACGAAACCATCATATTCCGAGGCGAGGAAACAGATGACCCTTGCCACATCTTCAGGCGTGCCCGCTCTTCCCAGAGGAATTGCCTGAATTGTCTGGTCGGCAGAGGCCTGCGTGGTGTGCTGATTATGAAAACGTGTGCCAAGAATCAGCCCCGGCGCAACGGCATTGACGCGAATACCGTGTTCACCGAGTTCTGCGGCAAGCGAGCGAGTCCAGGTCAGCACTGCGCCTTTGGTGGTGGAATAGACCAGAGAACCCGCGTGGCCGCCAGAACGCCCGGCCAGGGAAGCCAGGTTGACGATACTGGCGCCGTCCGGCGCGGCTTTCAGCCAGGGTAATGCCTGCTGAGTGACATTCAGCATCGTCGTCATATTGACGTCGATAACCGTCCGCCAGAAATGAGGTTCAATCTCACCCAGCCATTTGCGGGCAATAATACCGCCGACGTTATTCACCAGAATATCGATACCACCGAGAAATTCCGCCGCCTGCGCCACACAGCGTGCGGCATCTTCTTCATCGGTTAAATCGGCGAAACCACAGGCTGCCCGACACCCCCGTTGTTCAGCAAGGGCCATTAATTCCCGTGGCCCTTCTTCGCCACTGAAATAATGAATATAGATATCGCATCCCGCCTCAATCAGCTTTTTCGCGCTCTCTTTACCAATGCCTTGTTCTGCGCCGGTAATAAACGCTTTCTTACCCGTTAATAATCCCATTTCATACTCCTGTTATTCATATTTAAGCGGCGTCAGGTAATGACGTGACATCGTTTTACCGTTTTTTGTGCGTGGATATCCCTGCCACCCGCGTGTGGCAAATTCAGAACCTAATTATCAGTAGCCGGCCAGTCCTGGCAGCCAGGTGGTTAACGGTGGTGCCATGGCGACAATAATGATGCCGACAAAAACCACCGCCAGATATTTCGCCATCGGTTTGATGACATGCTTCATTTCCACGCCGCAAATGGCGCAGGTGGTGTACAGACCCAGGCCGATCGGCGGTGAAAACAGACCAAAGCCCATTGCCATGATCATCACAATGCCAAAGTGCAGCGGATTAAAGCCAAGCTGAATAGCAATTGGTACCAGAATCGGGGCGAAAATGATCAGCGCAGGCGCACCTTCGAGAACCGCGCCAAAGATGATCAGAATGACGATGGTTAATATCAGGAACAGCCAGGCGCCTTGCTCCATGCCAATCCCGACCAGCAGTTCAGCGATCTGTTGAGGGATCATCTGAATGGTCAGGGCATAAGAGAGGCTGGTCGCGCAGGCCACGATGAACAGCAACACGCCGGACATTGCTGCAATATCAACGAACATTTTCACGGTGGCTTTCAGCGTCAGTTCACCAAACGCCAGGCGGCCCACCACAATAGCGTAGATCACCGCGAAGGCGGAAATTTCCGTGGAGGTGGCGATCCCCATCATGACCCCGCGGCCAATCATGAAAATCATGACCAGACCGACAGCGGCACCCAGGTAAAGCTGAGTGCGTGGGCGTAACACCGGGTAGGCTTCGCTGACGTTAATTTTCCCGCCGAAACGGTTGGCAGCGATCATTAACAGCACCAGCAGGCAGGCTGCCGGGATCAGGCCAGCGATAAACAATGCCCCGATGGATATATTGGCGACAAAGCCCATCACAATCAGGTTCACGCAGGGAGGAATGGTCTCGGCCATCACCGCGGAGGCGGCAAATACCCCGGCGGCTTCTTCGCTGTCTTGTTTCGCGCGGCGTACTGCAGGCATCAGCACCCCGCCGACGGCGGCCACATCCGCCAGTTTGGAACCTGAGATGCCGGAGAAAAAGGCCATCGACAGCACAGTGGTCATGTTCAGGCCACCGCGAAAGCGTCCCATACCGCGCACAATCAGTTCGACCAGACGCGTGGACATGCCGTTGATTTCCATCGCCGCACCGGCGAGCAGGAAGAATGGAATTGCCAACAGAACGAAGTGGTCAACGCCCGCCGCCACCTGCTGAGAGAAAAAGACAAACGGCAGGGAGGGGTCGCAGATAAAAAAGACCATGGCGGACATGCCGAGCGTGAAAGCGATCGGCACACCGGCCAGAATGCCGAGCACGAAGCAAATCAGCATCAGACCCGCCGCCGCGCTGGCAGGATCGGCCATCAGCGACAGTTTCAGATAGCCCAGCGCGGCCAGTACGATGATCCCAACACCGCTGAGTAACACTACTTTGGCGCGCTCATGCAGGGCATGTTCCAGCGCGGCCACCATCATCACCACGGAGCCGATTAATACCGGAATGACGTAAATGGTTTGTGGCAGGCCCGTCTCGGTGGTTTGCAAGCGCGCGGCCTGCACCAGATCGTAACTGGAAACGACCAGTCCAACGGAGACCAGAAACAGGATCCAGCGGCTGGCATGAACAACGTAAGGGCGAACGCTTTCAGGCAAAAATCGTAAGAACAGATCGACACCAATGTGTCCGCCTCTGCCTGTCGAGGTGGCGACGCCAAAAAAGACCAGCGCAATCATTAACGCCCGCGCCACTTCTTCTGCCCAGTGGATCGGTGAGTGCAGGGCATAACGCCAGATCACCGAAGCGAATACCACCAGCACGTTGATAAACAGCACCAGCGCCCCAGCCCAGGACGTTAGCGTGGTCAAGAATCGACTCAACCGCCCCAACAGCGTCAACAAAGCATTTTCATCCTTTGTTTTCATCGGGATATCAGCCATGGTGAACTCCTTTCATGGTTTGTTTGGGCAACATCGCCGACCCGCTACGCTCAGCAGGTCGACGACGCATGGCTTATGGCTTATCGCTCGGCGCTGCGGCGCTGATCTCGTCCACCATTGGTTTCAGATCCGGGTATTTATCCAGGAAGGATTTCCAGACAGGCTGTACGGCCTGCGCGAAGAACGCACGATCGGTTTCCCGGAAAGTGACGCCTTTTGCCTCCAGGTTTTTAATCGCTTCCAGCTCTTTCTGGCTGGCCTGCTGGCGTTCGTATTCTGTGGCTTCTTTCGCGGCGGCCAGCACGTCGGCACGTAATGCTTCCGGGATCTGCTCGAAGCTCTTCTTATTCATGGCAATCATCAAAGGGTTATAGCTATGGCGGGTCAGTGTGCCGTTCTTGATGATTTCATAGTATTTGCTGGCGTAGATGGTGGGTGCATCATGTTCGACGCCATCGATCACGCCCATTTGCAGGCTGGAATAGACTTCCCCGCCTGGCATGGGAATAGCCACTGCTCCCATGTGATTCAGCGTGGCGATAAAGTTAGGCACCGGCAGTACGCGGATTTTCAGGTTCTTTAAATCCTCTGGTTTTTCAATTGCCTTTTTGGTGTACACGTTGCGTGCGCCGAGGTTATAGCCATAACCCAGCACCATCACGTTGGCTTTATCCATCATCAGCTTAGAAAGCTGCTCGCCGGCTTTGCCGTCCAGCGCTTTTCCGACCTGATCATAGTCTTTAAACAGATACCCCAGATCCAGAACACCCACTTCAGGAACCAGCGTGGCCCAGATTGAGGTACCCGAAATCATCATGTTAATGGCACCGATACGAACCTGCTGTGTCGCATCGGCTTCTTTTCCCAGCATGGCGTTGGCGAAATAATTGAGCTTAATCTGTCCTTTTAACTTCTCGTTTTTATTAAGGTTTTCCTGGAAACGGTTGAACCAAATGTAGTGCGCAGAGGAATCATCTCCTGGCAGAGACGAGTAAACACGGAAATTAATTGCTGCCTGGGCTGAAGCGCTCAGCACGCTGCCTGCAATCAGGGCGCTACTGAGGCAAGCGAGTGCCAGAAAACGTCTGGCTGAACGAAATGGTGTTGTTTTCATCATGATTATCCTTTCTCACAGTGTAGAGGTCGTGATAACGCCATCTGGCAGGGCTTCAGGCCCAGATGGTTTAACGAAAAAGTCGCTGATTCTGTTTTCTGTAACGTTTTAGTGTAACGTTACAGACGCTATCCGACTCCCTGTGCAAATGCAATATGCTTCCTTTCATCAACGCGAGTGATATGTGAATTTTGTGGCGGATATCGCTAATTTGCTGGTAGGTGTTACAAAACAGAAACGGAGCGTTCTCTGTTTAGTCACTGTTTAGCGGCATGTGGATTAGAAACCGGTGCATGGCAGGCCGACGACTGTGTAAGCCGATTCATCTTTGCCACGCGATAACTTTTACGCATAGCTGCTAAGAAAATGGCATTTTTTACCTATGCATCAAGGTGATAGTGTCATTTGAAATGAAAAAGAAAGCGCGGTACAGGTGATGAAACATACCATTGGCATTCTGGGCGGCATGGGGCCGGCTGCAACGGCGGACATGCTGGAAAAATTTGTTGAACTGCGCAGTGCCAACTGCGATCAACAGCATATTCCGCTCATCGTTAGCTCCATTCCTGACATCCCGGATCGTACTGCCTGCCTGCTCTCTGGCGGACCCTCGCCCTTGCGCTATCTTGAGCGTTATCTGCACATGCTGGAAGATGCGGGGGCGGAATGTATCGTTATGCCTTGTAATACTGCGCACTACTGGTTTGATGATTTACGTGCGGTGGCAAAGGCGGAAATGATCAGCATTCTGGATGCCACGTTGAGTGAGATTCCTCCCGGCATCACCCGCGTCGGCCTGTTGGCAACGAACGCCACGCTTGCGACAGGGTTATACCAGAAAAAAATGATGGCGCAGGGACTCTCTCTGGTCCAGCCGGAAGAGACGGGGCAGGGGCAGGTGATGCAGGCGATTTACGCATTGAAAAGCGGAGATAAAGCCACTGCGCAAAGCTTGCTGTTTCCCCAGATTGAGCGGCTCATTTCTCACGGCGCGCAGGTCATTATTATGGGCTGCACTGAGATCCCGTTAATCGTGGCGGGACATGAGAACCAGTTTGGGTCTCGATTTATTGACTCAACCGCGTCACTGGTACATGCCGCGATTCGCTGGTATGAGTCATGGCCGGATACGCAAACAGACGAACCTGCGCAACAGGTTGCCTGCGTTTGAATGGCGATCAGGGGGCAGTATGCAGGTGGCGCAACTCCTTCCAGAACCGCTCCGCCAGTGGAGTCATCCGCGTATCCATCCGGTAAGCATACGCCTGGATAGGAATAATTAGCTCATCCTGATCCAGCACGACGAGCTGTTTATTACGAATCTCCTGACGAATTGCATACGCCGGGAGCCAGGCGATTCCGCAACCGTCCAGCGCAACCTGTTTGAGCAATTCACTCATTGACGAAACAAAAAATGTGCTGAAACTCAGCGCGGTATGACGGGTCAACGTTCGGTTGATAAGCCGCCCCATATAGGAGTTCTGGCTATAGTTAAGCAGCGGGAAAGAGGGTTGGTCGAGCGTGTATCGCGGCTTGCCGTTTTCATCGCTCGCGCAGACGGGAAACAGTTGCGACTCGAACAGGTGAATATTGGCAAACGGAGGCTGGAGCAGGTTTTCATCGTAATAAGAGAAGATGAAATCGCTTTGGCCTTCCCTCAACATATCGACTGCCTGATCGACATCGATCGCTTCAACCGACCAGGTATACTGAGTGGGCATTTGGCTGACAATGCCGGGTAATAACCCTAGTGAGAGGGAATGCGCAGCGGCAATCTTGATTTTACGCAGCGTGAAATCGCTGCCGCCACGAAGTTCAGCCAGGTTGCTTTCCAGTTGTTGTAGCAGATGGCGTACCTGAGAGTGAAAGATTTTTCCCTGCTCGGAGAGCTGTAGCGGGGAGACCTGACGATTGAATAATTCAACGCCTACCGCATTTTCCAGTGTGCGAATACGGCGGCTGAAAGCGGGTTGCGAGACATTACGAATCATCGCGGCCTGGGAGAAATTTCGACACTTTTCCAGTGTCAGAAAATCGTACAGCCATTTCGTTTCAATGTTATACAAACCTGCTCCACTCACATCCATTTAATCTCACCTGTCAGCCGTCTGTCTGCGCCATTTTACGGGCATTCACACGGCTGACAACCGATTGCTCTTACTCGAAGGTCCCCTTCACGCAGGCTTTACCGTCAACCACCATCTGTTTGCCGTGAGCATAAACCTGCTCAATACATAATTCTGGTGTCATCACCAGCAGGTCGGCATCCTTACCGGGGGCGATTTCACCTTTAGTGGTAAGGTTAAGAAAGGCAGCCACACTGGTCGTCAGAGGACGCAATGCATCGGTCAGGGTAAACCCGTAATCGTTGACTAATGATTGTACGGTTTCAAGTAAGCTCTCGAAGCCCGCCACGCCAATCCCGGTAAGTTTTCCGGCATCATCAAACAACGGCTGGCTACCATTGCCATCCGAACTGACCGTTACCCGGGCAAGCGGGATACCGGCTTTCACTGCACGAGCGACACCCTCAGCCGGCGCGACCGGATCGGGAATACCGCTGGTGATATCAATGGTGCCGCCTTTGAGCGCAAAAGCCAGCGCTTCTTCGAACAACGCCTCATTGCGGTTAACGTGGGTAGGAAGCAGCTTGCTCATCGGTACATCGCTATTTTCCAGAATGTCGTACAGCGGTTTGAGCCCCTTTTTGCTGTCGCCCATATGGAACACGCTGACGCCTGGTTTGCCGCCCAACAGGCCACCCACGCGGGATTCCGCAGCCATGTTGGCCAGTTGATAATCGCCAGGCGCGGCAGAGCGGTGGTCTGAAACTGCACATTTAACGCCGATAACGCGATCGATCAGCGCCACATCTTTTTCTACCGAACCGGTGATCGTTGGTGATGGGACATGGTAAGCGCCGGTTAACATCCAGGCGGTGATCCCTTCTTCATTCAGCGCCCGTGTTTTCGCCAGTAGCGATTCCGGGTGACGGGTCACGGAGTCGGTGCCGAGCAAACCAATGACGGTCGTGACCCCGGCTTCGGTCAGTCTGCTCAGTCTGACTTCTGGCGTTCGGGTCGTGGGGCCCGCTTCACCACCGCCGCCAATCAGATGAACATGCTGATCGATAAAGCCTGGACACAGAATCCGTCCTTTGAGATTGATTACCTTACAGTCCGGCACAAGGTGAGGAGAGATATCGCGTGCCACGGCAATTATCTTGCCGTTGGCGAGAAATACGTCGCAAATTCCCTGGTCTTCCGGGGTGTAAAGGTGTGCACCTTGCAGCAACGTAAAATCTGCGAAGGATAAATCAGGCATGATAATTCCCTTTTAAACAATGAGCTGCATAACCCAGATCGACAGCAGTGCGTTGATGGCACACACGGCAATGATGTGGGGATAATATTTGGCGTTTACTTCGGCGGTACCGAGGCAGCGACCCACGTTCTGCACAGGGTTACCCATCAGGTATATCGCCGGGAGCAGAACCGTGACGTCGTGACCGTTTAATGCTCCCGCCGTAAGCAGACTGGCAGAAACGCCTACCGCGCCGCCCATGCTCATCAGCGACGCTAACAGCACCGTGGCGGCTTCACCGGGAAGTCCCCACAGTGCCATAACGGGCTGGCAAATGTGCCCAACCCAGTCAAGTAAACCGGTAATTTTCAGCGCCTGAATAATGACGAACGCCATGACCACGTTCGGCAGCAGGTTAGTGGTGGCAATCGTAAAGCCGCGACGGGCACCGTCGATGAACATATCCATGACATTTTTGCGTACCTGAGTGGTCATGCTTGTGCTCCTTGCGTTGGGTTACGGCGTTCTTCAAAATTGATCCAGATACGTAGCAGATTGGCTCCGACAAATTTAAATACCAGGATGACGGCCAGCGGGACGATAACAGACGTTCCCAGAAACGCGAAGACGGCGACGCCAGAGGAAAAATAGTTGGTAATAATTGCGCTGCCGCTGGTCTGGTACGCAGCAAAAATGACTTTATCGCGCTCAGTAATTTCGCCATCCTGCGCCAGTTCTTTCGTCATCCCCGCAGCGGCATCGGTATTTTGTAAGTTAGCGATAAGCGCCAGCGAGCAGATGCCCGGAATACCCAGCAGGGGTTTCAGGATGGGTGTCATCAGCTGTTGCGCGGCACGCAATCCGCCAAGACCGTCGGTGATAGAAATAATACCCAGTGACAAAATGACAGATGGAGCGAGTTCCAGCGCGAAAAGAAAGCCATCTTTTGCGCCCGTACCGCCCGCGCCCCGGAAGGTCACGGATGTCTGTGTAGCACCATTTGCGATTTGACCAAATGAACCGTTCAGCACGGTAAAATCAAAAACTCGCCACCAACCTTCCGTTCCGGAAAATACGCCGGAAAAGAAAATGATGGTCAGAAAAAAAGCCAGATATCCCTTAAGTCCGACCTTTTCTGTCGCAAGCGGCAGCGCCGCCTGTTCCCCTTGTTGCGCCATAGCGAACCCCGTTATTTTTTATGATGGTGTGTGTTTGTTGCGACAGGTCAGAAGTGACCCGAACGCAATGACCTTACCAGTCATAGGGATATGGGGAAAATGCCAGAATGTTTCGCGCTATGCGTTTCTTGCATAGTGTGACAGAAATATCGGGAATATAACGACCCGCCAATTTCTGTCCCGTTTTAACATTGCCAGATAAATTCTTTTCCATTCTTGTAAGGAGAGTGGATACAACGGCATTGTTTTAAACATACAGAACATTGCTTAATGATGTGCAATAGCCTCAGTCATCACGATCGCGTATGAGTGAGCATCCGGTGAAATATATACAGCCAGGGCGGGGAACGGATGAGACAGTGAACGGCTCCACACGACAACGATTAATGTAGAGGGTAATCTACCGTATCGTTTACGCTATTCTTAATGACATAGCGTGTTTCAAGCATCACGGTCTTTGGGGGAATTATGAGTGAAATGCGTTCCCGCACGGCAATTATCGTGGACGATCATCCGCTGGCGCGTATGGCTATTCGTGGTGTACTGGAGAAAGATCGCGTTACGGTTCTCGGAGAGTATGAGGACGGTGCGATTGCGCTGAAGAGTTTGCTAAAAACGACTGCGGATATTGTGGTTATTGACGTTGAGATCCCCGGCGTCAATGGGGTCGAGCTGGTGGAGAAACTCAGAGCGAATCACTATCGCGGTGTGCTAGTTGTTGTCTCAGCGAAAAACGATCGTTACTTCAGCAAGCGCTGCGCACAGGCGGGAGCGAACGCGTTTATCAGTAAAAAGCAGAACATGGATAATATCCTGGCAGCCATTAATGCCGCACAGAATGGGTATACCTATTTTCCATTTTTCTCCGAAGAAGCCTCCGAAATCCTCACCGACGCGCAGCGTCTGGAGTCCCTTTCAGCACAAGAGATGAAGGTCATGGGACATGTGCTTAACGGTCTGGACAATTCGCAAATCGGTGAGGCGATGCATATTAGCGGTAAAACCGTCAGTACGTATAAAACGCGGCTAATGGAAAAACTCGGCTGTAAATCATTAATCGAACTGCTCTCTTTTGCTCATCAGAATAAGCTGACATGATGATGAATAACTGGTTGATAGTGGTGTTCATTGTTTTATCAATAGGTGGGCGTGCCGTTTCCGCACAGCAAAAGTCCCCCGTTGAGCTTGAACTATCAGGGTTCAATTACATATCGCCTGTGCCGGTTTATCTGAGTGAGGATGACAAACGCTGGCTGCAACAGAAAAAAAAACTCAGCGTCGCCGTTTACGAACCCGTTCAGCCGCCGCTTGTTCTGACCACGCTGACGGGACGTTATCGGGGAATGAATGCTGATTATCTGGCATTGATTCAACACTCCCTTAATACACGAATAAGTGTGATGGCGTATCCGGATCAGGCTGACGCTGTTGAAGCGTTAAAAAAGGGCGAGGTCGATATGGTATTGACCGGGCTGGAGAGTCAATCCTGGCGTGAAGCAAGTGTTCAGGTTTCTCTGCCACTGATTCATTCCTGGCCCAATTTAGTCACCTCTCTTGGCAACGTTATGGCACCATTGCAGAGCGCGCAACGTACGGGGGTGGCGATTGTTAATCACTATCCGGATGTCGATTTTATCCGCCAGTCCTTTCCCGATGCCGAGATCGATAACTATGGTAGTTACCAGGAGGCGCTGAATTCTGTTAATAATGGGCGCAATGCCTGGTTTTTCGGCGATTCACTCACGACCAGCACCTGGCTTTCCCAGGAGTTCAGTCTTGCGCTGACAACGGTGAAGTATTGGCCAGCACCTCAGAGAAAGAGCTACTTTTTATTTTTGCCCGCACAGCAACGGCTGCGGGAAATTGTGAACAATACCCTTAGCGCAATTGATGAAAACATCCATGGGCAAATTGCCCAGTCGATGATTGATAAAGGCAATCTCTCCTTCCTGATTGAACCTCTGGACCTGACGCCACGCGAAAAGCAATGGTTAAATAATCACAAAACGCTCCGTGTGATTATCAATCCCTGGTTTGCCCCTTACACGATGGTTGATGGAAGCCAGCAAACGCGGGGTATTGTTGGCGATGTCCTTAATTTGATTGGCTTACAAACGGGTATTCAGTTTGAGACGGTGGTCGTCAAATCGAATAAAGAGATGGTCGCAGAGATGAAGAAAGGTAACTGGCATATTGTGCAGGCAGCTACCTATGATCTCAGCCGAGAAGATTATCTCTCTTTTACGCACCCATTTATCACCACACAGTTCGTGGCCGTGATCAGAAAAGAGGAAAGTAAAGAGCATGCGCTGCGGCCCGGTAACCATGTTGCAATCAGCGCCGATCACACTTTACTGGCCACACTGAAGGCGAAATATTCAGGCATTGTGTGGGAAGAGGTGGAAAATTCCAGCGTGGCATTGAATCTGGTCGCAACAGGAAAAGTGGATGCGGCCATTTCGAATCAGCTGACCGCGCGTTATCTGAGCGAGCATTACTATCCCGATCAGCTTTCCTGGATACCGCTTACCGGAGAAGAGCCCGCGGCAATTAGTTTCGCGGTGCCCCGCTATGAGCCGGAGTTACGGCAAATTCTGGATAAAGCGTTAGATGATATTCCGCAAAAAGAGGTCCTGCAGATCGTCAGTAAATGGATTCGTCTGCCGGATGTCAGAATAGATACCTGGGAATTATATAACAGGCCTTTTTATCTGGTGGCTACCTTAGCGTCGTTACTGGTACTCAGCACCTTGTTATGGGCAGTCTATCTGGTGCGGGAAGTTCGAATCAGAAAACGCTCTCAACGCCTACTGAAAGAGGAGCGGAATCGGGCTCTCAGGGCCAATGAGGAGAAGCGGGAATTTCTATCTCACATGAGCCATGAGATACGAACCCCGGTAAGTGCCATTATGGGATTTCTTGAACTACTGCAATTTTCTCCTGCGAAGTTTAGCCCGGAAGATAAAGCATCAGTGGACCAGGCGGCTCAGGCCTCACGTTCGTTATTAAAACTTATTGGCGAGATCCTCGATCTGGAGAAGATCGAATCGGGCTTATTAGAGACCGTTCCCCAGTGGAAATATCCGGACAGCCTGATACAAGACAACATTGCATTATTCAGTGCGCTGGCGGCGCAAAAAGGGATCGCGCTACGTTACGATTCTCGTTTAGATGCACGCGAGGCGATGCGACTGGATCCCCAATTACTGGGGCAGGTTCTCACCAATATTATCGGTAACGCGGTGAAATTTACCGAACATGGTGATGTGCGAATTTCTGCGGTGAAGCATGAGCAAACGCTGGTGATCTCGGTGCGTGATTCTGGGCCAGGAATGAGCGAAGAAGAACAACGCCGTTTATTCACCGCCTTTAGTCAGGGAAAAGCGGGAGAACATCACCGCGGTTCGGGGCTCGGATTAGCCATCAGTCGGGGATTAATGAGACAAATGGGAGGGACAATCGAACTGCAAAGTGAGGTGAATCGGGGGACGACCGTTACGTTGAGCCTGCCAGTCCAGACGTCGTTTGATATCACACCTGCCGTTGCGGACGTTGACGCGCCTCTGCCAGTATTGCAAGGAACAACACTCCGGGTATTAATTGCGGATGACCTTCCTTTCAGCCGATTACTCCTGAAACGTCAGCTTATGACGTTGGGTATCATGGCTGATGAAGCCGACAATGGCGAGATGGCATTGCATTATCTTCAGCAAGGAAATTATGACTTGTTGATTACCGATCTCAATATGCCGGTTATGGATGGTATTGAGCTTGCCCGCCAGGTCAGAAAAAGTAATACGACGCTTGTCATCTGGGGGCTCACGGCAACGGCGCAGGAGCACGAGCGCGAACGTTGTCTGTCGGCGGGCATGAATGCTTGTCTTTTCAAACCCATCACGTTGTCGCAACTCTCTCATTTACTCTCCGGGGTGAGTGATACCCACGACACCATATTTGATCTCGAAAGACTGGCGATGCTGGCGCAAGGGAATCGGGCATTGATGCTTCGCGCATTAAAAGATGCGCAGGTAGAAAATCGCTGTGATTTAACGGCAGCTTATAAAGCCAGTGAGTCTGGTAATTATCGTCAGGTTAAACATCATATTCATCGCATTAACGGGACGGCCCAGCTATTGGGCGTTGAGACCTTAATGAAGGCTGCACAGTCTTTGGAGGATAAACTCCCGGACGCAATGACTGTCACCGAACTGCCTGCTGAGCTTGAATATATCCAGACACTGCTGGACGAACTGGAGCGGGCAATCGGGAAATTCACGCCTTAATTTCCCTTCCTACACGTGTAGGCGGCGCCTGACAGAATAATAAGGCGCCGCTGATGTTGCTCCTGTGTTAACCAGGTAAAATAAGCCCTGTTCCAACAGAATAAAATTAGTTAATTAAACCTGGTATATTTCCTAAGAAAAATCCATGTTTTGGTTTATTACAAGTTTCAACTATCAAACACGCCTGGATCATTAAACTAAACCTATCCACATAGCTAGTGTTTAATTCTGTTTTTTATTGCGCATTCTGGGTTTTTGTTTTGATAAAAATAGCTAAGTGTGGATCGTTGTTCTTTTGAAAGTAAAAAGATAGTAGAAACGATCGTTTTTATGTTTTCTTACGAAATCCACGACTTTTGTGATGTCATGCTGAATTATTTTCTGTAAATTTTACAGCGAAACATGAGGTGATTTACTGACGTTAAAACAGCAAGCAGGAAGTGTCGAAAAGGGAAGTTCTATGAAATTGTCAGACTCCGTTTTTTCTGATGATTATTTTTTTATTGTCGGCATAAGTGCGTTGTTAACGCCGGAGTTGATTGATGAAAATTACACTATAGTCGATGTCGATGAGTCCATCCTGCAACGGAGTACAGAGTATTTGTCTCCTGGCAGGAAGATCATTGCATTTATCACCAATGATCTCGACTACTACGCATTATGCCATTTGAGAGATATAACTTTCATTGATAAGAGACGCCGGATAAATGAAATTCTCTCATGCCTGTTTGTCAATGACTCCCGGTATGCTTATCGGGTGAAATACTCGCTTTCATTCCGGGAAAGTGAAGTTCTTGATTGTATGCAAAAAGGAATGGAGGCGAATGAGATTGGTGAGTTATTGGGCATGTCGATGAAGACATTCTATGCACACCGTCGCAGCCTGATATTTAAACTTCAACTCGGTAATCGTGTATCTCTGTATCGAAACATCGCGCGAGTAAGAATGTGCAAACCATATATTCATGAGTCTGATCTTACATAAATTGTTGCGTTAATGTCGGGAAACGAGAATATGCAGAGGAGGTGAGTGCAGAAATAATTGTTTTTAACATCAACGCTTTTAATTAAATATTAACTTAACTATCTGGATTTAATTATATGAAAAAAATTGCACTGATTTCTGCAATGTTATCGCTTTCTGCTCTGCAAGCCGCTAATGCAGCCGATGGCGTCATTAACTTTACCGGAACGATTACAGGAACGGCGTGTGTCGTTGATCCTTCTGCGATTGCGCAGCCTGTCGATCTGGGAACCGTTTCAACGGCGGCATTTTCTGGCGGGAATGGCGCAACAGCGGCAGCTAAGCGCTTTAATATTGTGCTGAAATCCTGTCCGGCGAGTGTGACCAGCGCCAGCGTTCGGTTTGACGGTACCACCAATACGTCTAATCCTTCGATTCTGGCGTTGACCACAGGTCAAACGGCGACGAATGTCGGCGTCGCTCTTTATGAGCAGGATAGTGCCACATTGATCCCGGTTGGCTCTTCTTCGGCTAGCGTGGCGTTGTTGGAAGACGTCGATAATACGTTGACCTATTTTGCAAAATATATGGCCACAGGTACTGTCGGAGCGGGGACGGCAAACTCGTCAACCTCCTTCACCGTGACCTATCAGTAAAAGCAGGGCCACTCGTGGCCCTGAGTAATCAATCAGGAACTCTCATGTTTCAGCAATTATATAAAACGGTTGCTGTGGGGATAGTATTTATCTCAACAGCGGCAATCAGTGGGGTTGAAATAGGCGGTACTCGTCTTATTTATAATGGTAATGCTAGTCAGGCCACCATCAGCGTCAAAAACCCGGACGATAAACCGTATCTGATCCAGTCATGGGTGAGTAAAAGTGAAAATAGTGATGACAGTGGCAGTGAATTTACCACGACGCCACCTTTGTTCAAATTAAATCCAAATTCACAGAACTCCGTTCGCGTCATGCTGGCAGAAAACAACTTACCCTCGGACAGAGAAAGTGTTTACTGGTTAAATATTAAAGCTATTCCGTCATCGTCACCGGATGCGAAAAATGAATTGTTGATCGCGGTAAAAAGCAAAATGAAGCTGTTTTATCGTCCCGCCGGGTTAAAAGGCGATCCGTCATTGGCATACCAGCAGTTAATTTTTTCACGTGAGGGTGGGAAATTAACTGTAAATAATCCAACGCCTTATAGCGTGTCGCTCAATGAAATAAAGGTGAACGGCAAGACGATCACTAAGCCTCCAATGGTATTACCATTTCAAACCGTCACGCTACCGCTATCGGGGATAACCGGCGGAGACGTATCGTGGCGTGCGATTAATGATTTTGGAGGCGTCACGACTGAACAAAAAGTTAAAATGTAGGTTAAATGCTTATGCTCCAGCTCAATACGGTTTCAGGTTTTGCAACGTTAACGAAATTATCAGTCCTGGTTTCTCTGTTTACACATGCGTCAACCGTGTTGGCTGAGGATTATTTTTCACCCGATTTTATTGAAACCCGAGGGAATATTCCGCGTGATATTGATATCTCTCGTTTCAGCAAAACTGACGGACAGGTTCCCGGTGTTTATCACGTTGATGTCTATCTGAACGGAAATTATATCGAATCTCGTGATATCAGCTTTCTGGGTAAAGAGAGTGAATTGGCCCCATCGTTAACCTACGCCGATTTCGTGAAATGGGGTGTGAAGCGTAACGCACAGCCTGACTGGATGAGTATGGAGGATTCCGCAACCATCGATAATATGGGGGCGTTACTCCCCGGGAGCCAGCTCAATTTTCAATTTGATGGCATGCGTCTGGATATTTCGGTGCCGCAAGAATATATGCAGCGCGATCCACACGGCTCCGTTGCACCGGAACAGTGGGACGACGGACTGAATATGCTGTTCCTGAATTATAACTTCTCTGCTGCCAACAGCCATGGTAAGGGCGATTCGCGTAATGACAGCTATCTGAACCTGCGTAGTGGGATTAACGTCGGTCCCTGGCGGTTGCGGAATTACTCGACATATAACAATAACGAAGGAGACGGGCACTGGAACACCCTCAGCACTTCACTGGAGCGTGATATTAAAGTGCTGAAAAGCCAGTTCAGTATGGGGGATGGTTATACGCAGGCTGGTGTATTCGACAGCGTTCACTTCCGTGGCGCGCAAATTTATTCGGATGACACCATGTTGCCGGAAAGCGTTCGGGGGTTTGCGCCAGTGGTCCGTGGTATTGCGCAAAGTAACGCACAAGTCACCATTCGTCAGGGCGGGAATATTATCTGGCAGTCTTATGTACCGCCAGGCCCGTTTGTGATTGATGATCTTTATCCTACGGCCGCCAGCGGTGATCTTACCGTGGTGGTGCGTGAAGCCGATGGTTCGGTGCATCAGTTTATTCAGCCATTTTCGGCTGTACCGATCATGCAGCGTGAGGGCCAGTTTAAATATGCGCTGGCAGTGGGGAAATATCGTGCATCAAACAGTACGGATAAGGAACCGGATTTTCTTCAGGCCACAATGAGCTACGGGTTGCCGTGGGACACCACGATTTATGGCGGCACGCTGGCGTCGGGGGATTACCAGGCCGGGGCTATTGGGATCGGCAAAGGATTGGGTGATTTCGGTTCGTTCTCTTTTGACACCACCTTTGCTCATACGCAGATGCCAGGTAAAACGGAAGGCGGTATCTCGCTTCGCGCGCAGTATGCCAAAGATTTTTCATCCACAGGCACTTCGCTGAGTCTGATGGGGTATCGGTATTCCTCTTCCGGCTTTCATGATTTTCAGGAAGCGAATGGTGATGTCAATAAATACCGGATGGCGAGCGATAACGTTCTGGAAGGCAATGACTGGCGTTATCAGCGTAACAAACGCAGTAAGGCACAGGTGACATTGAACCAGCAGCTTGGCGATTTCGGGAATATCAACCTTTCGGCCTGGCACCAGGACTATTGGGGCGGTGATACCGAGCGTAACGTCAGCCTGGGTTACAACACCAGTATTAACAATATTAATTATGGCCTGAACTATAGCTATTCCCGTGGTCCCTGGCACAACGACAACGATCATATCGTCTCTTTTACGATGCAGATTCCATTCTCACGTTTCTTGCCAAATAGCTGGATGACGCTATCGGCAAACGCGAATAAAAAAGGCGACGCCACTTCACAGGTTGGGCTGTCCGGTTCCGCGCTGGAAGACAGAAATCTGAGCTGGAATGTACAGCAGGGATACAACAGTAAGGGGTCAGATGTGACGGGCAGTGCGTCGGCGAATTATAAGGGCCGTCATGGTGAATATCAGCTTGGTTATAACTACTCTCGCGATAACCGTCAGGTCTCGGTTGGCGCAATGGGGGGACTGGTGGTTCATCCGTATGGCGTCTCCGCGACTCAACCTCTTGGCGAGACAATGGCGTTGGTGAAGGCTGAGAATGCCGCAGATGTGAAAGTGGCGAATAACAGCGGCATTTACACAGACAGTAAAGGTTTTGCCGTTGTGCCGTACGTTGCGCCATATCGACAGAACAGTCTGACGCTAAATACCGACAGGTTGAACAACAATACGGATGTGTTGAATGACACGCAGACCGTCGTACCAACAAAAGGCGCGCTGACGCTGGCCGATTTCCCGACAGTTACCGGCTACCGAATCCTGCTGCAATTGACGGGCAAAACGATTCCGTTTGGGGCGACGGCAACAATTAACCATCGCGACAATACGCCAGAAGGGATTGTTGACGATCGTCAGCGAGTCTGGTTTAGCGGCGCACCGGAAAAAGGCTCCGTGGTGGTGAACTGGGCTGGGGAAAGTTGTCTGGCAAATTATCAGATTGCGCAGGCTTCTGACAAAACGCATAACGTCACCGCGGAGTGCAGGTAAGTGGAGAGTAAGATGAATCGAATTATAGTGAGTTTATTGTGGGTGGCTCTGGGACTGTTTTCACGTACTGCGCTGGCGTGGGATTGTTCGACGGTCACGCCATCAACAACCTTATCGCCGCAGAATATCACTATCTCCAGGGATCTGCCGGTGGGGGCCGTTATTGGTACGCAGATAATGACGCCGACAGTGAATGCGTTCAGTTGTTTTGATTCAGCGGAAGGGGTCATTTCCAATCAAACGTTTGGCGTAAAGGCGATAGGTACCTTCGATTCAATGGTCAATGGGGTTCGGGTCTATAAAACCAACGTTGACGGTATTGGCTATGCGATTTCCGGCTCGACGGCAAAGTGCGCCGGAGGGAATGCCGCCGTGACAGGGGCGAATACGATTCGGGGCGATAGTAACACCGCCAGGCTTTGTCAAAATACCACGGGAATGATAAGCCCCGGATTGAATGGTTCCGTCACGGTGACGTTCTATAAAACGGCGACGGAGACCGGTTCTGGTACGATATCGGCAAGAACGGTGGGGTCATTGATATTGCTGAATAACTCGCTGCTCTGGCAATCCCCAGAAGCCGCAGTCAATATCAATGCGTTCACGGTGACCACGCCAGCCTGCAAACTGACCACGGCATCCATCCCTGTCGATATGAAAGAGGTTGATAAAAATGCCTTTAATGGCAAAGGAACGACGCCGGGAGAGGCATATACCCAGTCATTCAATTTGCCGATGACCTGCAATGCCGGAACCGCCGTCAGCGTCAGGATGGAAGGCGATATTAATGACGCAACGAAAGGCGTCATCAATACGACCAGCGGGAGTAACGCCGCTACAGGGGTCGGGATCCAACTGCTTTATAACAACCAGCCGATGCGGTTGGGCTCCGATGTGGCGGTTGGGACATCGAGCACAGGGGGCGGGTTCACGGTACCGCTTAAGGCGCGTTACTACCAGACGGGCGATCACATCACCACAGGGGCGGCGAACGGCGTACTGTCTTTTACGATGACATACCAGTAGTTGCTGAATAACTCACTAGCGGGCGAACAGCAGAACAGGTTAACGTCAACCTGTTCTGCTGTTTATCACGACATATTTACTGCGGCTACGTTTGTGATGCCGTGGGGTGAAAGAGAAAGCCGCCAACGGCAGGTCTGTTCTGTCTTCGCCATTACAAAATCATCTGTGCCAGTAAAAAGCCAAATGGTACCGAGAAAATAATCGATAAACATCCCGGCAGGAAGAAGGGGTGATTAACGATCTTTGAGCCATTCCAGCGCGAACTGAGAAATGAACCCGTGTCATCAGTGGCTATCGCGAACGCGGTTGTCGGGTAAATATTCGTGATATAAAGTGCGCTGACCGCAACAAAACTGGCTAATATTGCCTCCGGGCTAATTCCGATGGAGGCGGCGATAGGCATCAGCAATGCGCTGGTTGCCCCCTGGCTAAACAGCATGGCGCTGGTACAGAAAAATACCGCCGCCAGTAAGAACGGCCAGGCGCGTAATATGTCGCTGGCTTCCATTTTGATCTCATCGATATGGGCACCGATCAGTGTGCTGCTCAGCCAGACAATCCCTAATACAACCACCAGTGATTCCGCGCCGGATTTAAATATCGGTGAGTTTTTCAGCTCTTTCATGTCCAGCTTGCAGGTGAAAATAATGATCGTGGACACGACAAACATCGTAATAATGATTAAGTCGCGGGAATTGATGGTATGCCCAATCAGGGATTTAAACAGCAGCATACAGACCACGAAGAGCACTCCTACCAGGAATATGGCGACTGAGGATTTTGCTCCGGCGGGAATAGGGCGGCTGGCATGTTTATTCAGCACAATTTTATTTTCCTGCATGATTTTTTGACACACAGGATCGTCGGCCAGTTTGGCGCCTTGTTTGCTGGCAATGAACGCCGCGATCAGCATGGCAAATAACGCGGTGGGCAGGATAATCAGCATTGCATCGCCGAAGCTCACGCCCATCACCTCAACGGTGCCGTACATAATCGCCGTAGCGGCAGAGATCGGGGAGGCAGTAATCCCGAGTTGCGAAGCTACAACCGCAGAGCTTAACGGCTGGCTGGGCCGGATACCGTTGTCTTTCGCTACTTCCTGAATCACGTTCATCACCGACATGGCGGTATAACCAGTACCGGAAAGTACCGTCAGAATAAACGTTACGGTAGGGGCAAGAATATTAAGATAGCCGGGATTATGGCGCAGTAACTTTTCGGTCAGGGTGACGAGATAATCCATTCCGCCGGCCTGTTGCATGGCTGAGAGCGCCACAATGGTAGACAGAATAATCAGCATCACGTCGACAGGCGGAGAGCCTGCCGGAACGCCAAAAATAAATACCGAAATCGCTAATCCGATTCCGCCAGCGAATCCGACGCCAATTCCGCCCCAGCGGGCGGCAAGCATAATGGTTCCCAGCAATAAAACGACATGTAATATCACCATATAATTAACCTGCTCTTTGTTATATTTTATTTATCGGCAACGAGAGGGCGAGGTAATGAATAAGGAATATTCATTACCTGCAGTTAACGCTTATTTTTCGATAACAGATGATTACGACATATTCATTTCTGTTTGATAGCGTTTAATCGCTGCCGTACTCTTTTGCGGATCGGTCATATTCATCGGATCAAGCAGATAATCCGCCTGTTCCGGCGTCAGCAGTTTTTCTGCCAGCACGACCTGCTTTACGCTGCATTGCTGTTTATACGCGGTTTTTGCAATTCGCGATCCCACCTGATAGCCAAACAGGGTTGCCACGACGGTGGCCAGCGCTGTACTTTCCTCTGCGTAGCGAGCACTCACTTCTTCATTTATCGCGATATCTTTCAGACATTTATCGATAAACAGCGGTATCCCCCGGCTCAGTAACGAGCAGGATTCGAAGAGCGCCTTTAGCAACACCGGTTCCCATACGTTCAGATCAAGCTCACCGCCCTCAACCGCCATGGTTACCGTGACGTCATTACCGATAACCTGATACGCAATTTGATTCATCAGTTCGGGCATGACCGGGTTAATTTTGCCCGGCATGATGGACGAACCCGGTTGCACGGCAGGGACAATAATTTCATTAAAACCGGCGCGCGGTCCTGAACCCTGAATACGAAAATCGGTCGCCATTTTAGAGAGAAAGGCGGCGATTTTCTTGAGCTGTGCGGAGAATTCAATATAGAAGTCACCGTGTTGCAGACCGTCGAAAAAATCCGCTTCCGGGCGATATGGCTCGCCAGTGAGGGTTTCCAGCCATTGATATACCGCCGGAAGATATCCCTCATGGGTGGACAACCCCGTACCAATCGCCGTCGCTCCCAGGGGTAAATACAGCGCCTCCTCGTTAACCTCGGCCAGTTTTACTCTGAGTCGGTTGACCTGTGTGCGATAGGCACCAAATTGTTGGCCAAACGTCATTGGCACCGCATCCTGTAAGCAGGTGCGGCCTAATTTTACTTTGTCGGCAAACTGACGGCTTTTATCCGCTAGTACGGCTTCCAGTTTTTCCAGTTGCACCAGCAAATGCCTGATATTCATGCGACTGGTCATTTTCATCGCCGCAGGAATGACGTCGTTGGTCGACTGTCCCATATTGACGTGCGTATTTGGGTGAATCGCATCATATCCCCGTACGCCGGTGAGCAGTTCATTTGCGCGGTTAGCCACCACTTCATTCATGTTCATATTGGTTGAGGTGCCGCCGCCGCCCTGAAGAATATCAATCGGGAAATGGGCGTCAAAATCGCCGTTCATCACCTCCTGCGATGCCATCACGATGACGGCGGCTTTCCGCTGATCCAACGCGCCAATTTGCGCGTTGGCCTGAGCGGCCGCTTGTTTTATCGCGGCGATCGACCACAGGAAATGCGGAATATCCCCGGCCGTTTTCCCCGAAACTGAAAAATTCATTACTGCCCGTTGCGTTTGAATACCGTAGTAGGCTTCCTCCGGCACCATTAACGTTCCTAATAGATCCTTTTCTTCACGCATCGTTATGTCTCTTCTTGTATTAAGGTGTATCGCTACCTTAATTTGCTGGCAGTATGGATAATTTGAAGTGGCTCAAAGAAAAAAAAGCATTGAAAAGATAAATACTCATTATTAAAAAATGTAATAGTAGAGGCGGTAATGAAGGATATTAACTTCGATTTTAAGCAGTTACAGGCGTTTTTAGCGGTAATTGAGACGGGGTCATTTACCGCTGCGGCAAAGAAACTCAACCTGACTCAATCCTCGATTTCTCAGCAGATCGCGAATCTGGAAAATGGCTTAAAGACTGAAGTGATTAACCGCTCACAGCGACCCATTCAGATGACGATAGCCGGACAGGCGCTGTACCCGCTGGGAAAAAAGATTATCGATAGCGGTGTCTATCTGCAGGAACATATCAACGCGATCAGTCACGGGCATATTTCACATTTGAAAATCGGCTTTGTTGATTCGATCGGTAAATCTATCGGCCTGGATATCCTGACCTTCCTGCAACCGCAGGTGAAACATATTTTCCAGGTGACCGGTACAGCATCGGGGCTGCTTTCCGCGCTGAATACGGGCAGCATTAACCTGGCCATCACGATGCTGCATACCGAGATGCCGCCTAATGTCAGAATGTACCCGCTGATTGAAGAGGAGTTTCTGTGCGTTTGCCCCAAAGCCTGGCCGGAAACGCGACTGGAAGAGTTGTGTAAAAACAGGGTCTACATCGCCTATACCCGCAATACGCCGACCGGCATCCAGACGCTCAACTGGCTGAAATGGAATAACCTGTCTCCGTCCATCCAGTTTGAAATGGATAATGCTGATGACATTCTGAAATTAATTTCCTGCGGTTACGGATGGACGCTGACCACGCCGCTGTTTATTACCACACTTCCCGCCTTTACGGACTCGCTGAAGATCATCCGGATCAACAATCGCAAAGAATGCCGCAAAATCGTCCTGCTCTGTAAGGATGATGAACTGTCTGAGTTCTATAAAAACCTGGCGATTGAAGTCCAGTCAATACTGGAAACGAAACTGGAACAGGGGTTCTACAGTAAGCTCAATGCGGATGTGCCATCATGATCCCTGACCATGCATAATTCGGCCTTCAGCGAAGTATTGCCCGGTACTTACCGTTAAAGTGGCGGAAATGCTAACCCAGGAGGTTGCTATGATTGCTGTGATTTTTGAAGCGGACGCGATACCCGCTTTGCAGGAACGATATTTACAACTCGCCGCTGAACTCAGGACGGAACTCGCTAAGAGTGAGGGATTCATCGCGATTGAGCGTTTCAAAAGCTTGAGCACGGAAGGGAAGATCTTATCGCTTTCGTGGTGGGAGAATGAAGAGGCCCTTGTGGTGTGGAAAAACAACATGAAACATCGGGCAGCGCAAAGGGAAGGAAAGGAAGCGATATTTTCTTTTTATCGAATACGTGTTGCAAAAGTGCTGCGTGACTATTCATCTGCAGGATAAAATTCTGGCATAAGAAAGCTAAGGATATATTTTCTGCCTGATGTCACTTTTGTAAAGCTACGCTGGCGGTGAAAGAAAGACCGTTGAGCAAATTCATCACTGGAAGTTGGCAAAATAGTTACGTTGAACGCCGTCATGAGAAAGAATGCGGACAGGTGAGAGACTGTATGAAACTTAATAGTTAACGCAACCTTAAATATTACCCCTTGAAATTACAAGGGGCAATATAATAAAGGCTAATTTTTGATATCGGTCGTATTTTAATAGTTTTTTATGGGTTAAGTGCTTATTGCATTCTGTACCCGAGAGTCTAAATGTTAGATAATCCCGGGTGGATTTATCCCTGGTGTTACGTTGGTCTTTGACCGCCTGACTAGTATGTGCCGCGAGCGCTATTAGTCAGGTATTTTTTAAGTATAAGGAAGACCCGACCTAAAAAAAAGCTGTCCTAAAAGACAGGGGATAATAATTTCGGAATGTTATTATCAGGAATGAACAAATGCACTCTTTTGTTGAGTTTTTTTTGCTTGATCGCGATGAGTTGCCTTCAGGTTTTGCCACTGAACTCTACCGACTAAGAAATCGAACATTTCGTGAGCGGCTCAACTGGAAAGTAGAATGTACTGACGGTCTGGAAAAGGATCAATTTGATAACGAAAATACGACTTACCTGTTAGGCATGCACGAGGGAGAAATCTTGTGCGGCGCCCGATTTATCGATGCGACGCAACCGACGATGATCAGCGAAATATTCCATGAGTACTTCGATAATATCACTCTCCCTACGGATATTCCCTGTTGCGAAGTGAGCCGCCTGTTTTTGGATAAAGCCAGACGTGATTCCGGAAACCTTCGAGGAATGCCCGCCAGTAAAGCATTGTTCCTGGCGATGATCATTTATTGCATGAAAAAACAGTATCGGGGTATGTACGCCGTAGCCAGTCGTGGCATGTATGCCATATTTCGCCATGCTAACTGGAAAATAGACGTGATTCAGAAAGGTCTTTCTGAGAAAGGGGAAACTATCTACTATATTTTTATGCCGGCTAGTGAAAGCGCAATTGAAAGTATCATCAGCAAAGACCCGTCCAGCCACTGGCTCCGTGAGATACTTCAACAACTTCGCCGCCTGTGATCCGGCACGGAGTTCAGTTATCCAGTAATCTGAGCTCCATTCCGAGTTTTACCGCATGTCTGGCATTGTTAACACCCAGTTTCTTCATTGCATTGCTCATATGAAATTTCACGGTTCTCTCAGCAATGGACAATATAACCGAGACTTCGGCATACGTTTTACCTGCACTGACCCACTTCAAAATTTGTCTTTCTCGCGGCGACAGGAAAACGTTCTTTTTCTGATGAACTTTACTGTAGAGATTGAGTGTCTTCTGATGTAGCTGAATGAGAAACTGCATGAAATGCGCACGGCAGGCTTCCATCTCAATCCCTGAATCCTTCTGGCTGATGATGGACAACACGACAAGATTATTCATATAGTCATGCAGGGGGAATGTTTGCCCCTGGAAAATATTGTGTTCAGAGCTTTCACTGAAGATGCGCGTCAGATTATAACCGCTCGCCAGCAGCAATTTGTTCTCCCAGAAAAAGTCCTCGACACTGCTTAATGCCCTGATAATAACAGGGTCAATAAACTGGTATTTTCGTTCAAGATAGATGTTAAACCACTCAGGGTTATTATTAATGATCTGCATTTGCGAAGGATCTTTCTTGTTCATAATCGCATATGCGTAGATCGTATTTTTGTAGCCCTTAATGAAAGCATCCAGTTCATTCTGGATTAACGTGTTGATTCCTTCGTCGTTGTAATACATATCCTTCACGCCAGCTACTACCTCTGTGATGAGTGTTTGGAAGAGTATAGCCTGCCTCGTTACCTGACAAAATCGACTTATCCCACAACAGTCGATATTTTCTGTCCTTCTGATGAGGTCTGTTTACTGCAGGAAAAGTCAGGGGTGACGGCTATTCGGTATTTAACGTCATTGCGCTGGCGAAAAGTAAGTTTGATCAGAATGATATGGCGTTGTCGATAAACCGTTCAAGCCTGTTGCCGCCCACCGGCGGGGAGATGAGATACCCCTGAAAGCGATCGATACCTAACGCTTTCAAGGCCCTAAATTTCTCTTTACTGTCTACTCCTTCGGCAATGCAGCGACTGCCCGTCAGCGTGCAGTAATAGTTCAGGCTTTTTATCAGCGCCAGCGCGTGTGGATCGTGTTGCATCTCATTGATAATGCCCATGTCCAGTTTATATTCGTTAAACTGGATCTGCCTGACCGGAAATATCACGCTGCCTTGTGAGAAGCAATCATCCAGCATAATACGAAAGCCGAGCTGTTTTAATGTGTTGATATTGTCAGCGGTTTTCCCCTGTTGACTAAACGCGAGAGTTTCAGCAAATTCCAGCACCAGCCTGTCCGTTCGCTGTGGCGGGTCGAGTTGTTGTTTCGCGGCGTTCAGCATGCGTGGAAGGCATTCATGGCTGGCAAGGGCGGCGGGGATGTTAAGTGAGAAGTAAAACTCGCCAGGATACTGATTGATTTTCTGTACGGCTTCCTGCAAAACAAACGCGGTCAGTACCTGCCAGGCGTATTCCGCATGTATCTGCGGCAAAAATGCACCGGGTGGCAGGAGCGTTCCATCGCGACGCCAGCGTGAGAGAATTTCCATCCCCTGTAAACGGTGATGACTATCCACAATCGGTTGAAATACCGGAAAAATCTGTTGGCAATGGATGGCGTGGACGAATTCACGCTCGAAGGCGGACAGTGCATCGCTGCCGCTTCTGTTCCGTCGTGCCTCCGAATTGCCGGGAAAGTGTGTCGCCAGTTGCGGGTAATGTTCCGACATCTTTTTGAGTCCTGAGATCTTCTGGTTATATAGGGTTTTCGGGCTGATGCCGCGCTGTTGCGCCCGTTCCTGGGGGTTATATCCGTGCAGCAAATCCAGAATGGCGTTTAGCTCCGGTTTGCTCAGGCCGATTGACGGCGTGCCGTAAATCCATGCTTCTTTGTCTGCCCGATGGCCCAGAGAAAGGACATTCTGTAACCCATGCCCACGCAATAGCGCGGCAATGCAGCGCGTTGGTAAATCCGAGGCGACGGCGCGAATTTCTGTCAGCAAACTGCGACGTCTCACAAGGTGTCCCAGCGTGTGCCACAACCAACGGTCAGGGCAGCGGCTGAGGATTAGCATCGGCAACGGAGTGGCGGCCTGTTCCTGCAGAAACGCCGCCGTCTGCAACGTAGTGAGTAATTCAGTGGGATCGTCAGGAAGAAACACCACGATTCGACGTACTGACGTCAGCACGGGAAGTGATGAGAGAGTCAGCGACCGCGAGTTAAGTTGCACCAGATGCGGGCTACCTGGCGTCATCATCCTCGCGAGACCTTCGGCGGCAAAGCGGCAGGGGGACAAAATGTAGTCCATCGAAGGGCTTCCTGTATTACTGATAAACAAACGTCACCCCGATGATTGACTGAACATTGCCTGCCGTGACCTGTCCGCTGGTTCGTGCATAATTGGCTGTTAAGCCAAGGTTTACGGCAGAGGTACCGACCGTGCCTAATGACACGTTGCTGTTGGCGGGGACGATGCTGCCGTTGCGCGTGAGCTGAACACCGATGCCCTGAGCGGGTGAGGACGACGCGGTATTGGTGAAGATCGAATTGGCGGAATCTGTGGTGGTCCCCGAAAGGTAATACGCCAGTTGCTGGCTTTGCGCGCAGTAGACCGTCAGCGGGATGGACATAGAGCCTGGGTAGTCAGGCAAGGTCACCGTCACGTCGCGAGCGGAGACGTCGCAGCCGCCAGTTGGAATGACCACATTATTATTCGCATAAATGCTCCAGACGAACTGAAAGTCATCGCTGTTTTTGTTATTGGTCTGACGAAGAATGAGTCTGGCGATAAGCGTTCCCGCGCTTATCGCCACGCCGCCAGCAGAGCTGATTGGCGTCAAATACAGTAGGGTCGGCCACGGTTTATCGACTTTCGAATCATAGATCATCCGTGCGGTTTCGCTGGTGGTCGGAAACGGATAGCTGGAGCCGTTATATTTTACGGAGCCGGAAAAACTCGATAACACGCCGCCGTAAGCGGACCCCTGCTGGAGGGTGACATAGTCGGTCATGCTTTCGGGATAGTCGTTATGACAAAAAATCTGCGTTGAGAGATCGACCACCAGGTTTTCTCCGACGTTCACTGCGGGAGCGAGGTCGACATAAACGTTCGCGCTACCGCCGCCAATAGGAATGGTCGCTCCGCCTGCGGTTTGGCAGGCAAAGGACCAGGCATTGATCGACCAGCCCATCAGCAACAGTGTCGTCAACAGGGTTACGACTCTTTTCATCAACATACTCTCCTGGTCATGCATAGGTATAGGTCACGTTAATTACCGCCTGGATCGTTCCCTGGGTTGCGCCGCCGTTTACCGACAACGCTCTGACCTGTAAAGGAAAACGGGCGGATTGCGAGGCGTCATCCACCACCACGGATTTTGTCGCGCCGGTGTTCAGTCGGTTGCCGCTGTCATCCTGGAGCTCAAGCTGGATATTCCCGGCAGTCCCCTGATTTTTGTAGTAGCCCGTGCTGTCGGCTGTACCGCTAAAGCTGGCGGTGACGCGCGAGGTGCCCACCGGACAATTGCTTAGCTCGAGCGCCACGGTATGCCACGCAGAGAAGGAACCGGCGGAGACCAGACTAAAGGTGTAGAGATCGCCCAGTTCGACGGTGGCATTGGTCGTTGATACCGTGCACGGTTTCGCCACGACTTTCCCGTTCACGGTAATGGTCACGTCGGCCGCCTGCACAACAGCAGACGCGGCCAGGATGGCCGCCAGTAGCCACCGGGGTTGAAACCATCTCATCAGAACCTCCGCTTACTGAAACTCAAGAGTGAATGTCGCTGTTGCATTAACGTGCCCCGGCGTGACAGGAACCTGCGTTGCCATCAGGCGGGCATAAAAGTTCAGCGTATTAGTCTGACCGGGCGTCAGGGTGGTCCAGGATAGGGTGGATGAACCGGCATTCAGCGGCAGCGGAGCCTGCTGTCCGTTGAGGATCTGGATCCCCATTCCTGCCGCTGCCGAGCTTCCGCTATCGAGTTGCAATAACTGGGTGTTTTCGTGGTCAGCGATGCCGATAAAACCGACTTTTACTGCCGTGACCGACGTGCCGCAGGGCGACAGCACAATACGAAACGGGACGACAGGCGTGGTGGCGCCGATACGGCTGAACTGTTTCGCGGCGTTATCCAGCAAATCGACGGTAAAATCTTTCGATTCGCCCGCCACGGCGCAGGCGTTATCCCTGACATAGCCGCTGATGGTAATGGTACTGTCGGCGGCGAATGCACTGGCGGTGACCAGCGCGAAAACGGCTCCCGGCAGATAAAGACGTTTTTTCATTATCATGTCCTTAGCGGCATTCCGCCGTGAGCTGAATGAGCCGTTGTTGCTGGCTCTCGGCGGTCAGACGGTAATCCGCCACGCAACTGGCGTTTGCGGTATCACCCCATTTCACCTGTACCTTTCCCGCCAGCGGCATGCCGCTCAGATAGACCAGACCGTTATCGGCGACGATACTGCTGCTTGGGCTGCTGTCAGCGGTGACCATCGCACCAAAGGGAACCGGTTTGCCGCGGTGAGTTAACGTCATCAACAGTTTCATCCCGACATGAGTGTTAAATTCCGCCAGGACGATCGCGCCGTGCGTGGGGACGACGTTGATTACGGCGTCATCAAGATCAACGTTGTCAGCGAGCGTATTGGTATCCAGCGCCACCCGGTTTTCCCGGTACTCGGTGGCGTAAGGCAGCACCGCATAACCACGCCAGTCAGTGCGTACTCCGGTCTGGTTTTCGACTTTCGCGCCCTCAGCGCCGGGCGCCTTAATCAGCACAACTGTGTCATTAAGCGGTTGGCTCAGCGTGATGCCGTTGGCATGCGCCAGCACGCCGCCGCTCATTCCGTAATAGAATTGTTTGAGTCCGTCGCTACGGCTGTAACCGACGTTGGCATTGCCAGAACCGCCGCGATAGTTCAGCGTGGCATAGCCAGTGCTGCTGCTGTTACCTTCACCGCCGCCCGCATAGCCGGTTTGTACGCTGTAGCTGAGGTTATTGTCTTCCAGCACGGTGCCATACAGCCCCGCCAGGTTTGTCATTCGACCGTTAAGGTCGTTTGACATGCTGTAGCTGGCGCTGGCGTGTCGCCAGACGGACTGGCTGTCCGATCGCAGCCAGTGGCTGAAGGGAATATTGACGTTAATAGCCAGCATCTGGTCGCGACCATCCTGCCAGGCGTTTTTGGTCAGGCTGTAGCTCAGCGTCCAGTTGATATCGTCGATAGCCATATTCAGACCGGCCTGCAATTGTTCATCGGCGCTGTCGCTGCCCCAGTAAGTCTGGTGGCTTCCGCTCAGATAGAGCGTAGCGGTACGGCCTAACTGCTGGGTCAGGCTCACCTGCACTTTGCCGCGCTTGTTCCAGGCGAGGTTGTAGTAATCCGTGAATTTCGGCTGAACCTGAATCACCCCATCCTGCGTTTCGACGTCATAACCGCTCATCCGGCGGTAAGTGGTATCGGAAAAGCTAAAATATCCACGTGTGGAGTAGCGATAGCCCACCAACTGGATATTCGTGCCAACGTCGCTGAGCGATTTGTTATAGAGGAAACGCACCGACTGTCCCTGATGTTTGCTGTCATCGGGTAAAGTGGCATTGGCCTGAGTGATGTCCACCGACAGCGCCCCCAAAAGCCCCATATTTTTCCCTACGCCCACATTAAAAGCGCGATAGCGGTCTGCCAGTTGCGTACCGCCGTACAGGGTCCAGCCAGCCGGGAGGCCGTGGAGTAAGGTGCTCTGAAAAAAGGTCGGTTCTTCCTGCTGATCGTTACCGCTTCGGTACTCTCCGGCGGTGATGGCATAGCGGGTATGGCCTTCACGTTGCAGCACCGGGACCGAGGAGTAAGGAACGGTGAAGTTCTGGCTGCTCCCGTCAGCTTCCTTGACGGTAACCTGCAGATCGCCGCCGTTACCGGCGGCATAAAGGTCGCTAATGCTGAAGGGGCCTGGCGGTACCGTACTGTGGTAGATCTCATAACCATTCTGTTTGATGGAGACCTGCGCCGTCCCGCGCGCAATCCCATGGATCACCGGGGCAAAGCCTTTCTGGCTGTCCGGCAGCATATTGTCATCAGAAGCGAGCTGCGCGCCGCGGAAGTTAATGCCGTCAAAGACATCGCCGTTGGTATAGCTGTCGCCGAGCGTCAGACGTGAGCGTAACGGCGTGATGTCCCTTTCCAGCCAGGTATTAACGTGCTGCCATTTGTTTTCATTGCCCGATGAACTCCCGCCGCTACTGTAGCTCCAGGTGGTATTGTCGCGTAGACGCCACGCGCCCAGGTTAAGGCCACTTTGCAGGTTTAAGTAGGCGTAGCTGCTGCTACCGCCAACATCATTCTGGACGTTATTGCCGGTGAAGTTGTAATTCAGTAGCCCGGCGGTAATCCCGTGATCCCAGCGTTCCGGCGGGATATAGCCGCGAGCCTGATTCCCCATAAAGGCCTGAGGAATCGTCAGATGCAACCGCTGCTGACCCACATCTAAACGGGTGGTGGCGTCAGGGATCATTTCCGTTAACGGGACACATGCATCTGCTGCCAACTCGTTCATTCCACTGACGGCAGCAGTATTCAGCCCCATCGTGGCGAGCTGTCCACGCGTCAGGCACGGCGTCAGTTCGCGGCTGCCTTGACTGGCATGAAAAGCAACGTCGCGAGTGGTCATGTACCCCTCGTTCAGGTAAATATCGACACGATAGGTGCCGGGCGGTAGCTCGTGCCCCTTTTCAAAACCGGAAAGATCCGCGACGGCAGCCGGATCGTCCGCCAGAAAGCGCGGATTAAAATAGAGCTCTGCCTGCGCGGAAAAGGTGTATGTGGCCAGCAAAAAAGCAAAGGGGAGTTGCGCCATTGCGCCAGCCAAAAAGGGGGCATGATGCCGCCTGTGGACGAGTCCAGGTTTCAGATATGACATAGTCCCTCCGGTTCGAAATCGCCCGGCTGTCAGTTCTTTTTATTCAGGGAGCACGCGGGGGTCCCTGTTCGTTATCGCATTTCGCCTTTCATACGCGGCGTTAGCGCGCCATAGTCATTAATGGTTTTATAGGTAATCTCGCTGCCCGCATCGGCTGGCAACTTCACGCGGGCTTCGCCCAGCGGAGGCACGAGGGCATTTTCCAGTACCCTGGTGCCAGCATTGAGTTCGGTCACTGTCAGGTAGTACGGTGTTGGGTTGATCAATGTGAGCGAGCCAGCGCTGCGGCGGAAAGTGAGTTTCTCTGCGGCCTGATCTGGCGGCAGCGCGAGTCCGGCTGGACGGTAGTACAGCTTGATTCGGCTGATAATGGCCAGTTGCAGGGTGTTTTCACTGAGCTTCGATTTGTCCATCGACGGAATGGCTTTAACATTCATCCAGAACAGACTTTCGCGGTCCTGCGGTAACTGGTTATTGGTTGCATCAAGAATGCGTAAGGTGTTCTCCTTTTTTCCCTGCATGGCAAACAGCGGCGGTGTGACCACAAAACGCCCGTCTTTGACGCCCCCGGCGTTTTCCACCCATGACTGGATCAGATACGTGCTGTTGTCATCATTATTGGTGACCGCCAGTTGCACCTGTTTTTGTCCCGCCGGATAAATCACCCGCGTTGCTCCCAACGCCACGCCGGCTTCTGCATGCGTGAATGATCCCAGGGCGGCTATCATCAGCATCCCGCCCAGCAGGTTGCGCATCATGGTGCGTGTTTTTTTCATGTTTATCCTTTTACTCACCGTCGTTTCCTGTATTTGCAATCTCTGCGGGTTTATTACTGGTAGGTCAAAGAGAACCAGGCTTGTGCATTCGCGATCCCGCCGGTGACCTGACGTCCGGTTGAACGGTATTTCGCAACGAAATGTAGTGTGGTTGGTCCGGAGTAAAGCCGTGTCCAGCTCACCGGCGGGCCGTTAAGCGGAAGCTGGCTGCCCTCTTTATCAAATAACGCGATCCCGATACCGCTGGCGATCCCCGGACCTTCTCCTACGGAGAGCACGTCAGGGTTTTTACCCTCTGCGACGCCATGAAATGCCACGCCGACGCGTTGACTTACGGCGGTACTGCACTCCTGAAGGTGAATATCGAAAGAGACCGGGTTGATATCCTCACCGGGCGCATGAAATCGATTACTGCTGATCTGCCCCATTTGCACGGTCATCTGGCGATCGCCCGCTTCTACGCGGCAAGATTCGGCAATAATGACGCCCTGAAAACGCATGCTTCCGCCGGGCAACGTGACGTTCCACTTGTTGCCAGCCAGCGCGCAGGCGGGAAGTAACAGTATCAGCAGTCCTGATTTCATCCTTTGCATCGTTATCACCTCAGTCCCATTGCGGATAACGGGCCCTCCTGGCCCCAGGATCGTCCTTGCGTGATGAATTACTCGTATTGAACTTTGAAGGTGGCGTCTGCGTTAGCGATACCGGCAGTTGCTGCACCCGTAGCGTAGTAACGTGCCTGGAACGGGATGATGTTGGTACCATCATTCAGGGTTGTTGCTGCGCTAAAGGTTGCGCCGTCCAGCGCCAGAGGGGTGCCTTTGTTATCAAGAATCTGAACACCCACATTGGTGGCGCTACCGGCAGCGGAGCCTTGCAACGCCAGTACGGTGTTATTGGTGGTATCAACGGCAGTCCCGGAGAACGCGACAGAGGCTTTGGTGGATACGCTGGTATCACAGTCATCCAGCTGGATGTTGAAACCGACCGCAGAACTGGTGCTGCCTGCCGTCGCCAGTTTTGCCGAGCGAACCTGGCCAAGCTGAACGGTTTGTTCGACTGAACCGGCGTCGACGGCGCAGGCTGCGTTAACGACTTCTCCTTTAAAATGCACTGTGCCGCCGTTTACCGTGGTGGTATCGGCCAGGGCTGCCGCGGAGCTCAGGGACAGGGCTGACATAACAACGATAGCCAGTGTTTTAATTTTCATGCTTTTTTCCTTTAAACAATGTCGATATCACGAACCGTAATGGCCAGTCGTTGTGCCTTCCAGGCATTCCATGTTTCAGCCGAATGGGGCGACTGCCGGTTCTGTACGGTTTTCACCCAATTAATGAGACAATTGGGGCCATTTTGACTCGTTGGGATAAAAAGCTAAAATTTGCAATATATATTCAATTGTGTGGATTTTTATCTTTAATTGATTAGCTTTTATGATATAAAAAACCAGATCATCAGGTTGTCTCATTGACTGTTGTCGTGCGGCGGCGAGGAGGAAAAACGCAGAAAGTTCTTAAACAGCGGAGGAGGTTGTGAAAAAAGAACTGAAAATAAAACCATAGTAATCAAGAGGATAAATAACGTTTTTCGATAATTCCTGGTTTATTAGTTGCAAAGCTTTATTAATTCTTTTTATGATATAAACAGTTTGGCCCCAATTGACCTGTTCAGGTCAATGCTTTCTATTACATATCAATAAGTTAAATCATTTCTTTTTCTCCGGAGAAATGACTTCTAACAGACTGCTTCTCTCCCATAATCCGGCGAAACGTGCGGCGTTGCTGGCGGTATAACGGACGGTATGGCGAATATTTCGATGACCAAGATAATCCTGAATGAGCCGCGTGTCGGCCCCCCTTTCGGCGAGCTCATAACCGCAGGCGTGACGTAACATATGGGGATGAGTATGGGTAACGGTTCCGGCATCAACGCCCGCAGCCCGGATAATGCGATACGCCTGTTGGCGAGAAAGCGGTGTCCCCCGGCGGGAGATGAACACGGCGTCAGTGCGACCTGCGCCTCTCCAGCCTGCGCGCTCCTGACTCCACCGTTCAACAGCCTCGCGTTCATCAAAACGCAGTGGATGAATGGTGGAAAAACCGTTTTTTAATCGACGGACATTGATTCGACCCTCGCTGAGATCGAGGTCGCGATAATGCAAATCGAGGAGTTCACTGATGCGCATGCCGTGACGAAAAGCCAGCAGAATAAGACAGTAATCCCGCTCTCCGGTCGCGCCATGTCGGGCGGCCAGCATCATGGCTTGTACTTCTTTGCCAGTAAGATAACGACGTCGATTCACAATACATTACTCCTGAAATAGGTTTCTGTTAATGAACACCTGTAGAAGACATCACGCGATTAAAAAATAATTCGCGATGTTAAAGGCATATTATATTTGAGGGATTAATCACAGTCTGTGATAACATCACTTTTACACACGTAGCTATTATTGCTACCTGATAAATCTTATTTTTATTCATTTTATCAAATGCGACAATAGCGCCTGTGGTAGACAAAGTCAGGTCTATAAAATTTAAAGGAAAATAGTTAGTGATAACGAGGGCGTGAAGGTTGATTTGACGAAAAGTGAATGCTGATAAGCAATATCCTGATTGATTACAGGGATAAAATAAAGCTGTTTAATTATGATGCGAATAAGGACAGGTGTGAACAGTAAGCATAATAAATATATGGTTAAAAATTATTAATGTTTTTAAGTCTGATTTTTAACACCATCCATGGCGTTGTCACGGTCACCGTGAAATAGCATTATGCTGTTTGAGTTTAGCGTCATCCCAGATACCGTAAAATCGACCGGCATTACTGGCGGTATACCAGACAGTATGGCGAATGTTGCGGTGTCCCAGGTAATCCTGGATGAGACGGGTGTCGATCCCCATATTGGCCAACGCAAAACCGCATGAATGACGAAGCATATGCGGATGTATTTCAAGCGGAAGTCCGGCGTGATCGCCCGAGACGGAAATGATTTGATAAAACTGTTGGCGCGAAAGGGGATTCCCTTTTCTGGATAAAAACAACCACTCACTGTCGGCATGAGGATAGGCGGCACGAATAGCCAGCCAGTTTTTTAATGCCTGAATTTCTTCCCTCAACAATGGATGTGTTGTTGAAAACCCCTTTTTCAGGCGGTGAATGTAAATGCATCGTGATTTAATATCGATATCTGAAATTTGCAGGCGACAGATTTCACTGGCGCGAAATCCATGAATAAAACACAATAATGTCAGACAGTAATTGCGGGCAGCGTGTGCTCCGGTGTTTGCTGCTTTGAGAAGTGACTCTATTTCATTTTGAGTCAGGAAATTCCTCTTCTTATTATCTGTATTATTTTTCATTAGGTTCCCTTTTGATTGCAGGTGTGCAAGCGTTCTGCTGATTCCTGTTAATCCAATGATCTTATCCGGGTTTGACTCATTATTTATTTGCACGGTATGGGAGGCGTTAATCGTCTGCAACGCGGCTTCGCCACAGAAGAATTTGAGCGGATAATGAAAATGGCTGTATGTTGCTTCGTCATAACGTCGTGGCATTATCGACTGGACACCTCCTCTTGTCTTGTGCTCTTGCTAAACCACAAAAATTTATTGCTGATCTAAGAACGTACCCGCTCCCGAACATCCTGAATGAGGCGCAAGGAATTTCGCTGAAGGCGAACAACAAGAGAGCAACCTCGCTAGCATTCACTGTAGAACTACAACAACGGTTAAACAATACTGCAAAATTCACCGGGATAATAGTCAGAATAAGCCGTTTCACCGCTTCAGAGGACTCATCTGCTATTTGGCGAGGACGAACAATGATTCTTGTTTAACCGGTGAAAGTTGCCATAGGAGGCGTATATTTGGTGGATGAGAACGTGTGTTGGAATTTAGAATATCTCAAGGGTTGAAAGTTTTGCGACAATAAAATCGAGCGAGTAATAATAACGCCTGAAACTGTTTGGTTTTGGCGAAAGTAAACATTAATAATGCGTTAAAATAAGCAAAATAATGAAGAATCAATTTCGAATCGCCGCGATTCTGGTCAGCGCAATGGCGTCTGGCGCTGCGCTGTCTGCGGTTACAGGGGGACAGGAAACCGGTGGTGTGGTGGAGTTTTCCGGTGAGATTGTTGACCGCTCCTGTAATGTGACTACCGCCAGCCAAAGACAGACGGCGGGGCAGGCAAATGGCACCGCCACCTTTGTGCTGGAATATAACTGAAACCAGGCAGCTGCGGTCCTTCTGAAAAGTGGCGGTGTGCGTTGATAAATATTTACAGGGTGAATATAAAAACGTAATTTCTGAATGGAGAGTCCGCTCTCTGAGACGGGTAAGTATGGCAAGGAAGCAGGAGAACGGATGAAATTTATCGCCACCTTTACCGGGCAACACATTGATTACAGCGATGTCCGACCGGAACATATTGTGATTGAAGATATCGCTGTCGCCCTTTCACATCTTTGTCGCTTTGCCGGACATGTGCCTGAGTTTTACAGCGTCGCCCAACACGCGGTGCTTTGCAGCCAGTTAACGCCGTCAGAATTCGCGCTTGAAGCGTTGCTGCACGATGCCGCTGAAGCCTATTGTCTGGATCTTCCTTCTCCGCTAAAGCATTTGCTCCCCGAGTATAAAGAGATTGAAGCACGGCTGGATAACGCCATTCGCCAGCGTTTCCATCTTCCTCTTACACCCAGTAAGGTGATTAAGCAGGTGGATCTGATCATGCTGGCGACGGAGCGGCGCGATCTTAACCTCGATCCCGGGAATGACTGGCCGATGCTGGACGGTATTTCACCTACGACACAGTTGGCCGTCAATCCGCTGATGCCGCGGCAGGCGCGCGCGCTCTTTTTATCCCGCTTTCAGGCGCTGACAACCGGTTAAAGATGGTATGCCGTCACGGTTCGGTGCGTTCCGGTCAGTGTATCGAATACCTCGACATCTGACGCCAGAACCGGCATGCCCGCCGCGCGGAGCCGCTGAATATCGGCGGCAATTCGCTGGATCCCTAACCAGAACAGCCCATCCAGGGCGTTAACCTGTAAACCGCTCTCCAGCGCCAGGCGAAGCCGTTCTTCGGGATGCTTTGTCTGACTGGCAACGTGTTGATAGGGAGCCGTGGTGAGGGTGTCTTCATCCATACGACGGATCCTCGACGACAGACGATAGCGAAAGGCATCAGGGACGCGGCTGAGATCGGCGCTGATGCTGTAAACCTGCCCACGGCGTTTATCATTAATCAGGACATTTTTCTGAGTGAGGGCAAATTCTTTGCGCAGTTTATCGATCAGTTGCGGGGTGCGGGTGAGCAGTAAGCGGAAAGGCAGCTCGAAGCTGGTTACGTAATCGACATTGAGCAACGCAATGCGCAGTCGCTCTTCAACGCCGGCATTCTCTTGTTGGCACTCTGCCAATACCTCTTTCCATTGACAGGCAATGCGCGGCGACTCGTTGATTTCAGTGAAATGATATTTCTCAATCAGGTAATCGATACGCCTGGTCATTGCTTTTCCATCCCCTCCGTCCGTTCGTTAAAAGCACAACATAGCACAGAGGAAGAGACAGAATACAGAGAGACGCGAATAATCGTCGACTTAAGGACGTTTAAGAAATTTAATTAAAACTCGCGTTATCAATAAGTTATAAATGTCAGATCAGTTAAGACTATTTAATTGTATAATTCGTAAGCTTATCAATATAATTTCTACATGTCTCGCTAAAGCTGGATATAAAAGGACGGAAATCACCCGTAAGTTGAATTATTAATACGGAAATAAAGCGATGGCAATATATATTATAAGCAATAATAGCTATTTACAGGACGGAATCGTCTTGTTGGCCAAAGAGGCCAACCTGGAAATCGTTAAAGAAACCATGCATCAATTGCCTGTTGAAAAACTGACTTTCGACGATACCGTGATTTTGCATCTTAATTTGTTCAACAAATGTTGCTCCAGGGAAGTTTCCAGACTCAACAAAAAATGTAAGCTGCTGATTATTCTAAACTCAGAGCGGAGTGCATTGGTCTTTGATGCTGACATGATTGTGACTGCCCGCCAGTCTCTGTTGGCACTGACGATGATTATTACGCGTCTGGCCAGCATGGAAAAGCATCAGGCTATCAGGAATCATGTTCTCAACCGTGTCGAAAAAAGAATTATCTGCGAGTCGCTGCAGGGGAGAGATATTAATTTTATCGCTCAGTCGTTATCGCTACCGCCGAAACGGGTCTACACCTACCGAAATCTTGCATGCAAGAAATTGGGTGGGCACCGGGTTCACGATCTGCTGTTGATCAAAGAAAATTTACTGGAAGAGAGTGTGTTTCTTTAATATGCGTCAGCCCTGTTTAGCACAGAGCTGACGACAGTATCCCGTTTAGCGGGCGCAGTAGAGCAGGGGACGTTTTCCGATGGTAAACAGGAACCCGTGAACCCCCTGATTGAGAATGGAGTAACTCACATCTTTATCAGGATAGACGTAAAAATCAGGCAGAATGTTCGCTAACAGATCATCCGGCAGCGTTTCGATAATCTCGAACTTGTTAATTCGGGTTGAATGCAGGTGATATGAATCCTGATTTTCTGTCCAGTTGTAGGCGACATCTCGTCTGATGCGCCCTTTCAGTTTGTTATCTTCGATATAAGTACCGCTGACGGCCACGATGCCGTTCTGGTTTTTCAGCGAGTACATGTAGTTCAACGTGATATTCGCGCGGGCGCCTTGATGAAAAACCACCAGCGACATCGAACATTCCTGTTTATCGTAACGTTTAGACATTAAAGCATTGTATAACGCGCCGATGAGCACACCTGCGAGTAAAAACAGAGCACTCATCATCATGATTGTTTTTTTACTCACTTCCTACTCCACGAAAAGAGAGTGTAATACAACCGGGAACGGCTGATTTCAGGTAGTTCTGGCGGCAGACAAGAACCGCTAAGCCAGGCGACGTTTGTGAGAGCGGGAAGTAAACCCAGGGGTACTTTTCGCAATCGAGTCCCGAGCCCAGAATCAGCGCCTTAAAGCGTGCAAAACTGTTTTTGTTATCGTGGCTGTCATCCGTGGTATAGAAACGACATCCTTTATCCTGCTCAACGAAGGTATAGTTGGCAAAGAAAGGCTGCGTATCGTTAAAGTGCCAGAAATAGTGCATGCCGATGGCACCTACGCAAAATGCCACTAGCATGGCGACGATACCCGCGAAAAGAGGTAACTTGCCTCTCTGACTTGCCGTTACCGCGGGGGCAGTAGGTGCCGTTTCTTCTGGTGTGAACTCTGACCCGGCATCCGTGTGGTATTCCACATCCAGTTCATCTTCACCCTGCAAGGTGTCACTGACGGCCTCATCGGCCTGAACGGCGGCAACGCGGGCGATTTTCACACTTTTATCGATTTGAAACCCTTTGCGGGGGACCGTGGCGACGAGGGTTCGGTCGGTCTCCCCGACGGCGCGTAACCCACGACGAACAATAGAAATATTCTGGTAAAGGGTGTTTGCCGGCACCAGCATGCCTTCATCTTCCCACACCTTTTTAAAGAACTCCTGCTGTGTGACGACGTCCGGTGAAGCGTCAAGCAACAAAAGCAGACAACGGCTGGCAGGCGTTGTCAAAACGACGTTAATTTCTGGATTAGTGACAGAAATTAACTTTTTACTGTCTGGTCTGAATTCAATATTATCGTTAATAATCCAGTACATATGAGTTCACGGTGTACGAAAGTGATAAAGAGTAATGACTTAAGTGTAGAAAATTCTGAACACACTATTAGGTATAGTATATATGAATACAGTAAGTCATTTGATTTATGAAACTAATGTTTTTGTTCTTCGGTTTTACATAACTATCTATAAAATAAAGCAATTTGTTAACAAGAATGGGCATTTCTGTCGCTATGAATAATCAGCTACCGTAATCATTTAAAAGTCCCGACTCTCATCCTGAAGAGATGACCGTCCGGTTATCAGCACCGTGGAAAAAGGGGAGTAAAATCTGCTTCGCTACTGTGATTTAAGATTCCACATCAACAGTTCTCTTTCCTGTAATCCACTCTTTTTAATTAATATTTTTGAAAGAAAACACGTTTTTATTCATTGTTTCTTTGAAAGATTTATTATGCCGACGTGATGTTAAATAGTCAATTAGGGTAAATAACCTTAAATAGTATTAAATGTGTAATATAAAATCTTATATGCTCTCTTCACTGGGTTTTTGTTCTTAAACATAAGGAGTAGATGAGTATCTACTCATTTGACTTTAGCGTGGTGCTGGAGGACATCCACGCGCTATGCTTAAGGGATAAAACACAAAATGAGGCAATGTCATGGATAAGCAACTTGAGGATGCGGGTTACCGCGTCTATACCGGCGAGAAAATCGATGTCTACTTCAATACGGCGATTTGCCAGCATTCCGGAAATTGTGTCCGCGGTAGCGCCAGACTGTTCAATCTAAAACGCAAACCCTGGATTATGCCTGATGAAGTGGATGTATCAACGGTAATCACGGTTATCGATACCTGCCCAAGCGGGGCGCTGCAATATCGTCGTAAATAAGCGAGGCAAAGATGGAAATACATGAAGGCCATAATAAATTCTATGTAAATGATGATCAGGGAAATCAGGTCGCTGAAATTGTTTTCGTTCCGACCGGCGAGCATTTAAGCATTATCGAACATACGGATGTGGATGCCAGTCTGAAGGGACAAGGGGTTGGAAAAGCGCTGGTGGCGAAAGTGGTGGAGAAAATGCGCCGCGAGAATCGAAAAATTATCCCGCTTTGCCCGTTTGCTAAACACGAGTTTGATAAAACCCGTGAGTATGACGATATTCGTGCCTGAGAACTTACGGGAAAGGCGCGTAAGCCGTCGCTACGGGAGTCGCGAGACGGCTTTATTGTAGTGCCACAGGGTGCCGTGGTCGTTAATTACGTCATAGCGGACCGACGAACACAGCGTCCCCTGTCCCTGCAGCGGGACTGATGCTGTGGTAAGTGGCGCAATCATTACGCCGTTTGCGCTGCCAGCTTCGCAACGTATCCCGGCCAGTGTGATATGCCACGGCGTGGGGTTAGTTATCTGCACCTGATTTTGCGGCCCGGCATAGGCCACGCGCAGTTTCTCTGGGTCGCTTTCCTGGAGCGCGCCAGTGCCCTGCGGGCGGATAAACAGCTTCATGCGGATACGTAACGGCAGAACCACTTTTTGTGCCACCTGCGCATCGGCCTGCGTCATGGGTGGGATCTGATAGACATTCAGCCAGTACAGCGCTTCACGATCGCGCGGCAGGGCGGAGGTGTCGGTCAGTTGCAGCGTAATGCTACGTAGCTCGCCGGGCTGCATTTTAAATACCGGCGGCAGTGCGATGACGGGTGTTACCTCTTCGTTGGGCTGGCTGGACGGATTCCCCGTATCGGTCCATATCTGCACCAGGGCCGGCTGCTGCGGGGAATTAATCAGCGCCAGCGAAGCGCTTTTGTCACCAGCATTAAAAATTACCCGGGTCACTTCGCTGTTCACCACCGCATGAGCGGAGAGCGACAGGCCATTCAGCAGCAACGCGCTACTGAAAGCTAACCACCACCTGGAGTTGTGCATAAACCGATCCTGCTGTAATGGCTTCGCCAGGAATCGCTTCCAGCGAGGCGGTGAATTCGCCGTTGTATAATTCAGTCGAACCGCTTGATGAGATTTTACTGGTTAAATCAGCATAGCCATACCATCCCCCGGCATTGCCCGTTGCGGTTGCCGTCAGGTTTGGCAGAAGATTGATTGCGCTACTGCCCAGTTTTTCGCTGTAAATACGAATGCCCACGCCGGATGCCACGCCGCTGACGCCATAGTGGTTATCAAGCAGCCAGGTCCAGGCCCCCGATCCGGTTTTGAGCCCTAACTGGTTCGCCGCATTCGCCGCCGTCTGATTATTCACCAGAAACCCCATCGCCACGTTCGCTTTGCTGGTTGTCGAGACTGCGGTACTGGAAATCGCACCGGTTTCGCATTCGACGGTAATGTTAAATGGCGTCTGCGCCGTGCCGCCGCTGCTCAGTTCACCCACGCTTATCGGCGGCAGGCGTACGATGGCGGGATAGTCGTCGATCCGACAGGCGGCGCCGCGCACAAAGTAACTTTGGCTGGTGAGCGTCCAGCCGCCGGGCCATTGCATAGCGCCCCAGCCGTCGTAGTTGGTTCTGCTGTCAGCGCCGTCAAACAGTCCGGAGCTCATGCCGCCGCCGTGAAAGGCGATATAGCCAGCCGGTCCCGCGTAGGTATAGCCATAGCGATTTGAACCGTTCAGCCCTTTTGACGCGTCATCAACCCGAAAAAGCTCAACAAAAACATCACTGAAGGCGCTGCCCGGGATGTAAATGTAGGTCCCGTCATTGAACATCTCGCTTTCGGGGATGAGGCGTGTTTGCCAGTAGCGCGAGTAGTATTGCCCGGTTTTCAGGTTTGTCAGTCTGAGCGCCACGTTTTTGACGTAGGTGTAGTAAGCGCCTTCAATACCCGGAACCGCTTCTCTTCCGCCCCAGGCATCGTCGCCATTGGTGGCGTAATACTCATACACCTTGCCGATTTCGGCGACATCGCAGCGGAAATAGATCTGGTTGGCATTGACGCCCTGGGTGCGACCGTTAGGCACAAAACTGGCCGTTGAACTGGCAAGTAGAGTACCTTCCGACTGGAAACCGGTGCCGCTGCTTAAGGTGATAACGCCGGGCAACCCCAGTTTGCCTTTGACTTCGCTATCGCCAACGCCTCCCCAACTGGCACCGACGTAGCCGGCATCTTTCGCCGCCTGTGACAGGTCACTGGCGGAGGTCACCCTTTTACAGGCAGACCATGCGGGTTGTGTCAGTCCGACACCGACCAGCAGCAGCGCAAGTACAGAGGATATTTTCATACGTCGTCACTCCTGGCGACAAGGTAGGGTGAGTTGATACAACGGCGTGTCGGGCGTCGTCGGTAATTGATACCAGACCTGGCACTGCTGAGCGGCATTCTTACCCCACTTAACGAACAGCACGCCGGATTGCGCGGCGATTCGGGAGTAGATTTGCCCACCCTGGCCCATGATGCCCACGGTGTCACCGGTACTGTCCGTGACGTCCGCCCCCATCGGCGGCTGGCTACCGTCGGGCAGGGTAGTATTGATCAACGTCGCTTTGCCGCGAGTGGTCTTGAACGTCACGCGGGAAATCGCACCTGCATAAGGAACAAGGCGCTTACTCCCCCCCTGAAGTTCGACGTCATCGGCCATGTTCTGACTGTCGAGACTGATGGTGTTATAGCGGTAGGGCGTTAATGACGGGAGGATCGCGTAACCGAAACGGTCTACCGTTGCCCCCTGGCCATTACGTATCGTCGCACCGCGCGCGCCGGGGGCCTCCACCAGTGCAAAGGTGTCGCTGGTATAGGGGCCAGCGGTTATTCCGCCGCGATGGGCAACCAGTGTACCGGACATGCCCAGTCCGTACTGTTGATAACTGTCGCCCCGTGAGGCCCAGGCGCGGAAGGCGCCGACAGAGGTGCGGCGTTCAAGGTTTCCTCCCCAGGTTGCGCTGTCGCCGCTGTCATTGTTGTGCGCAATACCACTGTAGAGCGCCCACGAGGTGGTACTTTTCTCGCCCGTTGTTCCGCTCATCCCGACCGTTGCCGTTCGGCTGTCGCGACTGCGGTTCATGTCCAGATTGATTTGCGAACGACTGGAGCCAAAGTCGAACGGAATCGAAATACCCAGCGATACGGTGTTTTCGGTGTATTTGCGCTGGCTCTCACTATCGAAGTCGCGATCGTTAACGCTGTTAAAATAGCGACTGGAGTAAGTACTCCGCTGGCGTGCGGCACTGACATTGACGCTGATATCGCGCCAGCTATTGCTGTAGCCGAGCTGTAGTTGGGTGATTCGTGAGGCATTGTTGTAATAGTCCGACGTGCTGCCGGTAAAACTCAGCATCCCCCAGTTGCCCATCGGCTGGCTGAGGGTCGCCGAGAAGTTGTTCCGCTGATTGAGCGTGTCGGAGTAGTAGGAGGTGCCGTTTCTTTCCTGGCGACGCACGCCGAGCACATCCTGCAAATCACGATAGCCGCTGGTGGAATAGCGATATGCCGCCAGCACCAGGTTGGTGCCGGTGGTGAAGGTTTTACTGTAGCTTGCCTCCACGCGCCAGCCTTGTTGCTTCTCATCATTTTCCACGCGGGCGCTGGAATAAACCGTGTTCAGACCAAATGCGCCGACGGAGGTTGCCAGTACACCGCCTGCCAGAATGGCCTGATAATTATCCGCCAGTCGCGTCCCCATGTTAGCCGTCAGCACGTTGCTCATCCCGCGCTGCAGCACGCCTTCAACAAACTTATTTTCCACGCTGTAGTACTGACGTACGTAGCCCATCGCCAGTTCGTAGTTCCAGTTACCGGGACGAATAGAATCTGGTACGGCGGAGTAGGGAACGGTAAAGCGCGATATCTGTCCGCCAGCGTCAATAACATCAACCGTCAGGTCGCCCTGACCGCGTGTGTTGTACAGATCGTTAATCACGAAGGCACCGGGCGCGACGGTGGTTTCGTAGATGACTTTTCCCTGCTGGCGCACAACGACATGGGAAGTTGTGGTGGCGACGCCGCGCACTTGCGGAGCATAGCCCCGCTTGCCCTGCGGCCACATGCGCTGATCGGTACTGAGTTTGACGCCATTAAATGACAGACTGCCAAACAGACTGCTGTTGGTGTAGCTATCACCGAAGGCAATGATGCTGTCCAGCTGCGGCAAAGGCCGCTGCAGCGAGGTGGCGACCGCATTGTACTGATAGTGCCCCCCTGTCTGATTATCATCGGCATAGCGCAGGTTGCCCTGATGACGAACCTGCCAGAGGCCGAGGTTGATCCCAGTGTTAATATTGCTCCACAAATAGTCATAGCGCAGATGGCTGTCGGTGTTTTCAGTGTGGTAAAAGTTGGTGTTGTGGCGCAGAAATAGCGCGGTTTCACCGGCATCCCATTCGGATACTGGAATAAATCCTCGTGGTGAATGTAACAGCGCCGCCTGGGGGGCAACCATGTTCAGGCGCAGCGTGCTTACATCCACGTTCCAGTTGATTTTCGCACCCAGACTGTCGATCGGCAGACAGGCGTCGGGTGCAGGCTGTTTCGTTGTTCGAATGGCACTGGCGGTAATTAGTTCTGGTGACAGACAGGGTTGAATCCGCGCAGTATCACCTTCCGGTTTGACCAGCGAGATCGACGCCTGGCGACGAATCAACTGGTTGTTGAGATAGACGTCAAGCACATAGTTTCCTGCTGAAAGCGCCTCATCCCGCTGATTAAAACGATCCAGATCGAGCGACTTGCTAAAATCGGAACCCTGTAAAAGCGCCGGGTCAAAGTAATACTCCGCGCACGCCGCTGCCGGGATGAATACCAGACCAATCAGGGGCGCGACGGCGGCGTCAGAGCGGATAGTCAGCACTGATGCGTGCTCCCTGATCGTTGATCAAGGTAATGCGTACGCGCTGTGCGTCAGCCGTTCGCGGAAAGTGAAACGTCTCACTGGCAAAAGGTGAAATCAGGTCATTTTTGGGGTGATGGATTTGCGACGAACCGCCGGGTTGCAGGGCCGCGATCGTGACGAAATAGGGCTGATTGTTGTTAATACTGATCGCCAGTTCTTTATTTCCGCTAATCCGTTTAACCTGGAGATTTTCCAGCATCTTTTGTGGATCGCCAACGAGACCTGCCGGGCGATAAAAAAGTTTGACCCGATTGCGCAGCATAATCAGCAGACTATTTTGTTTTTCCGCGTGAGTCGACGATTGTCCGGTATTGGCGGGAGGAATCTGCATAAAATTAAAATAGACCAGTGATTCTCTGTCCTGCGGTAATTCTTTTCCCTGCGTGTAAACAATACGGATGATTTGTCCTTCACCTGACTGAATACGAAATGCCGGAGGTGTGGCAATAAACGGAACCTGCGCAGACTTTTCCGGACCATCGGCCATATTGCCGTTATCAAACCAACTCTGGACCACATAGGGAATAGCATCTTTATTTTTCAGATGTACGTCGGTAGATTTCGCCGCGCCATTATAAATGATACGAGTTCCTGTCATCGTAATACTGGCATTTACGTGGCTGGCGCATGCCGCGAAAAAAAGAAACACACAGCCTGCAATAAATGGGCGGTGACGATGAACGGTTCGCATAGCATTTTCCCTAATGTGGATGGCGGGAATACATTCCCGCCAGGTTTGCGTTTACTGATAAGACACAGCGTATTGCAGTGAAGCCAGCACTGTACCCGTAGTGGCAGCGCCGCCGCTGTAATACTGAGCTTTATAGGTCGCGCTCGCTGAGGTCTTATTCGCGGCGAGAGAGAGGTCGCCAGCGCCGGTAAAGGCGCTGCGGAAATCAATTTCATCGTTGCTGGTGTCGAGAATCTGGATCTCAACATCCGTCGCGGAACCTGTGCTGCCAAGGTTTCCGGTCGCGGAACTGATATTATTGCCAACGAAAACCGTCGAGATCTGCACGCCAGAAGGAGAGCCGGTGCAGTTGCTCACACCCACCTCAAATGTCGTCGCGCCAGCCACCTGATTGGCATTCAGATCCGTGGCGGTTACGGTCGGCAGCAATACTACCGGAGAGGCATCAGAACCATTTACCGATATTGAGCAGGTCTCATCACTCACTTCGCCCATAAAGGTAATGGTATTGTCAGAAGCCAGTGCATTCGTAGAAAAGAGCGCAGAAGCCATCAGCGCCGAAAGGAAGGCACGATTTAAGGTCATAATATAAACTCCATTTTTATCAGTCGTGTTGATTTACCCTTTGAGTCAGGGTTCTTCCATGCGCAGGGACATTTATCGCGATGGCACTGTGCGGGAATGAGGGTAAAATAAAATTATTGGTAATTTTCTTAAAAGATGACTTTTTATTGCACCCTGAATATCGTTATAGCCATGATTTTATTTTCGCAGCGAGAATCATTTCACCCGAATGCGTTATTATTTTGTCTGGCGAATTTTATACGGAATATTCCTGGAGAGGAAAATCGTTTAAAACGAACAGATACATTATCGGTGATAGGTTGGATCTATTGAAATCTGGAAATAGATCGGCGATAACTTCTTTAGGAATTTTAGATTATTAGATGATTAATATTGAAGGGTTGAGCCGGACGTAAAGTGCATTTCTACTTAATTCATTGTCAGATTAAGATAATTCACATTTAATGCATAAACAGAAGTGAATAGTTAACCCTGCTAACCATTTTTATGATGCTATGCCGGGATAAGAATTTTATGTGATTACTTATCTTCTTTTGGAAACCAGGTGATGTGGGTTCCAGTAATTGCAGGCTGTTTGACATCAAAAAACGGGAAAAAAATATTTACTCTGTAATTGATATTGAGATGCTTTCCTCATTTTTATCGCTATAAGCAGGCAGAACCTGCCCGGAGAATGACAACTGGTGGTGGATTTTCAGCCCAGCGTGGTATGCCTTATGGTGATGTCAGGATGTGCTTAGTGAGCAAATAGTTGCATTTGCAACGAAGGAAGCGGTTTTTCTGGAAAGATGAGTGGGCACAGCGGCAGGCGCTGTGCGTCAAAATGACCTGTATTCAGGAGGTGTGGACAATCCCCATGTAACCATGAATGCCCATATACAGACCGACCAGACCGATCAGCACGCTGGAAAAATAGGGCGCTTTTCTTGCCAGCGCGTTGAATCCACTCCAGCGCTTAGCGACCTGATGGACGCTGACTGCCGCGCCCACGCCAACGGTCACCAGCGTAATCGCCAGCCCCAGGCTAAAGCAGAGCACCATCGTTGCGCCAAGAGTAAAGGCTTTCAACTGGATACAAATCAGCAGCACGGTAATTGCCGCCGGGCAGGGGATCAGTCCGCCAGTCAGGCCGAACAGTAAGATTTGCCCATTGGTCACCTCTTTGCCGTGAAAACGGCGCTGAATGTCGCTGGCGTGCGCACGTTCGTGGGCATCCTGATACGCTTTCGATCCCTCTGTCAGTCCCGCCAGATCGCAGTGGTCATGATGATGGTCGTGATCGTGATGCGCATGATCATGATGATCGTGGTGGTGATCATGATGGTCATGGTGGTGATCATGATGATGGTCATGCTGCCCGGCGGTGAGCCAGTTTCGCTCGCCCTGCCATGTCCGCCAGAACATCCAGGTTGCGGTGCCCAGAATAATAAATGCGGAAATCAGTTGCAGCCAGGGCTCTACGGACTCTGCGGTGAATGCCCGGCTGATATACATACCGCCGAGGGCGATCAGCCAGACCACAGCGGTATGGGAGAGCGTTGCTGCCAGTCCCAACATCACTGCCTGTTTGACCGTCCCTTTAATCGCGATGATAAACGCCGCCATCATCGTTTTTGAGTGGCCGGGTTCCAGCCCATGCAGCACGCCGAGAAGAATCGCGCTGGGAATGAAAAACCACGCGTTGCCTTGTTGAAGTAGTGTTGAAAAATCACCCATGTTAATGATTCTTAGTAGCCTGTTTTCGCCAGATTCTACTCCCCCCCAGTACCGAATACTACCCCCCAGTTAATTCATAATGCTATAATCCACAAAGAATTATGTTAAAGAGGTGTTGCGATGTCACATACAATCCGGGATAAACAGAAGCTTAAAGCCCGAACCAGCAAAATTCAGGGGCAGGTGGTTGCACTGAAGAAAATGCTCGACGAACCCCATGAGTGTGCCGCCGTATTGCAGCAAATCGCTGCAATCCGCGGGGCGGTGAATGGTTTAATGCGTGAAGTGATTAAAGGACATTTGACCGAGCATATCGTCCATCAGAGCGATGAAGATAAGCGGGAAGACGATCTGGGCGTGGTGCTTAAGGTCCTGGATTCCTATATAAAATAGTCGGGAGCGCTGTCCCGACCCGGTGTCTTAGCAATACACAACCGTCTGATTCCGCTGGGCAATATAACGCTCAACGTGCTTATATCCGCTAATGGATTCCAGCGCATGCAGCAGGCAGCAAACCGCTCTGGCATTCGTTCGATCGGCTTCGTCTTCACTTTGACTTTGCAACGCCTCTTCACACAACTTGCGCACAGCAGGCGGGAAAGCGAGTTTTTGCAAAGAGCATTCCAGCTCACCGAAAGCTATCTCAGCACGGGCCGTAAAAAGTGATAACAGTACTGCACTTAGCGCGCGCGTTTCTTCTTCGTAGTATCCCACGTTAGTATCCTTGTCCATTTTGTTCCCTGTTGTCGGACTCATCTGCGTCTATGCAAATGCACTGCTGTACTATCCGTCTCTTTTAGCAACAACGGGTAAGATAACTTATCCCCTGAGATCGGATGAGAGTGAATAAACAACGAATTGATTCGTCCACCCATTCTTTTTTCAATTCTCTGCTTGTAGGCGTAGATGCTGCGGATATCCATCTCCAGCAACTGAGCGATCTGGTGCGGATTACTGCCTGCAACCATATGGCCCAGAATGGTGAATTCCATCTGCGTCAACGTATTTCCCTTGGTGAACGACAAATGTCGTCCGATAAACACCTGCCTGATCTTCTCATTGGCGACATCCAGTCCGTCATCATGGTAAATGATGGCAGAAACCGCAGGATGCTTTTTACGCCAGTAGTTGGCGAGCGACTGCATGTTGCGATCGCTGATCAAAATAATGCCCATGCGTGTACTTGCGAGATATTCTATCCACTCTTTATCCAAAAACAGGCGTAAAAAGCTAATAGAGAAATCTACAAAAATATAACCACTAAGTCTGGCGTTGTGATTATTATTTAAAATGCCTTCAATGACCCCTTTATTAAAATAAATGCTTTCTTCTGGCCACATGCAAAAACAGGCATTGGCGCAATACTGTAAGCGGGGTGATTTTTCGGGCATTATTTTGCAATGCAAGGTACAACTGCTGCATGTCAAATTCTTTAATTTAACGTCCAGCCCCATATTGAGAGCCTCCCTATCCGTAGATGATTTCATAATTTCATCCGTTTTAAAACATGTCAATACTCAACAAATTGCAACGTTGATAGAGAGGAAATCCGAAAATATTATTATTGCTATTATTCTTAATCCCGGTTTTTTTAGGGATATTATCTCTGTATCAATTCAGGTTTCTGGCGGGCTCATTACTCAACGGGAGACGCTTAAAAAAAAGCCTCCAGGAATTTTGTAACAACCACCAGGAAAATCTATATTGCAAAAATGTTTAAGTTTTATCGCTAAATGGCATTAATGGCAAAAAGTTGATCTTATGTTAAATTGTCTGAAGCAGTTGTAACAATGCTTATGTCTTTTATTAAGTAATGCTATTTATCTGTTTGTCCGTTTTTTAAACGTGAAACAATAATAATGAGAGCTGAGGCATAAAGCATCTAAAATGGTCTTAATTAAGAATACATGATCCTTATCAGGTCAAAGCGCATTGATTTATAAGAATTTTTATTTTTAGGTTATGATCGCGCTGACATATCTATTATATATTTGGTGATCTCTGTATAAGATTTTTGTAGCATGCCATTCATCATGTAAATGCGAGAATGCACCCAGTGTCTGAGAAGTACACACACACAACACTATACACAATTAATAACCTGGTTGATTTTCACCCGGGTGACAGGACGTTGACGAATAAAAACACGCAAAAAACAGTCGTTCTTCAAAACCCTGCGAGTTTTATTCTCTTATATATCATTACAAATTGCGGGGTTGTTATTCCACAAGCCCAGCTTGTAAAGATAGGTTGGGGAGATAAAAACAATATCACTTCCGTCAATACGTTATATCAGACGGTACTCATGTTAAGAAATGCGCTAACCGAAGTCGGGTTGCCGCGCGATCTAATTAGAACGGTTGCCCGGCGTGGAATGATGATGACTGCGGATATTCAACGAACAGAGACGGAATCGATTGAGAATCCTGGAGGTGGGGAGTCAGGGAGGGAGCCAACACCACCTGCGTTGAGGGCGACTGCGCCTGAATTACGGTCGTCACGAACTACGCTGATAGCGGGGGGCATCCTACTGTCCGTATTGCTGATCGGTGTCGGCATCTCTTTTGGCTTGTTATATCCGACCGCCGAATCGTTGTTCTCCTCCTATGCCATTATTGATACCACCTCCTTTTCATCCTGTACCCTGTTACTCAAAGGCAATAATACGTTAAATACACGCTATGCTGTATTCCTGACGAGGCACCCGGATATCTGTCAGAATCATAATTATGTGTATCTTTCTGGAATGAATAGTGCGAAAAATATTGCCGCTGTTGCCTGTCAGTTGGATATAAGAGAACACCCCCGGACCAAATGTACAACCTGGTACTCGATTAATGATCAAAATTAAAATTTCAGTATACGTTTTGCTGCTTGTCGTGATGATATCAACAGGTGCGGGCTACTGGTATTTACATAAAGGAAAAAACAGTATTGATTGCCAGGGCCGTGTGGTGTGGGAAATTAATAATGAGCAGTTCCGGGGAGATGTCGCCTATCAGATGCAGAATAACCAGGGTATCGTCACCATTACCGGCGATTTGCGTACGCCGGAAAATAATAATTATAAAATTAGCCGGATTGCTTATTTCACCTATCACAAGGTGCGGAACAACTATATTATCAGCAACAATAACCTCGTGCGCTTTCCGAGCGACAATTTAGAGGCGAAGAAAGGACTTCGATCGCTGCCCTCGATTTATCTCTCTGAGCGTGCCTCTTTCTCTCTATTGATTAAACGTTATCAGGAGGGGTGGGCCTTTACGACGGTAGGCGCTCCCTCGCTGTTATGTCGACGTCATGAGTAAACGGCCCGGACGAGCCGTTTACGCCAGTGCTAGCCGAGAAACATCACAGACACGCAGAGTAGTCCGACAATCAGGGTAATCAGATTGCCGAAAGAGCGGTGCGGTTTTAATGCCGGGATCAGGTATGTCGACAGCGTCGGCATAATGAACAAAATCATAGCAATGAGCGGTCCGCTAATGGCGTAAATCATCGAAATTGCATTCGGATTGATGCAGCAGACCACAAAGGTGATGGTGGATACCAGCATGATGGACAGGGCGCGGTTAAAGGCCCGGCTTTTTTTCACCCCTACCTGTTGCAGAGTGGTTTTGACCACCTCGGTTGCCCCTTCGATAACCCCAAAGTAGGTACCGAGAAAGGATTTCGACATCGCCACCACGGCGACGATGATACCGGAAACCGAGAGCCACGCCGGGGCGGCAGGCATCATAGATAACGCGGAAAGAATGGTGACGCCTTCATTTTTGGCGGTTTCGATGTACGCTGGCGGAATTGACAGCAGACAGCTAAAGACGAAGAACAGCACGCTCAGGCAGATAATTAAATAGGCTACCTTCATGATTTTTTTGCATTTACCCATGGCCTGTTCGCCGTATTTCTCACGTCTGTCGATGGCGAACGTGGAGATAATAGGCGTATGGCTAAAAGCAAAAACCATCACCGGAATCGAAATCCACACCTGATGCAGAGTGTGCCTGTCGAACGCCATTTGTCCGGTCAGCAAAGAGGGTTGCCAGCTGCCGGTCAGATACAGCGAGAGAAATAAGAAGTACGCGATCAGTGGGAACACCAGGAAGCCCATCACCCGAATAGTCGCATGGCGGCCCATCAGAAATATCAGGTTCAGGATTAACACCACGCCGAGGCTGACACCCATGCGGATGCCCAGGTTAATCTCAAGATAGCGGGCCAGCTGCTCTGTCAGGGAGTTGGTTATGGCGACGGCATAAATTAGCACCACCACGAAAAAGGCAATAAAGTACAGCGTGGTAATCAGGCTGCCAATCTTCTTACCGTAATAGTGCGTCACCGCACCGGTGATCCCTTCTCCCGCAGAGGTTTTCGACGAGAGAATGAACTGACATAACGCTTTATGCGGCCAGTATGTGAGAGGCCAGGCAACCAGAGCGGTGACAAACAAGACAATTGCGCCCGCGGAGCCAAGCTGGATGGGGAGAAACAAGGTTCCTGCGCCCACGGCGGTGCCATATAACGCAAAGCTCCAGAGCGTCTCTTCTTTTGACCAAATTTTCGACATTTCTTGAACGTATCAACTATAAAATAAACAAAAAGAAGCGCAATTTACCATAAATGCAGGGGTGGGCGTGAGGACTGAACGGGAGAAGAGGGGCGACGGTGCTTGCCGGAACCGTGTCGATTCCGGCAAATGTGTGAGTTATCAGGCGGTCACACGCTGTTCGCGACGCTTCACGAAACGTATACGTAATGTGTCATATGCCCAGTTGTAGAACATGGTGTAGGGCAGGAAGAATAAGAAGAAGCCAATCTCCAGCGTAAAGGCCTGTATCAGGCTGACGTTCAGCACGTACGCCACGATACTCACGCCGATGACGATAAAGCCGCTTTCAAATCCCAGCGCGTGATACGCACGCACTTTCGCCGTTCGTTTCACCCGATGTGAGGGCCAGAAACGATCAAACAGCGCGTTGTAGATGATGTTCCAGATCATCGCCGTGGTCGCCAGCAGGATCGTCAGTCCGCCCATTTCCAGCACCGATCGCTGCATCAACCAGGCTGTGGTGGGTGCCAGGAAGGCCGTGGCTATCCCTTCAAAACAGACGGCATGAAAGACACGCTCCAGTAATGAACGACGTTGAACCGCATTGTGTTGCATAACTTACCTTTCTTGAAAAAGCCCGGAAAACGGAATAGGGGGAATTTTATCGCTTTATGTGATATCTAAAAGATAGTATCCATCGATAAAGTAGATAGTTCATGCGTTACTCACCTGAAGCCTTAACCGCATTTGTCGAGACCGTTTCCTGTGGTTCCTTCTCGGCGGCGGCACGCAGACTGCGTAAAAGCCAGTCCACCATCAGTACGGCAATCGCCCACCTTGAAGCCGATCTTGGTGTTCAGCTTTTTGACCGTTCTTCGCGTCAGCCGGTACTGACGGAAGAAGGCAAGAAAGTGCTCGGCTATGTTCAGGCGATTCTTTCTGCCAGCGAGCGTCTTGATGAGGTGGCGCTTTCGCTGACCAGTGAGACCGAAGCGCGTCTGACGTTTGTGCTCTCCGACACCCTGCACCCCGACGTACTGGAGGAACTGATGGCGCAGTTTGATCAGCAGTTTCCGCATACCGAATTTGAATGCCTGATTGGGGAAGATGTAGACGTTATCGATCTGCTGCAAAAAGAGCGGGCGCAGGTCGGTTTGATTGAAGCCAGAGACCACTATCCCACCGATATCGGTGCGACACGCTTGCCGATGCAAACGTGGATGGGGCTCTACGTTGCCGCTTCTCATCCGCTGGCGAAAGCGGAAAAACTGCAGTGGGATCAGCTATATACCTGGCGCGAGTTGCGCCTTAATACCTATATTGATCATGGTGCCTCGCTCGCCCGCGGCCCGGTCTGGTCCGCGCCAAACTATTTGCTGTTGCTGAGTATGGCGGTACAAGGGTTTGGCTGGTGCGCGCTACCGTGTGCGTTAGTGGAGGAGTTCGCGGCGGAAAAACCGCTGGTGCAACTGGGCATGCCGGGATGGCCGAAAGCGATCGCTATCGATCTGCTGTGGAACAAAAAATCTCCGCCCGGCGTAGCGGGAAGTTGGCTGAGATACCATTTACAGCAAGGTCGCACGCCGGGCCGAGAGGCGTGATAACGATTTCCTTTGTGATAAAACTCACTTTTCTAAAACATTCAGGATAACTATTTTTAACAATCCTCTACTATTGCGATGTGATTTTGCGCAGAGGTCGTAATGAAAGAGGTGGTGATAGTCGGGGCGTTGCGAACGCCTATTGGTTGTTTTCAGGGGACGCTGGCGCGTCATTCTGCCGTTGAACTGGGCAGTATGGTGGTCAAAGCGTTAATTGAAAGCAGCGGCGTGAATGCGCATGCCGTTGATGAAGTGATCCTCGGTCAGGTACTGACGGCGGGGGCGGGGCAAAACCCGGCGCGCCAGTCAGCGATCAAAGGGGGATTACCGAACACGGTTTCTGCTATCACCATCAATGATGTCTGCGGTTCGGGGTTGAAAGCGCTGCATCTTGCCACGCAGGCGATCCAGTGTGGCGAAGCGGATATTGTGATAGCGGGCGGACAAGAGAACATGAGCCGTGCGCCGCACGTTCTTACCGACAGCCGAACCGGCGCGCAACTGGGAAACAGCCAACTCGTCGACAGTCTGGTGCACGACGGCCTGTGGGATGCTTTCAATGATTACCACATGGGGGTGACCGCCGAGAATCTGGCGCGTGAATATGGCATCAGTAGAGAACTGCAGGATGCGTATGCCCTCAGTTCACAGCAAAAGGCGCGCGCGGCTATCGATGCCGGTCGTTTTAAAGCGGAAATTGTTCCGATCGCCACCCAGCGAAATGGGCAAACCGTGATGATTGATACCGATGAGCAACCGCGAACTGATGCCAGCGCAGAAGGCCTGGCGGGGCTGGATCCGGCTTTCGAGCTGTCAGGCTCAGTAACCGCCGGTAATGCCTCTTCAATAAATGATGGCGCGGCGGCAGTGATGATGATGAGCGAATCCAAAGCACAGGAGTTGAACTTGCCTGTGCTGGCACGCATTCGCGCGTTTGCCAGCGTGGGTGTGGATCCTGCGCTGATGGGGATCGCCCCCGTATATGCCACTCGCCGCTGTCTGGAACGGGTCGGCTGGCAACTGGCCGATGTGGATCTCATTGAAGCCAATGAGGCGTTTGCCGCTCAGGCGCTTTCTGTTGGCAAAATGCTGGAATGGGACGAGCGTCGGGTGAACGTCAATGGCGGCGCGATTGCTCTTGGACACCCGATAGGCGCTTCTGGCTGTCGAATTCTGGTTTCTCTGGTTCACGAAATGGTTAAGCGTAATGCCCGAAAAGGTCTGGCGACGCTGTGTATTGGCGGTGGACAAGGCGTGGCGTTAGCCATTGAGCGCGATTAACTCTCCTTTATTCTCTCCCTCTTTATTCCATTCATACCACTTATGCCGTTCGAGAAATCGTGACGGCATTCTTGCGTTGCCGTGGCTCCGGGTTTAGCACCCGTCAGATGAATCCAGCGAAGGAACTGACCCCGGTTTTTCAACAGTCAGCACATCGCACACGCAGGGGCGAATCCTATTTCGTTGTTTTACTAAACGATTTTTCTCCTGCGTATAATCACGAAATGAATCGATCGTGATCGGAATTACACTTTTGATAATAAGATGCAGAAAAAGTGAAACGATGTTTTATTTGTAATTGAAAACGGATCCCCGGAAGACTATCATGGGCGCATAACGTAAAACGGAACAGCGTTTCGCTCTCCGTTGAGGGATTCCCGCTCAGTACATCACTGGAGGTTAATGTGGACGTAAGACAAAGTATTCACAGCGCGCACGCCAAAACACTGGATACCCAGGGGCTACGCAAGGAGTTTTTGGTTGAGAAAGTGTTCGTGGCTGACGAATACACGATGGTTTACAGCCACATTGACCGCATCATCGTCGGCGGCATTATGCCGGTGGCAAAAACGGTCTCCGTCGGTGGCGAAGTCGGTAAACAGCTTGGCGTAACCTATTTCCTGGAACGTCGCGAACTGGGTGTGATCAACATCGGCGGCGCGGGCACCATCACCGTCGACGGTCAGTGCTATGAGATTGGCCACCGTGATGCGCTGTATGTCGGTAAAGGGGCAAAAGAGGTGGTTTTCGCCAGCGTCGATAGCGCAACGCCTGCCAAGTTTTACTACAACTGCGCACCGGCGCATACCACGTACCCGACCAAAAAAGTGACGCCTGCCGATGTTGCACCTGTGACATTAGGTGACAACCTCACCAGTAACCGCCGCACCATTAATAAATATTTCGTGCCGGATGTGCTGGAAACCTGCCAACTGAGCATGGGCCTTACCGAACTGGCGCCGGGCAACCTGTGGAACACCATGCCATGCCACACGCATGAACGCCGCATGGAAGTGTACTTCTATTTCAATATGGAAGAAGACACCTGCGTCTTCCATATGATGGGGCAGCCTCAGGAAACGCGTCATATCGTTATGCATAACGAGCAGGCAGTTATTTCGCCAAGCTGGTCGATCCATTCCGGGGTGGGCACCAAAGCCTATACCTTCATCTGGGGCATGGTCGGTGAAAACCAGGTCTTTGATGATATGGACCACGTTGCGGTGAAAGATCTGCGCTAGTCGCGGGCGCTCATAACGCCTGTCCGTGACAGGTATGAAAAACTAAGGATTTACAATGATTTTGAATGCATTCTCTCTCGAAGGTAAAGTCGCTGTCGTGACCGGTTGTGATACCGGTCTGGGCCAGGGCATGGCGCTCGGTCTGGCGGAAGCAGGCTGCGATATCGTCGGGATTAACATCGTTGAACCGACCGAAACCATCGAGCGTGTGACCGCGCTGGGCCGTCGCTTTTTGAGTCTGACCGCCGATCTGCGCAAGATCGATGGCATCCCGGCACTGCTGGAGCGTGCGGTCGCTGAGTTCGGTCATATCGATATTCTGGTCAACAACGCGGGTCTGATCCGTCGTGAAGACGCCATCGATTTCAGCGAAAAAGACTGGGATGACGTGATGAACCTGAACATCAAGAGCGTGTTCTTTATGTCTCAGGCGGCGGCAAAACACTTTATCGCCCAGGGTAACGGCGGCAAAATCATCAACATCGCGTCCATGCTCTCCTTCCAGGGCGGTATCCGCGTCCCGTCTTACACGGCTTCCAAAAGCGGCGTAATGGGTGTGACCCGTCTGATGGCGAACGAGTGGGCGAAGCACAATATCAACGTCAACGCGATCGCACCGGGTTATATGGCGACCAACAACACCCAGCAACTGCGTGCCGATGAGCAGCGTAGCGCTGAAATCCTTGACCGTATTCCGGCGGGACGTTGGGGTCTACCGAGCGATTTGATGGGACCGGTGGTCTTCCTGGCCTCCAGCGCGTCGGATTACATCAACGGCTATACCGTGGCGGTTGACGGTGGTTGGCTGGCACGTTAATTCGCGCCGTTTGCTGAAAAACCCTGCCTTCGCGCAGGGTTTTTTATTGATAACATCAGGCGCTGAGGAAATCTTCGCGAACCGGCGTAAACGTATCCAGCAGGGTTCCCGGCTTCAGACAGACACAGCCATGCATAATATTTGGCTGCTTATATAATGTGTCTCCCGCACGAACCACCTGTTTCTCGTCACCGATAGTAAATTCAAATTCACCCGACAACACATAGGTCAGTTGCTCATGCGGATGGCGATGCAGCGGGCCAATTGCCCCTTGCTCAAAGTTAACCTCAACAGCCATCATTTTGCCGCTATGGGCGAGGATGCGGCGGGTAACGCCGTTGCCCAGATCGTCAAGCGTCGTCTCGTTATGGAAAACAAACATGTGGGATCCTGTTAGTGTTTGAAACAATGTTTCAGTAAAGCTAACTCAGGCCTGCGGTAAAGAAAATGGCAGATCGAATGAACTGGAAACTTGATCACAAGTTTGCTTCACTGCAGTAAGACACTGATGAAGGAGCAGGTAATGAAGACGATCGGCTTGTTAGGCGGCATGAGTTGGGAATCGACGATCCCGTACTACCGGTTAATTAACGAAGGGATTAAACAGCATCTGGGGGGGCTTCATTCTGCAAGCCTGTTGCTGCACAGCGTTGACTTCCACGAGATCGAAGCGTGCCAGAGTCGCGGCGAGTGGGACAAAGCCGGGGATATTCTCGCGCAGGCCGCGATCGGGTTGCAGCAGGCCGGAGCGGAGGGGATCGTCTTATGTACGAATACCATGCATAAAGTGGCCGATGCCATTGAATCGCGCTGCTCGCTGCCTTTCTTGCATATTGCCGATGCGACCGGTCGTGTTATCAGCGCGCAGGGAATGCATCGCGTTGCGCTGCTGGGAACGCGTTACACTATGGAACAGGATTTTTATCGGGGTCGTCTGGAACAGCAGTTCGCCATTGAATGCCTCGTACCCGATGCGGATGCGCGGGCGACGATCAACCAGATAATCTTTGATGAACTTTGCCTGGGACAATTTACCGAAGCGTCACGTCAGTACTATGTAGAAGTGATTGAAGCCCTGGCGGCACAGGGGGCAGAGGGCGTCATTTTTGGCTGCACGGAGATTGGTCTACTGGTGCCGGTAGAGCGTAGCCCGATTCCGGTGTTTGACACCGCTGCGATCCATGCCGCAGATGCCGTGACGTTTATGCTGTCGTAACCGGCCCGAGGATCTGCTCCAGCGCCGTCATCAGCAGGTGATGGCGGGTTTGCAGATGCTGGCTGAAAGCCTCGACCAGTGCGGAGGCGGGTCGGTGGATGGGCCGCACCAGGCTAACGGTAAACGGCACGGAAAGACTGAAACGGCGCACCACCACGCCGCTCGCCGCATAATCCAGCGCGGTGAGTGGGTTGACGACAGACAGCCCCGCACCGGCGCGCACCATCGCGCAAACGGACGCCGCGCTGTGGGTTTCCACCACCATTCGCCGTTTAACGTCGTGCTCAGTAAACAGGGCGTCCAGCAGTTGCCGGTAACTGTCCGTGCGTGACAGGCTGATATAATTCTCCCCCTGAAAATCCTGCGGCGTTAAAACCGGTTTTTCCGCGAGAGGATGGCCTGGCGGCAACACGCAGACTTCATCAAGCGAGAAGAGTTCTGTTCTTTCGGTTCCGGCCGGCGTATGCAAGGTTTCCGTCAGCCCCAGATCGTGGCGCTGGGCGGAAAGCCACTCTTCAAGCAGCGGTGACTCCTGCGGCACAATATTCAGGCTGACGTCCGGATAGCGGGCGAGAAACGGCTGAATCAACGCCGGCAGCAACGACTGCGAAAAGACCGGCAGGCAGACAATGGATAATTCCCCCTGACGAAACTCGCGCAGGCTTTCTGCCGCGCTGACGATCCTGTCCAGCCCGTACCAGGATCGCTGAACCTCTTCGAACAGACGCAACCCCTGAACCGTGGGATGCAGACGACCGCGCGCGCGTTCGAACAGTTTCAGCCCCAGTACTTTTTCGAAGCGCGCCAGTTCACGGCTGACGGTGGGCTGTGACGTATGCAGCAACCGCGCGGCTTCGGTCAGGTTTCCTGCGGTCATGACCGCGTGAAAGATTTCAATATGACGTAAGTTAACGGTAGCCATCATCACCTCGCTGGATTTAAACCATATCATTTTTGCATAGAGTCGATAAAAAACGATATTTTTTATTCTCTTCGCACTATGGCGTAATCATAAAAAACGTCATGTCCGGAGCCCGTTATGCCTCACTCACTGTATTGCACTGATACCGATCTCACCGCGGAAAACCTGCTCAGGCTGCCGGCAGAATTTGGTTGCCCGGTCTGGGTTTACGACGCACAGATCGTTCGTCGTCAGATTGCTGCGTTGCAGCAGTTTGATGTGGTGCGCTTCGCGCAGAAGGCCTGTTCCAATATTCATATTCTGCGCTTAATGCGCGAACAGGGCGTGAAGGTAGATTCCGTGTCGTTAGGCGAAATCGAGCGTGCGCTGGCGGCGGGATACGATCCGCAAACGCATCCGGATGACATCGTGTTTACCGCTGATGTGATTGATAATGCCACCCTGGCCCGCGTCAGCGAATTGCGCATTCCGGTCAACGCCGGTTCTGTTGATATGCTCGATCAGCTTGGGCAGGTCTCGCCGGGCCACCGCGTCTGGCTGCGGGTGAATCCAGGCTTTGGCCATGGCCATAGCCAGAAAACCAATACCGGCGGCGAAAACAGCAAACACGGCATCTGGCATACCGATTTACCGCAGGCGCTGGCGGTGATCCAGCGTCATCAACTGAAGCTGGTGGGTATCCACATGCATATTGGTTCAGGCGTTGATTATGGACATCTGGAGCAGGTGTGTGGCGCGATGGTACGTCAGGTGGTGGAATTCGGCCAGGATCTGGAGGCGATCTCCGCCGGCGGCGGTCTGTCGATCCCTTATCACGACGACGAAGAGGCGGTAGATACTCAGCATTATTTTGGTTTGTGGAACGCTGCGCGTGAACAGATCGCCCGTCATCTGGGGCATCATGTGAAGCTGGAAATTGAGCCAGGACGTTTTCTCGTCGCCCAGTCCGGCGTACTGGTCACCCAGGTACGCAGCGTGAAGCAGATGGGCAGTCGTCATTTTGTGCTGGTGGATGCCGGGTTTAACGACCTGATGCGCCCGGCGATGTACGGCAGTTATCATCATATTACCGCGCTGGCGGCGGATGGCCGTTCACTGGAGAACGCGCCGCGGGTCGATACGGTGGTTGCCGGACCGTTGTGCGAATCCGGTGACGTTTTTACCCAGCAGGAGGGCGGCAAAGTTGAAACCCGTGCTTTGCCAGCGGTGGCGCCGGGAGATTATCTGGTGCTGCATGATACCGGCGCGTACGGTGCGTCAATGTCATCGAACTACAACAGCCGTCCGCTGCTGCCGGAAGTGTTATTTGACAACGGCCAGGCGCGACTGATTCGTCGTCGCCAGACCATTGACGAACTGTTGGCGCTGGAACTGTTTTGATTTCTTGTCGCATCGCGCCGTTACCGTTGCATATAGGCATGATAAGCGCAGCGCCATCAGGCATTGCGTCACGCAGATAGCATGACAGCTTATGATTTAAAATAGGGCCCGGTGGTTACCGAATCGCGTAACACCAGCGTGCCAGTAAAGGGCGGGATCGGTTCAACCTCTTCGCCATTGACCATGCGGATCGCCTGGTCGATGGCCGTGGTGATCATTGTGTCGATGGGCAGATAAACCGTCGACAGTCCCGGTTCCAGCCATTTTGCGCTCGGCGCATCGTCAAACCCGAACAGCGACACATCCCGAGGAATGTTCAGCCCGGCCTGATGCAGCGCTTTGGACGCCCCCAGCGCCATATCGTCGTTACAGGCAAACAGCGCGCTGAACGTCACGCCTTCCTGCAGCAGTTCATTACAGGCGTCATAACCGCGTGTCATGCTGGAATCACCATACTTCACCTTCACCGGATCCCAGGCGATGCCGTTTTTCTCCAGCGCTTTACGATAGCCCATCAGACGCGACTTTCCGGTCGGCGTATGACCCGGAACGGTAATACAGGCGATTTCGCGGTGCCCCTGGGAGATCAGGTAATCGACCGCCTGAAATGCCGCATCTTCCTGTTCAAAAAATATGGCGCGTTCGCGGGCCAGGCTGACGTCGCGGTTGATGATAATCAACGGCATCGTGATCGAATCCGCCAGCGTCAGGATCGCCTTTTCGCTCATATAACGGGTGTAGAGAATGATGGCGTCGCACTGCCGGTCTGCCAGCATCTGTACCGCTTCCTGTTCACGCTCCGGCGTATCGTGACCATCGGTGACGATCAGCTGCTTGCCGTGAGATTCCGTCTGCCGCGAGGCCTGCTGTAGCAGTCGGCCAAAGTAGAAGCCATCAAAAGTCGATACGACCAGTCCAATGCTGTTGCTGGTTCGGTTCGCCAGCGAGCGGGCCAGAAAGTTCGGACGATAATCCAGCGCCTGCATCGCCTTAAACACTTTCTGACGGGTACTCTCTTTAACCTGACCGGTGCCGTTCAGCACACGAGAAACGGTGGCTTTCGAGACACCGGCACGACGGGAAACATCCAGCATTGTTATCATGACGCGTTCCTGATTACTCATTTGATGATGTATTGCCTGCTTCCGCCGGCGGCGTTACCGAATGGCGGCGTACCAGCGTTGGACTGAAAACATGGGTAATATCGGGCAGCGGACGCTTTTCCGCCAGTGCCAGCGCCAGCTCTGCGGCCTGCGTCGCCATCGTGACGATGGGATAACGCACGGTAGTCAGGCGCGGGCGAACGTAACGCGAAACCAGCACATCATCAAAACCGATCAGCGAGATTTCCGCCGGAACGTCCACACCATTATCATTTAGCACGCCCATCGCACCGGCGGCCATGGAATCGTTATAACAGGCCACCGCGGTGAAGTTTCTGCCACGGCCTAACAGTTCGGTCATCGCCTGCTCGCCGCCGCTTTCATCCGGCTCGCCAAACGTCACAAGGCGATCGTTGACCGGGAGATGGCTCTCTTCAAGGGCGTCGTAATAGCCTTTGAGACGATCTTCTGCATCTGAAATGGAGTGATTCGAACAGAGGTAGCCAATGCGGGTGTGGCCTTGTTGGATCAGATGACGGGTCGCCAGCCAGGCGCCGTAGCGGTCATCCAGCGCGACACAGCGCTGTTCGAAACCGGGCAGGATCCGGTTAATCAGCACCATGCCGGGCATTTGCTTCATTAATGATGCCAGATCGGCATCCGGGATCATCTTGGCGTGAACGACGAGTGCCGCACAGCGGTGACGAATGAGTTGCTCAATCGCCTGACGCTCTTTTTGTTCATTATGGTAGCCGTTGCCAATCAGTAAAAAATTACCGGTGTTATAGGAGACCTGCTCAACGGCTTTCACCATAGCGCCGAAAAAAGGGTCGGAAACGTCGCCAACCACCAGACCTATCGTCTCGGTAGATTGCTGTGCCAGCGCGCGTGCGTTGGCGTTGGGATGATAGCTGAGCGACTCCATTGCGCTGGTCACAGCCAGACGCGACGCCTCGCTGGCTTTGGGGGAATCGTTAATGACGCGGGAAACGGTGGCGACTGAAACACCAGCCAGTCGGGCTACATCCTTTATGGTCGCCATGACAGTACCTATTGTGGGTAAACGCTTACATTCCGTCAGTGTTACGGAAAACGTCAGTGGGTTCAAGCAGATTGCCGGTTACGACGCGGCAAATGTGAGCAAAATCCACGGAATTAAGACAAAAATCGAACGATGCAAACCATTAGTTACACTTTGCGAAAGGCTGTTGCGATTGTTCGCTGGCGACGCTTCCTGGCGGCTTGATAAAGTTGAGATCCCAGAGGTATTGATAGGTGAAGTCAACTTTCGGGTTGAGCACACGAATTACACCAACCTGCGCCAGTTGCGCAGGTTTTTTTTTGCTATTCCGGCAATCTGTAACAGTAAGCGATAATTTACACAACTGGTTGCATTTCCCTTCATTCCTTTGCGTTTTCTCGCTGGCGAAGCGGTCACGCACAGACCACAATCAAGATCCCAGAGGTATTGATTGGTGAGATTATTCGGTACGCTCTTCGTACCCTGTCTCTTGCACCAACCTGCGCGGATGCGCAGGTTTTTTTTCGTCCCGACTTTGCTGTCGCTCCTCTTGCGTTGATCGTGTAATCTGCCACCATTATTTTACCGAACCGTGCGCAAAGGGAGTTGAAATGTTATTTGGGTTTTTCCGTAACCTGTGTCGTGTGCTCTATCGGGTACGCGTAACGGGCGATATGACAGCGTTACAGGGAGAGCGCGTCTTAATTACCCCCAACCATGTCTCGTTTATCGACGGCATTCTGCTGGCGTTATTTCTACCCGTACGCCCGGTGTTTGCGGTTTACACCTCGATTAGCCAGCGGTGGTACATGCGCTGGTTAGCCTCGCTGATTGATTTTGTGCCGCTTGACCCGACGAAGCCGATGGCGATTAAACATCTGGTTCGACTGATCGAGCAGGGCCGCCCGGTGGTGATTTTCCCGGAAGGACGCATTTCGGTAAGCGGCTCGCTGATGAAAATCTATGACGGCGCCGGATTTGTCGCCGCGAAATCCGGGGCGACGCTGGTGCCGGTGCGAATTGAAGGGGCAGAGCTCACCCATTTCAGCCGTCTGAAAGGGCTGGTGAAACGTCGCCTCTTCCCGCGGATTCATCTGCATGTATTGCCACCCACCCATCTGCCCATGCCCGATGCGTCACGCGCGCGCGATCGCCGTAAAATCGCCGGTGAAATGCTGCATCAAAAAATGATGGAAGCGCGAATGGCGGTGCGTCCGCGCGAAACGCTGTATGAATCGCTGTTGGCGGCAAAGTATCGTTATGGCGCCAGTAAGCCCTGTATCGAAGACATCAACTTCAAGCCGGACAGCTACCGTCAGTTGCTCACTAAGACGCTGTTTGTTGGTCGTATTCTGGAAAAATACAGCGCGGAAGGCGAAAAAATTGGCCTGATGCTGCCGAATGCCGCCATCAGCGCGGCGGTGATTTTTGGCGCGGTGTCTCGCCGCCGAATCCCGGCAATGATGAACTATACGGCGGGTGTCAAAGGGCTGACCAGCGCCATCACCGCTGCGGAAATCAAAACCATTTTTACCTCCCGCCAGTTCCTGGAGAAAGGCAAACTCTGGCATTTGCCGGAACAACTGACACAGGTTCGTTGGGTCTATCTTGAAGATCTCAAAGCGGATGTCACCACGGCAGACAAGCTGTGGATCTTTGCGCACCTGCTGATGCCGCATCGGGCGCAGGTCAAACAGCAGCCTGAAGAGGCGGCGGTGATCCTCTTCACGTCCGGCTCAGAAGGCCATCCGAAGGGCGTCGTGCATAGCCACAAAAGCCTGCTGGCGAACGTCGAGCAGATCAAAACCATTGCCGACTTCACCGCCAGTGACCGCTTTATGTCGGCGCTGCCGCTGTTCCACTCGTTTGGCCTGACGGTGGGGTTATTTACGCCGTTGCTCACCGGCGCGGAAGTTTTCCTCTATCCGAGCCCGTTGCATTACCGCATCGTGCCGGAGCTGGTTTATGACCGTAACTGCACGGTGCTGTTTGGCACCTCAACATTCCTCGGAAACTATGCACGCTTTGCCAATCCCTATGATTTCTATCGCCTGCGCTATGTGGTAGCGGGCGCAGAGAAACTGCAGGAGAGTACAAAACAGCTTTGGCAGGATAAGTTTGGCCTGCGCATTCTCGAAGGTTATGGCGTGACGGAATGTGCGCCGGTGGTCTCGATTAACGTCCCGATGGCGGCAAAACCCGGTACGGTTGGGCGGATCCTGCCCGGCATGGATGCGCGCCTGCTGGCGATCCCCGGTATTGAAGAGGGTGGGCGTTTGCAGTTAAAGGGGCCGAATATCATGAATGGTTATCTGCGCGTAGAAAAACCGGGCGTGCTGGAAGTGCCAGCGGCGGAAAACGCTAAAGGCGAACTGGAGCGCGGCTGGTATGACACCGGCGATATCGTGCGTTTTGACGAACAGGGATTCGTGCAGATTCAGGGGCGCGCCAAACGCTTTGCGAAAATTGCCGGTGAGATGGTCTCACTGGAGATGGTAGAACAACTGGCGCTCGGCGTATCGCCGGAAAAAATGCACGCGACGGCGATCAAGAGCGATGCCAGTAAAGGCGAAGCGCTGGTGCTCTTTACCACCGACAGCGAACTGACGCGTGATGTTCTACAGCAGTATGCCCGTGCGCACGGCGTGCCAGAACTGGCGGTGCCGCGCGATATCCGTTACCTGAAGCAACTCCCGTTACTCGGCAGCGGTAAGCCGGATTTCGTGACGCTGAAAAGCTGGGTTGATGATCCGGAAAAACAACATGCCTGAGTCAGTACATACCAATACCTCTGTCTGGTCGAAAGGAATGATGTCGGTTATCGCGGCGCAGTTTCTCTCTGCGTTTGGCGATAACGCCCTGTTGTTTGCCACGCTGGCGCTGCTGAAGGAGCAGTTCTATCCCGACTGGAGCCAGCCGATACTGCAAATGGTGTTTGTGGGCGCTTACATCCTTTTTGCGCCGTTTGTCGGTCAGGTCGCTGACAGCTTTGCCAAAGGCCGGGTAATGATGTTCGCCAACGGACTCAAGCTGCTGGGGGCGGCAAGTATCTGCTTTGGCTTCAATCCGTTTCTCGGCTATACGCTGGTGGGCATTGGCGCTGCAGCCTACTCACCGGCGAAATATGGCATTCTGGGCGAACTGACCACTGGCGATAAGCTGGTGAAAGCCAACGGCCTGATGGAAGCGTCCACTATTGCGGCGATTCTGCTCGGCTCGGTGGCGGGCGGCGTGCTGGCCGACTGGCATGTTATTGCTGCGCTGGTGGCCTGTGCGCTTGCCTACGCCGGTGCAGTGGTGGCGAACCTGTCTATTCCAAAACTGGCCGCCGCCCGTCCGGGGCAGTCCTGGCATCTGGCAAAAATGACCCGCAGCTTTTTCTGCGCCTGTGTTTCACTGTGGCGTAACGGCGAAACGCGCTTCTCGCTAGTGGGGACCAGCCTGTTCTGGGGCGCAGGGGTGACGCTGCGTTTCCTGCTGGTGCTGTGGGTACCGATAGCGTTAGGCATTACCGATAACGCCACGCCAACCTACCTGAACGCGATGGTCGCGATCGGTATTGTGGCCGGTGCGGGTGCCGCAGCCAGGCTGGTGACGCTGGATACCGTAGTGCGTTGTATGCCAGCGGGGATCCTGATTGGCGTCGTGGTGCTGATTTTCTCTCTGCAACACGCGCTGTTGCCTGCCTACGCGCTGCTGATGCTGATTGGTGTACTGGGCGGTTTCTTTGTCGTACCGCTGAATGCGCTGTTGCAGGAGCGCGGTAAAAAGAGCGTCGGTGCGGGTAATGCGATCGCGGTACAGAACCTCGGAGAAAACAGCGCAATGCTGTTGATGCTGGGGCTCTATTCGCTGGCGGTATGGGTAGGGATCCCGGTCATCGCCGTGGGTATCGGTTTTGGCGGTCTGTTTGCGCTGGCGATAGCGGCGCTGTGGATCTGGCAGCGCCGCCAGGCGTAATCAACGCGCCGGCACTCACCGGCGCGCTTTCCTTATGGTGCAGGATAGGTGTAAACCTGATGCACCGCTTCAATCTCTGCCAACACCTCTTCGCTTAATTCGAGATGCAGACTCTCGACGTTGGTTTTCAGCTGTTCCATGGTAGTAGCGCCCAGCAGCGTACTGGCAACAAAGGGTTGACGACGAACGAAGGCCAGCGCCATCTGCGCCGGATCGAGATTATGACGCTTCGCAATATCCACATACGCTGCCACGGCTTTTTGCGTCTGCTCGCCGCTGTAGCGGGTAAAGCGGCTAAACAGCGTATTACGCGCCCCGGCAGGCTTCGCGCCGTTCAGGTATTTGCCGGTCAGCGTGCCAAATCCCAGGCAGGAATAGGCCAGCAGTTCGACGCCTTCATACTGGCTCACTTCCGCCAGCCCAACTTCAAAACTACGGTTGACCAGGCTGTAAGGGTTCTGGATGGTGACAATGCGCGGCAGATCATGCTTGTCCGCCAGATGCAGATAGCGCATCACGCCAAAGGCGGTTTCATTCGATACGCCAATGTAGCGGATTTTGCCTGCGCGCTGGAATTCGGTGAGCGCGTCCAGCGTATCCAGCAGCGAGACCACCGGCGCGGCGTCGCTCCAGCTGTAGCCGAGTTTGCCGAAACAGTTGGTGGGGCGCTGAGGCCAGTGCACCTGGTAAAGGTCCAGATAATCGGTTTGCAGACGCTTCAGGCTGTCGTGCAGCGCTTCGCGGATATTTTTGCGATCCAGCGCCTGATTGGGACGAATGCCGCTGTCATTATTGCGTGACGGGCCGCTGACCTTGGAGGCGACAATCAGCTTTTCACGATTGCCATGTTTAGCCAGCCAGTTTCCGACATACGTTTCGGTGAGTCCCTGGGTTTCCGGGCGTGGCGGTACCGGGTACATTTCGGCCACGTCGATCAGGTTAATGCCGTTGGCGACGGCATAGTCGAGCTGTGCATGTGCGTCGGCTTCGCTATTTTGTTCACCAAACGTCATTGTGCCCAGCCCCAGTGTACTAACTTCAAGCGAGCTGTGGGGTATACGGTGATATTGCATAGCCGTTTCCTTTTTATAATCGCGACATAGGATTATAAAAATGGCTGAGGGAAAGGAAAAAGGGAAGAAAAATTGTTAAGGCCAGCAGCATTGCTGACCTCAATCTTCAACGTTCAATGATTTGAGAAACGTCGTCGCGGTTAATCTGCATGGCGTTGCCCTGCTGGTCGTGGTAGCTCACCAGACCGGTATCATCATCAATCTCAGGTTTCCCGTCGGTCAGGATCATACGACCGTCTTTGGTCGCCATGACATAGTCGCTGCTACAACCGGAAACAGCAAAAGCCAGTCCTACTGCGGAAATTATCACTGCCCATTTTTTCATCCATTTATCCTCACGTGGCCTGCGTCTGATAATAGTCTAGTAATAACCTGAAGTTGTGGGCAGGAAAAGCAGGAAAATCTTAATCTGAGAGGCGAAAAGGGGAGATAGTCGCTCCCCGCAGGGAGCGAAAAAGTGCAATTACAGTGGGTTTTTCTTGTTTCGTAACAGGTTCAGGCTCTCAACCGAGATCGAGAAGAACATGGCGAAATAGATGTAGCCCTTCGGTACATGCACGTCGAAGCTTTCCAGGATCAGGGTGAAGCCCACCAGAATCAGAAACGACAGTGCCAGCATCTTCACGGACGGGTGTCTGTCGACAAATTCGCCAATCGGACGCGCCGCAAACATCATCACGCCAACGGCAATCACCACTGCCGCCATCATAATGAACAGGTGATCGGACAAGCCGACCGCTGTGATCACTGAGTCCAGACTGAAGATAATGTCGAGCAGCATAATCTGCACGATCGCCCCGAGGAAGGAGGTGACGCGCATATTCATCCCTTCTTCTTCACCTTCAATGGATTCGTGAATCTCTTTACTTGCTTTCCAGATCAAGAACAGACCGCCAAGCAGAAGGATCAGATCGCGGGCGGAAATGTCCTCACCGAAAATCTCAAACAGCGGATTGGTCAGACGGGTCACCCAGGCAATAGACGCCAGCAGCGCCAGGCGCATAATCATCGCCGCTGCCAGACCGAGGCGCCGGGCGTGCGCACGCTGTGCGGTGGGGAGTTTTGCAACGACCAGAGAGAGAAAAATAATATTATCGATCCCAAGCACGATCTCCAGCAGCGTCAGCGTACCGAGCGCAAGCCAGGCGTTAGGATCGGTTATCCATGCAAATAACATTGAACAAAGTCCTGCCAAATAAATAAACGCTAATTATATGCTTACCGGACGGCAGGTGAAAGTCTAACGCGGTTGTAACAAAAAGTGGCGTTCCAGCAGGGCGCGGGTGAAGTTCTTTTTGAGATAAAAACCACGCGGCAACGTCAGTATTGGCTCGCCCTGCGCGCCGATCGCCTCGGTGAGCGCTTTGGCGTTTGCGGCCTTTGGACGCAATTGTAAAAATTCGCCATGGCGGGCAGTGATCCGTTCAACCTGGCCGAGCACAATCATGTCCATTAATTCTTCCCAGTCGAACCGTAGCTGACGGTCTTCTTCTTCATTGGGACTCCAGAGAACGGGCGAGCCGACCCGCCGCTGTGCGAGGGGAATGCTGCGTTCGCCTTCCACCGGGATCCACAATACTCGCTTCAGTTTGTGCCGTACGTGACTGGTTTCCCACGTCACACCACTGTTTCCGGTCAGCGGCGCGACGCAGACAAAGGTGGTTTCAAGCGGTCGCCCAAGACTATCCACGGGAATGGTTTTCAACTCGACGCCGAGCGCGGCGAAATCCTGCTCAGGTTTACTTCCGGCGCTGGCACCCAACCAGAGTTCCAGTAATACGCCGATCCAGCCTTTGTCCCGCTTGAGATCTTTCGGCGCAACGATACCCGCCAGCGCCGCCAGTTCGCCTAACGAATAGCCCGAAAGCTGCTGCGCCTGCTGGAGCAGAAGGGCTTCTGATTCCGGAGGAAAGCGTAAAGGATGGAGTCCGGACATGGCGTTACACCTTAGATGAAAAAATGAACAAAGATTTTATACCGTGGGAATGAAGTTTATCGTTTTCCACATGTGATATTCAATGCCATGATTTATATTGGTTTTTAGTTTATGACGACACATGTTGCGCAACGTCATAACGGGTTTTCCATTTCTGGTCACTGAGTTTAAACAGGATCTTACACCATGTTATCCACAGAAAGATGGGATAACTGTGAAAAACCCCAACTACTGTTTCCATTTACAGCCTTGACGTGCGACGAAAATCGAATTTTCACACAATTTGTGTCTAACTTATTGGCACAATCTGTGGATAAAGTCGGCGCTGTTCGATCTTTCATCAGCCTGAGGATCGTCAGTGTGACGGCTATCACTTTTCTGCCGAATACCTGATGGAATGGTCCAGTAACCTCATGAATAAATGAAAATATTTTTTCCCCTCTGTTCGCCGCTTATTCAGACTGTTCCGGGTTTTCCCGGAGTAATTCCGTACTTCTTCACAACTCTATCCACAGAAAAGGTGAATAAAATCGCCCGGATGGGTGAGTATCTGTTTATAACTTTGTCTTTAACTGTGAGTTATTCAATTGTTATTAGATGCACACCGCCGTAACTCAGTGGTTTACCGTCTGTCAGGAGTGTGAAACAATCATTCTCATATAAGGTTTATGTTGAGGTAGTCCGGTGATTGATGACGATGGCTACCGCCCAAATGTAGGTATCGTAATTTGTAATCGTCAGGGGCAGGTGATGTGGGCCCGGCGGTTTGGTCAGCACTCCTGGCAGTTCCCGCAAGGTGGGATAAACCCAGGAGAATCAGCAGAACAGGCGATGTACCGGGAACTGTTTGAAGAAGTAGGGTTAAGCCGTAAAGATGTGCGGATCCTTGCCTCTACACGCAACTGGTTGCGTTACAAGTTACCAAAACGTTTGGTGCGTTGGGATACAAAGCCGGTGTGTATCGGCCAGAAACAAAAGTGGTTTCTTTTGCAGTTGATGAGCGGGGACGCGGAAATCAATATGCAAACCAGCAGCACGCCTGAGTTCGACGGCTGGCGTTGGGTAAGTTACTGGTACCCGGTCCGGCAAGTGGTTTCATTTAAACGCGATGTCTATCGCAGGGTGATGAAAGAGTTCGCAAGTGTTGTGATGGCGCTTCAGGAAGTGACGCCGAAGCCGCAAAGTACATCTGCTTATCGACGTAAAAGAGGTTAAGCCACGCAAATTATGCTCACCCGCCTGCGCGAAATAGTCGAAAAGGTGGCCAGTGCTCCGCGTCTGAATGAAGCGCTGAATATTCTGGTTACTGACATCTGTCTTGCGATGGATACAGAGGTCTGTTCGGTTTATCTGGCCGATCATGACCGGCGTTGTTATTACCTCATGGCGACGCGGGGACTTAAAAAACCGCGCGGTCGCACTGTCGCACTCGCATTTGATGAAGGTATCGTCGGCCTGGTTGGCAGGCTGGCGGAACCTATCAACCTTGCTGATGCGCAAAAACATCCCAGCTTTAAATACATTCCCTCGGTAAAAGAAGAGCGCTTCCGTGCCTTCCTCGGGGTGCCGATCATTCAGCGCCGTCAGCTGCTGGGCGTTCTCGTTGTGCAGCAGCGCGAACTGCGCCAGTACGATGAAAGCGAAGAATCTTTCCTGGTGACGCTCGCCACGCAGATGGCGGCGATCCTGTCACAATCTCAGCTTACCGCCCTGTTCGGCCAGTATCGGCAGACGCGCATTCGTGCACTGCCAGCGGCGCCGGGTGTTGCGATCGCTGAAGGCTGGCAGGATGCGACGCTGCCGTTGATGGAGCAGGTGTATCAGGCGTCTACGCTGGATCCCGCTCTGGAGCGTGAGCGCCTGACCGGCGCGCTGGAAGAGGCGGCAAATGAATTTCGCCGTTACAGCAAGCGGTTTGCCGCTGGGGCGCAGAAAGAGACGGCCGCGATATTTGATCTCTACTCGCACCTGCTTTCCGATGCCCGCCTGCGACGCGAGCTGTTTGCCGAAGTGGATAAAGGGTCTGTGGCCGAATGGGCGGTCAAAACCATTATCGAAAAGTTTGCCGAACAGTTTGCTTCGCTGAGTGACAACTATCTTAAAGAGCGTGCGGGTGACCTGCGTGCTCTGGGTCAGCGCCTGCTGTTTCATCTCGATGATTCTGTACAAGGACCCAATGCCTGGCCAGAACGCTTCGTGCTGGTGGCTGACGAGCTCTCTGCCACGACGCTGGCGGAGCTGCCGCAGGACCGCCTGGCGGGTGTTGTTGTACGCGACGGGGCGGCCAACTCCCATGCGGCGATTATGGTTCGTGCGCTGGGCATCCCCACCGTGATGGGCGCGGATATCCAGCCGTCGGTGCTGCACCGGCGTACGCTGGTGGTGGATGGCTATCGCGGTGAGCTGCTGGTCGATCCAGAACCGGTACTGATTCAGGAATATCAGCGGCTTATCAGCGAAGAGAATGAACTCAGCCGTCTGGCGGAAGATGACGTCAATTTACCGGCACAGCTTAAAAGCGGTGAGCGGGTGAAGGTCATGCTGAACGCGGGGCTCAGCCCGGAGCATGAAGAAAAGCTGGGCAGTCGTATCGACGGCATTGGTCTGTATCGCACCGAAATTCCCTTCATGCTGCAAAGTGGTTTCCCTTCTGAAGAGGAGCAGGTGGCGCAGTATCAGGGCATGTTGCAGATGTTTAACGACAAGCCGGTGACGTTGCGAACGCTGGACGTTGGCGCGGACAAACAGTTGCCATATATGCCAATCAGTGAGGAGAATCCCTGCCTGGGCTGGCGAGGGATCCGCATCACGCTCGATCAGCCGGAGATCTTCCTGGTCCAGGTGCGTGCGATGCTGCGCGCCAATGCGGCGACGGGCAACCTGAGTATTCTGCTGCCGATGGTAACCAGTATCGATGAGGTGGATGAAGCGCGCCGCCTGATTGAACGTGCCGGGCGTGAAGTGGAAGAGATGATCGGTTACGCGATTCCAAAACCACGGATTGGCATCATGCTGGAAGTGCCGTCGATGGTCTTTATGCTGCCGAATCTGGCAAGTCGCATCGATTTTATCTCCGTCGGGACTAACGATCTGACCCAGTACGTGCTGGCGGTGGATCGCAACAATACGCGTGTGGCCAGCATCTACGACAGCCTGCATCCGGGGATGCTACGTGCGCTGTCGATGATTGCGCAGGAAGCGGAGCGTAGTGGTATCGACCTGCGTCTGTGTGGTGAAATGGCAGGCGATCCGATGTGCGTGGCTCTCCTGATTGGGCTGGGTTTCCGTCATCTCTCAATGAACGGTCGCTCGGTGGCGCGCGTGAAATACCTGCTGCGTCACATTGATTACGAAGAGGCCAAAAACCTTGCCCAGCGTAGCCTCGAGGCGCAACTGGCAACGGAGGTGCGTCATCAGGTAGCGGCGTTTATGGAACGTCGCGGCATGGGTGGTCTGATTCGCGGGGGGTTGTAAAAGCGTTATACAGATCTTTTACATCTTCCCGACAGCCTCACAGAACCTCATATGCTATCATTCGCTCCTTTGGAGCGCCTGTAAGCTGTGGGTGCGCATCTCGCTCGCTGAGTCTTTTCAGCGGAATAACAAGAACTTGTGGTGACAGATGACCAGTAGCTATCTGCATTTTCCGGAATTTGATCCGGTCATTTTCTCAATTGGACCCGTCGCACTTCACTGGTACGGTTTAATGTACCTGGTGGGCTTCATTTTCGCGATGTGGCTGGCGACCCGCCGTGCCAATCGCCCAGGCAGTGGCTGGACCAAAAATGAAGTCGAAAATTTACTCTATGCAGGTTTCCTCGGGGTTTTCCTCGGTGGGCGTATTGGCTACGTGCTGTTCTACAACTTCCCGCTTTTTCTGGATAATCCGCTTTACTTGTTCCGCGTCTGGGACGGAGGTATGTCCTTCCACGGTGGCCTGATTGGTGTGATTCTGGTGATGATTATTTTCGCCAAACGCACGAAGCGCAACTTCTTTCAGGTCTCGGATTTTATTGCGCCGCTGATCCCCTTTGGCCTGGGTGCCGGGCGTCTGGGAAACTTCATTAACGGTGAACTTTGGGGACGTGTCGATCCGAATTTCTCTTACGCCATGTTGTTCCCGGGTTCGCGTACGGAAGATATTCTGCTGCTGCAAACCCACCCGCAGTGGCAATCCATTTTCGATACCTACGGCTCTTTGCCGCGCCATGCGTCTCAGCTTTATGAGATGGCGCTGGAAGGCGTCGTGCTGTTTATCATTCTTAACCTGTTTATTCGTAAACCGCGTCCAATGGGGTCCGTCTCCGGTCTGTTTTTAATTGGCTACGGCGCGTTTCGTATCATTGTTGAATTCTTCCGTCAGCCGGATCAGCAGTTCACCGGTGAATGGGTACAGTACATCAGCATGGGACAGATCCTCTCGATTCCGATGATTGTCGCTGGTGTGATCATGATGGTTTGGGCTTATCGTCGTCGCCCACAGCAACACGTTTCCTGAGGAACCATGAAACAGTATTTAGAACTGATGCAAAAAGTGCTGGATGAAGGCACACAGAAAAACGACCGTACCGGAACCGGAACGCTTTCCATTTTTGGTCATCAGATGCGTTTTAACCTGCAGGAAGGATTCCCGCTGGTGACGACAAAACGTTGCCACTTGCGCTCGATCATCCACGAACTGCTGTGGTTTCTGCAAGGCGACACTAACGTGGCGTATCTGCACGAAAATAACGTCACCATCTGGGACGAATGGGCGGATGAAAACGGCAATCTGGGCCCGGTGTACGGCAAACAGTGGCGTGCCTGGCCGACGCCGGACGGCCGCCACATAGACCAAATCACGACAGTGCTGAATCAGTTGAAAAATGATCCGGATTCACGACGCATTATCGTTTCGGCGTGGAACGTCGGTGAACTGGACAAAATGGCGCTCGCTCCGTGCCACGCATTCTTCCAGTTCTATGTCGCGGACGGCAAGCTTTCTTGCCAGCTGTATCAGCGCTCCTGTGACGTTTTCCTCGGTCTGCCGTTTAACATCGCCAGTTATGCGCTGCTGGTGCATATGATGGCGCAGCAGTGCGATCTGGAAGTAGGCGATTTCGTCTGGACCGGTGGTGACACGCATCTGTACAGCAACCACATGGAGCAGACGCACCTGCAACTGACCCGTGAACCACGCGCGTTACCGAAACTGGTGATCAAACGTAAACCCGATTCCCTCTTTGATTACCGCTTCGAAGATTTTGAAATCGAAGGTTACGACCCGCATCCGGGGATTAAAGCGCCGGTTGCAATCTAAACTGGGATTATCCTGTCATAGCCGACGCCTTTGCGCGTCGGTTTTTTTTATCCAAATTTTGCTTTTTCGGTGCGGGTTCCTGAAATGATGCAACCTGCTGCAACAGAGTAAATTTCTTTCGTAACGCGCCGAAAAACCTGAATTATCGCCTCGTTTTAACTTCCCGACGCGTCATACTGCCGCCATGAATACACAGCAGGGCTATACGCTCATCGAAACGCTGGTCGCGATGCTTATTATTATCAGCCTGAGTGCAACAGGACTCTACGGCTGGCAGCAGTGGCAGCAACAGCAACATCTCTGGCAGACCGCCTGTCAGTTGCGCGATTTCTTGTTGCTGCTACGGGAGGATGCCAACTGGCATAACCGCGATCACGTCATTACCGCCATCAGGGAGGACGCGTCATGGTGTCTTGTCAGTTCGACAGCCTCACGAAATACCTGTGCGCCGCGCTCAGCGCTCGTTTTTGTGCCGCTCTGGCGCGATGTCGACCTCGTCGGGATCACCGCCTCGCTGGCATTTTATGGTCAACGCAATACTGCATGGCCGGGGAATATTCGTCTGAAAAACGCTGCAGGCGAATGGCGGGTGGTGGTTTCGCCCTGGGGACGTATCCGCCTGTGCGAGCGCGACGATACTCAGGGCTGTCGGTGAGTGAAAGCGGTTTTTCTTTGCTTGAGGTGCTGATAGCGATGGCAATCAGTAGCGTACTGTTACTTGGAGCCGCCCGGTTTTTACCAGCATTACAGCGCGATATTTTTCAGCAGACCCGCAAACTCGCTCTGGAGGATGATATGTGGCAGCGGGTGTATACCGTCGCGAAGCACCTTCAACGCGCGGGATATTGTCACGGTAGTTGCAGTGGCGAAGGGATATACATTTCCGATACGGGCCGATGCATCATCGTACAGTGGGACGCCAACGCGAATGGCGTCTGGGAAAATGAGCCGGGGAAAGAGGCTGAACAAACCGGGTTTCGCCTGAATGATAGCGTACTGGAGACGCAGCGCGGTGCGAAAACGTGTAACGGAAAAGGATGGGATAAAATTACTGATCCTGACGTCGTGCAGATTACGGCATTCGAGGTCGTGCGCCAGGATATTGCGGGATTTGCGCCCGAACTGACCTTACACCTGCGGGGCGTCAGTCGGGGGGATCCGCAAACCGTGGCCGACGCTCGCTACAGCGTTACCGGTTTTAATTTATGAGCCGCGAGCGGGGCGTCTCTTCTCTGGCGCTGGTTCTGCTGCTGTTGGTTCTCGGTAGTCTGTTGTTACAGGGCGTTAATCAGCAGCAAAGTAGTTTTGCGTCAAGGGTGGCAATAGAAAGCCAGGCGTTGAAGCACCAGGCTATCGTGCAGTCAGCCATAGAGTGGGGCAGAGTGCAGCAATGGGCGATAAGCGCAAATAAGCCGTGCCGGTACTATGGGGAAGGCAACGTTCCTGTCTGTCTGCGCAGACTCGCCAACAGTCGCGTTTTGCTTATTGCCAGCTATCAGGGAACATCTCTATGGCGAGAAGGCGAACAAAAGGAGGACAGTATCGTTTTTTCTTCTCATGGCTGGAGCGATTTCTGTCCGCTGCGGGAGGCCACACTATGCCAGCTTCCCTGAGCCGTCAGCACGGATTTAGCTTGCCGGAAGTGATACTGGCGATGCTCCTCATGGTGATGGTGGTGACGGCACTTTCCGGGTATCAGCGTGCGCTGATGAACGGTTTTGTCATCAGGAGCCAGTACCTGCAACTCTGGCGGCAGGGCTGGTTGCAGACACAGCTGCGTTCATTTTCGCCACCTGTTAACTGGCAGGTTAACCGAATGCAGACAACGCAGGCGGGATGTGTCAGCATCAGCGTTACGCTATCTTCACCTCAGGGCAGACAGGGGAAAATGACACGTCTGCACTGCCCGAACCGCTAGTTGTCAGGAGTCTCTATGTTAAGGGTCTACCACTCAAACCGTCTGGATGTGCTGGAAGCATTGATGGAGTTTATCGTCGAGCGCGAACGGCTGGACGATCCCTTTGAGCCGGAAATGATTCTGGTACAGAGTACCGGGATGGCGCAGTGGTTACAGATGACCCTTTCGCAGAAGTTTGGTATCGCAGCCAACATAGCGTTTCCCCTTCCGGCAAGTTTTATCTGGGATATGTTCGTACGCGTATTGCCGGAGATCCCTAAGGAGAGCGCCTTCAACAAACAGAGTATGAGCTGGAAGTTGATGACGCTGCTCCCGCAATTGCTGGATCATGACGACTTTACGTTATTACGCCACTATTTGACGGACGATACTGATAAACGGAAGTTGTTCCAGTTGTCGTCCCGCGCAGCGGATCTTTTCGATCAGTATCTGGTGTACCGACCGGAATGGTTGACCCAGTGGGAAGCGGGGCAAACGATCGAAGGTCTGGGAGACGCGCAAAGCTGGCAAGCGCCGCTATGGAAAGCGTTGGTGGAGTACACCGAAGCGTTGGGGCAGCCGCGCTGGCATCGTGCCAATCTCTATCAGCGGTTTATCCAGACCCTGGAGAATGCCAGCTCTTGTCCGCCAGGACTTCCTTCTCGTGTGTTTATCTGTGGGATCTCTGCGTTGCCGCCCGTGTATCTGCAGGCATTGCAGGCGCTTGGCAAACATATCGATATTCATCTCCTCTTTACCAATCCCTGCCGCTACTACTGGGGCGATATCAAAGACCCGGCATATCTTGCAAAACTGCTGGCGCGTCAGCGGCGGCATAGTTTTGAAGATCGCCATTTACCGCTGTTTCGTGATAGTTCGAACGCCGAAAGTTTGTTTAACGGCGATGGCGAACAGGATGTGGGTAACCCGATGCTGGCCTCGTGGGGGAAACTAGGACGCGACTACATTTATCTGCTCTCAGAGCTGGAAAACAGCCAGGAGCTGGATGCGTTTGTCGACGTGACGCCGGATAACCTGCTGCATAACATCCAGGCCGATATCCTTGAGCTGGAAAACCGCGCGGTGGCGGGTGTGGATCTGGAAGAGTATTCCCGCAGCGACAATAAGCGACGCCTTGATCCAAACGACACCAGCATTACCTTTCACGTCTGTCATAGCCCGCAGCGCGAAGTGGAAGTCCTGCACGATCGTCTGCTGGCGATGCTGGAGGCGGACCCAACGCTCACCCCACGTGACATCATCGTGATGGTGGCGGATATCGACAGCTATAGCCCGTTTATTCAGGCCGTCTTTGGCAGCGCCCCTGCGGAGCGTTATCTCCCTTATGCGATATCCGATCGTCGGGCGCGTCAGTCACATCCGGTATTGCAGGCGTTCATCAGCCTGCTGTCACTGCCTGACAGTCGATTTGTCTCTGAAGATGTACTGGCGCTGCTGGATGTTCCGGTGCTCGCGGCGCGCTTCAATATCAGCGAAGAAGGACTGCGCTACCTGCGGTTGTGGGTCAATGAATCGGGCATTCGCTGGGGCATTGACGACGATAACGTGCGCGAACTGGAACTTCCAGCAACGGGGCAACATACGTGGCAGTTTGGCCTGACGCGCATGCTGCTGGGCTACGCCATGGAAAGTGCGCAGGGCGAATGGCAGTCCGTTCTGCCTTACGATGAGTCCAGCGGGCTCATCGCCGAACTGGTTGGGCATCTGGCGTCGTTACTGATGCAGCTTAATCTCTGGCGTCGTGGCCTGGCACAAGAACGTCCACTGGAAGAGTGGCTGCCGGTGTGTCGTGAGATGCTCAACGACTTCTTCCTGCCGGATACAGAAACCGAGGCGGCCATGACGCTGATCGAGCAGCAGTGGCAGGCGATAATCGATGAAGGGTTAAAGGCTGAGTATGACGACGCGGTCCCGCTATCGCTTCTGCGCGACGAACTGGCACAACGGTTGGATCAGGAGCGGATCAGTCAGCGCTTTTTAGCCGGACCGGTGAATATCTGTACGCTGATGCCGATGCGTTCTATTCCTTTTAAGGTTGTCTGTCTGCTGGGAATGAACGATGGCGTGTATCCACGCCAGCTTGCCCCGCTCGGCTTTGATCTCATGAGCCAGAAACCCATGCGCGGGGATCGTAGCCGTCGTGATGATGACCGTTATCTGTTCCTTGAAGCCCTCATTTCTGCCCAACAGTCGCTGTACATCAGCTACATCGGGCGCTCAATCCAGGATAACAGCGAACGATTTCCTTCCGTGCTGGTGCAGGAACTGCTCGATTACATCGGACAAAGCCACTATTTGCCGGGTGACGAAGCATTGAGCAGCGACGAGAGCGAGAAACGGGTGAAATCGCATATCGCCCGCCTGCATACCCGTATGCCATTCGATGCGCAAAATTTCTTGCCCGGTGAACAGCAGAGCTACGCCAGCGAGTGGCTACCGGCGGCGAGCCGCAGCGGAGAGGCTCACAGTGATTTTGTGCAGCCGTTAGCCTTTGACATGCCAGAGACGCTGAGTCTGGAAACACTACAGCGCTTTTGGGCGCATCCAGTGCGGGCGTTTTTCCAGCAGCGCTTGCAGGTAAATTTCCGCGCCGAAGAGAGTGAGATCCCGGACACCGAACCGTTTACGCTGGAAGGGCTGACCCGTTATCAGCTTAATCAGCAGTTGCTGAATACGCTGGTTGAGCAAGAGGATGCCGAACGTCTGTTCCGGCGCTTCCGTGCAGCGGGGGATCTTCCGTATGGGGCTTATGGTGAAATCCTCTGGGAAGCTCAGCATCAGGAAATGCAGGCACTGGCGGACAGGATTGTGGCCTGCCGTCAGCCAGGCCAAAGCCTGGAGGTCGATCTGCACTGCAACGGCGTACAGTTGACCGGCTGGCTGCCACAGGTGCAGGAAGATGGTCTTTTGCGCTGGCGGCCTTCGTTAATCAGCATTTCACAAGGTGTGCAACTTTGGCTCGAACACCTTGTCTATTGTGCCTGCGGCGGAAAAGGTGAAAGCCGGCTGTTTTTGCGAAAAGACGGAGAGTGGCGCTTCCCACCGCTGGAGCAAGAGCTGGCATTGGGTTATCTGGCGCAACTGATTGACGGGTATCGCGAAGGGATGTCCGCACCGCTGCTGGTGCTTCCGGAAAGCGGTGGTGCGTGGATAAAAACCTGTTATGACGCGGTAAATGATGCCATGTTAGATGACGATGATACGCGACAAAAAGCCCGCGTGAAGTTTATGCAGGCTTACGAAGGCAACATGGTCGTACGTGGCGAAGGTGAGGATATCTGGTATCAGCGCCTGTGGCGGCAGCTGGATTCAGAAACCTTTGAGGCCATAATTTTGCAGTCACAACGTTACCTGCTTCCGCTTTTCAGATTTAATCAGTCGTGATGATTGTATAAAAATTGCGCAATTTTTATGCTTCCTTTATGATGCGTTGCCCTGTTCAGAGAAGCATCCAATGTGTCTTTGCGCAGAAAGAAAGTTAATGATGAGGTTCTTGAATGCCCAGCAGCACCTGGTTCAAAGCGTTACTGTTGTTGGTCGCCTTTTGGGCGCCCTTAAGTCAGGCAAACACCGGTTGGCAGCCTGTTGCGGAAACCATCCGTAAAAGCGATAAAGATACCCGCCAGTATCAGGCCATTCGTCTGGATAATGGCATGGTGGTATTACTGGTCTCCGACCCGCAGGCGGTGAAATCGCTTTCTGCGCTGGTGGTGCCCGTGGGGTCGCTGGAAGATCCGGATGCGCATCAGGGACTGGCGCATTATCTTGAACACATGTGTCTGATGGGATCAAAAAAATATCCACAGGCCGACAGCCTTGCGGAATACCTCAAATTGCACGGCGGCAGTCATAATGCCAGCACCGCGCCTTACCGTACGGCGTTTTATCTGGAAGTGGAAAACGATGCGCTTACCGGTGCCGTTGATCGCCTGGCCGATGCGATTGCTGAGCCGCTGCTGGATAAAAAGTATGCCGACCGTGAACGCAACGCGGTAAACGCTGAACTGACGATGGCGCGCACCCGTGACGGGATGCGAATGGCGCAGGTGAGTGCGGAAACCATCAACCCGGCTCACCCCGGTTCACGTTTTTCCGGCGGCAACCTGGAAACCTTAAGCGACAAACCGGGTAACCCGGTACAACAGGCGTTGCGCGATTTTCATAGCAAGTATTACTCCGCCAACCTGATGAAAGCGGTTATTTACAGCAATAAGCCGTTGCCGGAACTGGCAAAGATTGCTGCAAATACCTTCGGTCGGGTGTCAAACAAGAATATCGAAAAGCCGGAAATTACCGTGCCGGTTGTCACTGATGCGCAGAAGGGCGTCATTATCCATTACGTGCCTGCGATGCCGCGTAAAGTGCTGCGCGTTGAGTTTCGCATCGACAACAACAGCGCACAGTTTCGCAGTAAAACCGACGAGCTGATCACCTATCTGATAGGCAACCGTAGTCCGGGTACGCTTTCTGACTGGCTGCAAAAACAAGGGCTGGTGGAAGGCATTCGCGCAGACTCCGATCCGGTGGTCAACGGTAACAGCGGTGTGTTAGCCATTTCTGCTACTCTGACCGATAAAGGCCTGGCGAACCGCGAAGAGGTGGTTGCGGCTATTTTCAGCTATCTCAATTTGTTACGCGAAAAGGGCGTGGATAAACGTTACTTTGACGAACTGTCGCATGTCCTTGATCTCGACTTCCGTTATCCGTCGATTACCCGTGATATGGACTACGTCGAATGGCTGGCGGATACCATGATCCGCGTGCCGGTGGCGCATACCCTGGACGCGGTGAACATTGCCGATCAATACGATGCGAAAGCGATTAACGCGCGTCTGGCGATGATGACGCCGCAAAATGCGCGTATCTGGTACATCAGCCCGAAAGAGCCGCACAACAAGACCGCTTATTTTGTTGATGCTCCTTATCAGGTCAATAAAATCAGCGAGCAGACCTTTAGTGACTGGCAGAAAAAAGCGCAGGATATTGCGCTGACGCTGCCGGAGTTGAACCCCTATATTCCTGACGATTTCACACTGATTAAACCGGAAAAGAAATATGACCGTCCGGCGTTAATTGTGGATGAGCCTGGGCTGCGCGTGGTGTACGCGCCGAGCCAACATTTTGCCAGCGAGCCAAAAGCGGACGTGAGCGTCATCCTGCGTAATCCGCAGGCGATGGACAGCGCTAAAAATCAGGTCATGTTTGCACTGAATGACTATCTGGCGGGGATTGCGCTCGACCAGTTAAGTAACCAGGCGGCAGTGGGCGGCATCGGTTTTTCAACCAATGCCAACAATGGGTTAATGCTCAATGCCGACGGCTATACGCAGCGTCTGCCGCAGCTTTTTCAGGCGTTGCTTGAAGGTTATTTCAGCTACACCGCAACCGAAGAGCAGCTTGAGCAGGCGAAATCCTGGTATAGCCAGATGATGGATTCCGCCGAGAAAGGGAAAGCCTACGAGCAGGCGATAATGCCGGTACAGATGATCTCTCAGGTGCCCTATTTCTCTCGCGACGAGCGGCGTGCGCTCCTGCCATCGATTACCCTGCAAGAGGTGATGGCCTACCGTGAGGCGTTAAAATCGGGCGCTCGTCCGGAGTTTCTGGCCGTTGGCAACATGAGCGAAGCGCAGGTCACGACGATGGCGCGGGATATCCAGAAGCAACTGGGCGCGAACGGTGCCGAATGGTGTCGCAACAAAGATGTGCGGGTGGATAAGCAGCAGTCGGTTATTTTTGAAAAAGCGGGCAGCAGCACCGACTCTGCGCTGGCGGCGGTCTTTGTGCCCACGGGATATGATGAGTATGCCAGCGCGGCCTACAGCGCTATGCTGGGCCAGATTGTCCAGCCGTGGTTCTACAATCAACTGCGAACGGAAGAGCAGTTAGGGTATGCGGTTTTCGCCTTCCCAATGAGCATTGGACGTCAGTGGGGAATGGGCTTCCTGCTGCAAAGCAGCGATAAACAGCCGTCGTATCTCTGGGATCGCTACAAAGCGTTTTTCCCCACGGCGGAGGCGAAACTGCGGACGATGAAACCGGAAGAGTTTGCCCAGATTAAGCAAGCTATGGTCGCGCAAATGTTACAGGCACCGCAAACGCTGGGCGAAGAGGCTTCGAAATTAAGCAAAGATTTCGATCGCGGTAATATGCGTTTCGATTCACGTGATAAAATTGTGGCTCAGATAAAACAGCTGACGCCGCAACAACTTGCTGATTTTTTCCATCAGGCGGTGGTTGAGCCGCAAGGCATGGCGGTACTGTCGCAGATTTCCGGCGGTCAAAACGGGAAACCACAGTATGTGCACCCGCAAGGCTGGAAAGTATGGGACAACGTCAGCGCGTTGCAGCAAACTTTGCCCCTGGTGAGAGAAGAGAATGAATGATGTCGCCGAGTCCCTTGATCCCCTGCGCTTGCCCCTCACGGGCGAGCGCCTGATTGAAGCTTCTGCGGGCACCGGCAAAACCTTTACTATTGCGGCGCTCTATCTGCGTCTGCTCCTCGGGCTTGGCGGTTCCTGCGCCTTTCCCCGTCCCCTGACCGTTGAAGAACTTCTGGTGGTGACCTTTACCGAGGCCGCCACCGAAGAGTTGCGCGGACGTATCCGCAGTAATATTCATGAGCTGCGTATCGCCTGCCTGCGCGAGTCGTCTGACAACCCCCTTTATGCCCGTCTGCTGGACGAAATCGACGATAAAAAGCAGGCGGCGCAATGGTTGCTGCTCGCCGAAAGACAGATGGATGAGGCGGCGGTTTTCACCATTCACGGTTTTTGTCAGCGTATGTTAAGCCTGAACGCCTTTGAATCAGGCATGTTGTTTGAGCAACAGTTGATCGAAGATGAATCGCTGCTGCGCTACCAGGCCTGCGCGGATTTCTGGCGTCGTCACTGTTACCCCCTGCCGCGTGAAATTGCCCAGGTGGTGTTTGAAACGTGGAAAGGGCCGCAGGCGCTGCTGGCGGATATTAACCGTTACCTGCAAGGGGAGGCGCCGGTCATTAAAGCGCCGCCGCCGGACGACGAAACGCTGGCATCCCGTCATCAACAGATCGTGCAGCGAATCAACGCGCTTAAGCAACAGTGGTGTGACGCGGTGGGTGAGCTGGAAGGGGTGATGGAAGCTTCAGACATTGATCGGCGTAAATTCAACCGTGGCAATCAGGGCAAATGGATCGAGAAGATCAGCGCCTGGGCGCAGGAAGAGACGCTAAGCTACCAGTTGCCAGAGGCGCTGGAGAAATTTTCTCAGCGTTTTCTTGAAGCGCGCACAAAAGAAGGCGGCGTAGTGCCACAGCATCCGCTGTTTGTTGCAATTGATGAATTGCTGGCGGAACCGCTGACCCTCAGAGATCTGGTGATCACGCGTGCGCTGACGGAGATCCGTGAGACGGTGGCGAAAGAAAAACGTCGTCGGGGTGAGCTGGGATTTGACGACATGCTCAGTCGGCTGGATGCCGCGCTGCGCAGTGAAAGTGGCGACGCGCTGGCGGCGGCGATCCGTACCCGCTTCCCGGTGGCAATGATCGATGAGTTTCAGGATACCGATCCGCAGCAGTACCGCATTTTTCGACGCATCTGGCAGCATCAGCCAGACACCGCGCTGTTATTGATTGGCGATCCGAAACAGGCGATCTACGCGTTCCGTGGCGCAGACATCTTTACCTATATGAAGGCTCGCAGTGAGGTCAGCGCGCACTATACCCTCGACACCAACTGGCGTTCCGCACCGGGCATGGTAAACAGCGTCAACAGGCTCTTCGGCCTGATGGACGAGGCCTTCATGTTCCGCGACATCCCCTTCCAGCCGGTGAAATACGCCGATAAAAATCAGTCGCTACGTTTTGAATTTCATGGCGAAACTCAGCCCGCAATGACGATGTGGCTGATGGAAGGGGAAAGCTGCGGTGTCGGGGATTATCAAAGCTATATGGCGCAAGTGTGCGCCGCGCAGATCCGTGATTGGCTGAATGCCGGATTGAACGGCGAGGCGATGCTTATCAGTGGTCGCGAGGCGCGTCCGGTGAGCGCGGCGGATATCAGCGTGCTGGTGCGTAGCCGCCAGGAAGCCGCGCTGGTGCGCGACGCGCTGACGCTGCTGGCGATTCCGTCCGTCTATCTTTCCAATCGCGACAGCGTGTTTGAAACGCTGGAAGCGCAGGAAATGCTCTGGGTTTTGCAGGCAGTAATGAATCCAGAAAAAGAAAACACCCTGCGCAGCGCACTGGCGACCTCCATGATGGGCCTCAACGCGCGTGACATTGAAATGCTCAACGACAATGAAAATGCATGGGATCGGGTTGTCGAAGAATTTGTCGGCTACCGCCAGATTTGGCAGAAACGGGGCGTGATGCCGATGCTGCGTGCGCTGATGTCGGCGCGAAAGATTGCGGAAAACCTGCTGGCGACGGCGGGGGGCGAACGTCGCCTGACCGATATTTTGCATATCAGCGAGCTATTGCAGGAGGCGGCTTCGCAACTGGAAAGCGAGCACGCGCTGGTGCGCTGGTTGTCACAGCATATTCTTGAGCCCGACAGCAATGCCTCCAGCCAGCAAATGCGTCTGGAAAGCGACAAGCATCTGGTGCAGATCGTCACCATTCATAAATCGAAAGGGCTGGAATATCCGCTGGTCTGGCTGCCGTTTATCACGAATTTTCGCGTTCAGGATCAGGCGTTTTATCACGACCGTAACTCGTTTGACGCGGTCCTGGATCTGAGCGAGGCGGACGAAAGTGTGGCGCTGGCGGAAGCCGAACGGCTGGCGGAAGATCTGCGCTTACTGTACGTCGCGCTGACCCGTTCGGTCTGGCATTGCAGTCTCGGCGTCGCCCCTCTGGTGCGTCGACGTGGCGATAAAAAAGGCGCGACCGATGTGCATCAGAGCGCGCTGGGGCGTCTGCTGCAAAAGGGGGAGCCAATGGATGCCGCCGGACTACGTACGGCGATAGAGGCGGTTTGCGATGAGAACATCGTCTGTCGTATCCCGGAAGCGACCCGTAGCGAGCCGTTGCCCACCGCCAGCGTGAGCGAGGCGTCGCTGAGTGCCCGACGGGTACAACGAACGCCGGGCGACAACTGGCGGGTGACCAGTTATTCCGGTCTGCAACAGCGTGGTCACGGCATTGCGCAGGATCTCATGCCTCGACTGGACATTGATGCGACAGGCGTCGGTGAGGTGGTTGAGGAGCCGGAACTGACCCCACACCAGTTTCCGCGCGGCGCGTCGCCTGGTACTTTCTTACACAGCCTGTTTGAAGATCTCGATTTTACCCAACCGGTCGAGGCTGACTGGGTGCAGGAGAAACTGGAGCTTAGTGGCTATGACGCTTGTTGGGAACCCGTCATCACCGCGTGGCTGACCGCTATTCTCCATGCACCACTCAATGAGACCGGCGTCAGCCTGAGCCAGCTTTCTGCGCGTGAAAAACAGGTTGAGATGGAGTTTTATCTGCCGATTAGCCAACCGCTTATCGCGGAGAAACTGGATGCGCTGATCCGTCAGTTTGACCCGCTATCGGCAGGCTGTCCGCCGCTGGAATTCGCCCAGGTGCGTGGGATGCTGAAAGGTTTTATCGATCTGGTATTTCGTCATGACGGGCGCTATTACCTGCTGGATTACAAATCGAACTGGCTGGGCGACAACAGCTCGGCCTATACCCCAGAGGCGATGGCGGCAGCCATGCAGGCGCATCGCTACGATTTGCAGTATCAGCTCTACACCCTCGCGCTGCACCGGTATTTACGCTATCGCATTGCGGATTACGATTATGAACGCCACTTTGGCGGCGTGATTTATCTGTTCCTGCGCGGCGTGGACAGCAAACAGCCGCAGCAGGGGATTTATACCACCCGCCCGGCGGGTGAGTTGATTAGCCGGATGGACGAGATGTTTGCCGGTGTGGAACTGGAGGACGCATCATGACGCTACAGAAGCGATTGCTGGAAGTCGTCGAGCAGAAGCAACTGCGCCCTCTGGATGCGCAATTCGCGCTGGCGGTGACCGGCGAACATGAACCTGCCGTAACGCTGGCAGCGGCGTTACTCAGCCGGGATGCCGGAGAAGGGCACGTCTGTTTACCGCTTTCACAACTGGCGCTGAACGCGGATAATCCCCCTTTCTATATTTCATGCCTCAGTGACATTGGCGAACCCGCGAACTGGGAAGAATGCCTGCTCGCATCGGATGCCGTCAGCTTTGGGGAGCGGCCATCGCCGATGATCCTGCACGGCGATCGGTTGTATCTGAACCGTATGTGGTGCAATGAGCGGACGGTGGCCCGCTTTTTTAGCGAGGTGAACCGGCCCGTAGAGATGGATGAAGCGCTACTGACGCAAACGCTGGAAGCGCTGTTTCCGACGACGGATGAGATTAACTGGCAAAAAGTTGCCGCGGCGGTCGCGCTGACCCGCCGTATATCGGTGATTTCCGGTGGGCCGGGTACGGGGAAGACGACGACCGTGGCAAGACTGCTGGCGGCGTTGATCCAGATGGCGGAAGGCGAGCGTTGCCGTATTCGTCTGGCGGCCCCGACGGGCAAAGCCGCCGCGCGTCTGACGGAGTCGTTAGGCAAGGCATTACGCCAGCTGCCGCTGACGAATGAACAAAAGAAACGTATCCCGGAGGAGGCCAGCACCCTGCACCGGCTGCTGGGCGCTCAGCCTGGTAGTCAGCGTTTACGTCATCACGCGGGCAACCCGCTACATCTGGATGTGCTGGTGGTGGATGAGGCGTCGATGATTGATCTGCCGATGATGTCGCGCCTGATCGATGCCTTGCCGTCGCACGGACGCGTTATTTTCCTCGGCGATCGCGATCAGCTAGCCTCGGTCGAGGCGGGGGCGGTGCTGGGTGACATTTGTGCGTGGGTGAATGCGGGCTATACCTCTGAACGGGCGCAGCAACTGGCTCGCCTGACAGGGACGCCCGTTCCGGCAGGTACCGGCAATGACGCAGCCACGCTGCGGGACTGTCTCTGCCTGTTGCAAAAAAGCTACCGTTTTGGCAGTGACTCCGGTATTGGACAACTGGCTGCAGCAATTAACCGTGGCGATAAGGCCGCGATCAACAGCATTTTCCAGCAGGGCTTCAGCGATATCGATAAACGGACTCTGGAGAGCAATGAAGACTACACCGCCATGCTGGAAGACGCCCTGACGGGCTACGAACACTATCTGACGTTGCTTCAGGCGCGCGCGGAGCCTGCGTTAATCATTCAGGCTTTCAATGAGTTCCAGTTGCTTTGCGCGCTGCGCGAAGGGCCGTTTGGCGTGAGCGGACTGAATGAACGTATCGAGCTGGCAATGCAGCAAAAGCGTAAAATTCATCGTCAGCCCCATTCGCGCTGGTATGAAGGTCGGCCAGTGATGATTGCCCGCAACGACAGCGCGTTGGGCCTGTTTAACGGTGATATTGGGATTGCGCTCGATCGTGGGCAAGGATTAAGGGTCTGGTTTGCGATGCCGGATGGCAGCATTAAATCTGTACAGCCCAGCCGCCTGCCTGAACATGAAACCACCTGGGCGATGACGGTGCACAAATCACAGGGTTCGGAGTTCGATCACGCGGCGCTGGTATTACCCACGCAGCGCACGCCAGTGGTGACAAGGGAACTGGTATACACCGCCATTACCCGCGCACGACGCCGCCTGTCGTTATATGCCGATGAGCGCATACTTGGCAGTGCGATTGCCACCCGAACCGAACGACGCAGTGGGTTGTCGACGCTGTTTAAATGACAGGTGCCGGATGGCGTTTTCGCCGCCATCCGGCAATGCGATAGTGTCTAACCCAGATCCGCCATCAGCACTTTCGATTTTCGCTGATAGTTGTACATCTCTTTTTTGCTTTCCGGCAGCAGGTCGATATCCACCGGTGTGAAGCCGCGTTCCTGGAACCAGTGGATGCTGCGGGTCGTCAGGACGAACAGCTTGCTGAGACCAATCTGCTTCGCCTGGGCGGCGATCCGCTCCAGTAGCACTTCTCCGCGCGAAGAGCTGCGATAGTCAGGATGCACCGCCACACAGGCCATTTCGCCGATTTTTTCTTCCGGGAAGGGGTACAGTGCCGCGCAGGCGATGGTCATGTTATCACGCTGGATAATAGTGAATTTATCGATCTCCATCTCCAGTTGTTCACGTGAACGACGCACCAGAATACCCTGCTGTTCCAGCGGGCGGATCAGCTCCAGGATCCCGCCGATATCGTTAATGGTAGCGCGGCGAATCTGCTCGGCGCTCTCCATCACAATTTGCGTTCCGATGCCGTCACGGGAGAATAACTCCTGTAACAGCGCGCCATCTTCCTGATAGCTGATCAGGTGGCAGCGACGAACGCCGCTGCGACAGGCTTTCACCGCGCCACGCAGAAACCGCACGGTGCCCGAGTTGTAATCGCCTTTTTCTTCCTGTGCTTCTACACGCGCCTGCGCTTCGTTCGGGAACAATTCGGAGACGATATCGCCATCGTCGTTGGTCACTCCCTGCGAAGAGCAAAAGCCGATCATCTTTTCAGCTTTCAGCTTGATCGCCAGCTGTGTGGCGATCTCTTCCGAGGTCAGGTTAAAGCTTTCGCCTGTGACAGATACCGCGACGGGCCCCATCAGCACAATGGCGCCGCTGTCCAGTTGACGATGGATCGCCTCTTCATCGATACGACGGATACGCCCGCTGTGGCAGTAATCCACGCCGTCATCAACGCCCAGCGGCTGCGCAATGATAAAGTTACCGCTAACCACGTTGATATGCGCGCCCTGCAGCGGTGTATTGTTCAGGCTCATCGACAGGCGAGCGGTGATATCCAGTTGTAACGTTCCCGCCGCCTGCTTTACCAGCTCCAGCGTTTTGGCGTCGGTGACGCGGGTATTTTTGTGATACATCGGTTCATGATGATGAGTGACGAGGTTAGCGTCGATTTGCGGACGTGCGCCATAGACCACCACAAGCCGTATGCCGAGGCTGTGAAGAAGCCCAATGTCGTTGACAATGCTGGAAAAGTTTTCATGCTCAATGGCTTCGCCGCCGAGCATAATGACAAACGTTTTTCCCCGATGGGTATTGATATAGGGAACAGAATGGCGAAATCCCTGTACCAGTTCGGTTCTACGTTCCTTCACCACGGCATATCCTCATTGCATGATTATTCGTAATTAATGTATTTTTATTCTGTTTTATCGCCGCGTGCAAGTGCAAATTTTAATCCAGACGAAGTTTTTACTCAGTAATACCGTGAATACAATAACAATGTTTACCCTTTTATAGATGACAGATTATGCGTCTTTCGCTAAAGTTCCCGGTCAATTTAGATGTTTACTATCACATCACCATTACGTTTTATTTTGCTCGGGAGAAGCATGTCGGGATCCAATCCACCTATTAGCCGCCGTCGTTTACTGCAAGGGGCAGGCGCCATGTGGCTATTGAGCGTCAGTCAGGTCGGACTGGCAGCGGCCAGTCAGGTCGGACTGGCAGCGGCCAGTCAGGTCGTTGCGGTTCGTGTTTGGCCTGCATCCAGTTACACCCGTGTGACGGTGGAATCGAATCAACAGCTGAAGTACAAACAGTTTGCGCTGAGCAATCCTGAACGCGTGGTGGTGGATATTGAAGGTGTGAACCTGAATTCTGTGTTGAAAGGCATGGCAGCGCAGATTCGTCCCGACGATCCTTTTATCAAATCGGCACGCGTGGGGCAGTTCGATCCGCAGACTGTACGCATGGTGTTTGAACTGAAGCAAAACGTGAAGCCGCAGCTGTTTGCGCTGGCACCGGTGGCGGGCTTTAAAGAGCGTCTGGTGATGGATCTTTATCCTGCTAATGCGCAGGATATGCAGGATCCGCTGCTGGCCTTGCTGGAAGATTACAACCGGGGCGATCTCGATAAGCAGGTTCCGCCTGCGCAGAGCGGCCCGCAGCCAGGCAAAGCCGGGCGCGATCGGCCGATTGTTATCATGCTCGATCCGGGACACGGTGGTGAAGACTCCGGCGCGGTGGGGAAATACCATACGCGTGAGAAAGATGTGGTGTTGCAGATCGCCAGACGACTGCGCGCCTTAATCGAGAAAGAAGGCAACATGAAGGTCTACATGACGCGAAATGAAGATATTTTCATTCCGCTGAAGGTGCGCGTGGCGAAAGCCCAGAAGCAGCGGGCTGACCTGTTTGTCTCCATTCATGCGGATGCGTTCACCAGTCGCCAGCCCAGCGGTTCATCCGTTTTTGCGCTGTCGACCAAAGGGGCGACCAGTACGGCGGCGAAATATCTGGCGCAAACCCAGAACGCCTCGGATTTGATCGGCGGCGTGAGTAAAAGCGGTGACCGCTACGTCGATCACACCATGTTCGATATGGTGCAGTCGCTGACCATTGCCGATAGCCTGAAGTTTGGTAAAGCGGTGCTCAACAAGCTCGGCAAAATTAATAATCTGCATAAAAATCAGGTGGAACAGGCGGGGTTTGCAGTGCTGAAAGCACCGGATATTCCGTCGATTCTCGTCGAAACGGCGTTTATCAGTAACATCGAAGAAGAACGGAAGCTGAAAACGGCCACCTTCCAGCAGGAAGTGGCGGAGTCGATACTGGCAGGGATCAAAGCGTACTTCGCCGATGGGGCGACGCTGGCGAGAAGAGGATAATAAAAAAGCGCTGAAAAGCGCTTTTTTTACGGACCGCGGAAACAAAAAAACACCCGTTAAGGTGTTTAGTATTGGTTGCGGGGGCCGGATTTGAACCGACGACCTTCGGGTTATGAGCCCGACGAGCTACCAGGCTGCTCCACCCCGCGTCCGTCTTTCTGCTTCGCGTTTCAAACTGCTTTGCAGAATTATACACTGCGTCAAAATTTGATTGGTTGCGGGGGCCGGATTTGAACCGACGACCTTCGGGTTATGAGCCCGACGAGCTACCAGGCTGCTCCACCCCGCGTCCGTCTTTCTGCTGCGCATTTTAAACTGCTTTGCGAAAGCTTTACTGCATCAAATTTTAATTGGTTGCGGGGGCCGGATTTGAACCGACGACCTTCGGGTTATGAGCCCGACGAGCTACCAGGCTGCTCCACCCCGCGTCCGTGGATGCGCACTATACTCTGCTAACATTTTCATGCAACCCTTTTTTCACCTGGATCACGGTTTCGGGATGAAAATGAACAAAAACAAGGCATTTCCGTTTAAATAATGTGCAAAATTTGCGTCAGGGCAGCGGTGCTCGTTTCATTAGCGGGCCGGGTTTGTTATCTTCATTGCGCATGATTTACAGCTAAAAGAAGAGAACAATGAAAGGACGTTGGGTCAGTTACCTTCTCATGGGCGCGGTAGTTGCAATGCTGACTGCCTGTTCCTCTAAACCAACCGATCGTGGACAGCAGTATAAAGACGGGAAGTTTACCCAGCCTTTCTCACTGGTGAACCAGCCGGATGCGATCGGCGCACCGATCAACGCCGGCGATTTTGCCGAGCAGGTCAATCAGATCCGCAGCGCTTCTCCGCGCTTGTACGGTAACCAGAGCAACGTTTATAACGCTGTGCAGGAGTGGCTGCGCTCTGGCGGCGATACGCGCACCATGCGCCAGTTTGGACTCGACGCCTGGCAGATGGAAGGTGCAGATAACTACGGTAACGTGCAGTTTACCGGTTACTACACGCCGGTTATCCAGGCGCGCCATACGCGTCAGGGCGAATTCCAGTACCCTATCTATCGCATGCCGCCGAAACGGGGACGCTTGCCATCCCGCGCGGAGATTTACGTGGGCGCACTGAGCGAGAACTACATTCTGGCGTACAGCAACTCCCTGATGGATAACTTCATCATGGACGTGCAGGGCAGCGGTTATATCGATTTTGGTGACGGCTCTCCGTTGAACTTCTTTAGCTATGCCGGGAAAAACGGCCATGCCTATCGCAGTATCGGCAAAGTGCTTATCGATCGCGGCGAAGTGAAGAAAGAAGATATGTCGATGCAGGCGATTCGCCATTGGGGTGAAACGCACAGCGAAGCAGAAGTCCGCGAACTGCTTGAACAAAACCCGTCGTTTGTCTTCTTTAAACCGCAATCTTTTGCCCCGGTGAAAGGCGCCAGTGCGGTACCGCTGATTGGCCGCGCCTCTGTCGCGTCCGATCGCAGTATTATCCCGGCGGGCACTACTCTGCTGGCAGAAGTGCCGCTGCTGGACAATAACGGGAAATTTAACGGCCAGTATGAGCTGCGTCTGATGGTGGCGCTGGATGTCGGTGGGGCGATTAAAGGTCAGCACTTTGACATCTATCAGGGGATCGGACCGGACGCCGGACACCGTGCAGGCTGGTATAATCATTATGGTCGCGTATGGGTGCTGAAGAGTGCGCCGGGCGCAGGTAACGTGTTCAGCGGCTAGTTGCCGGATGGCGCGTTGCTTATCGGCCGCCATCAGGCCGTCATACCGTTCGATATTAATGAATTTGAGGTGTTATGTCTGTGGTTATCAGTGATGCCTGGCGTCAGCGTTTTGGCGGCACCGCGCGTCTGTATGGTGAGAAAGCGTTACAGCTTTTTGCCGATGCGCATATCTGCGTGGTTGGGATCGGCGGTGTCGGTTCCTGGGCGGCAGAAGCCCTGGCGCGCACCGGAGTTGGCGCGATTACGCTTATTGATATGGATGATGTTTGCGTGACCAACACCAACCGCCAGATTCATGCCCTGCGCGACACTGTCGGGCTGGCGAAGGCGGAGGTGATGACCGGGCGTATTCGCCAGATCAACCCTGAGTGCCGGGTGACCGTGGTTGATGATTTTGTGACGCCGGATAACGTCGCAGATTATATGAGCGCGGGTTTTAGCTATGTGATTGACGCCATTGACAGCGTGCGGCCCAAAGCGGCGCTGATTTCGTACTGTCGACGCAATAAGATCCCGCTGGTGACCACCGGTGGTGCAGGCGGGCAGATCGATCCAACCCAGATTCAGGTCGTTGACCTGGCGAAAACGATTCAGGATCCGCTGGCGGCGAAACTGCGTGAACGGCTGAAAAGCGATTTTGGCGTCGTAAAAAACAGCAAAGGCAAGCTGGGCGTCGACTGCGTGTTTTCCACGGAAGCATTGGTGTATCCACAATCTGATGGCAGTGTGTGCGCCATGAAGGCGACGGCAGAAGGGCCAAAACGGATGGACTGCGCGTCGGGGTTCGGCGCGGCCACGATGGTCACCGCCACGTTCGGTTTTGTGGCGGTTTCTCATGCGTTGAAAAAGATGATGGCAAAAGCGGCGCGTCAGGGCTGAGATTATCTTGCGCGATGCAATGCATCGTAGGCCGGATAAGACGCGCCCGCGTCGTCATCCGGCAGCGTGAGCGGCCTCAATGATGGCGTCATTCAGCGCCGTCAGCCCCTGACTGCGTGATGCACTGAGCTGCGTGCGCAAACCCAGTTCATCAAATAATTCCAGCGGCGAGTGGGCCAGCAGTTCCGCCGCCGTTTTGCCTTCTGCGGCAGTCAGCAAGACGGCCAGCAAACCGCGCACAATGCGACCTTCGCTGTCGCCGAAAAAGTGCAATGTTCCCGCTTTGGAGCGCGTATATCCCAGCCAGACGCGGTTTTCGCAACCGGCGATTTCTTTGGCCTGCGCTTTGAGATCGTCGGGCAGTGGCGGAAGTTGTTTTCCGAGCAGGATCAACTGACGATATTTGTCTTCCCACTGGTTCAACGGGAGAAAAATAGTGCGCAGGGTGTCTTCAGTTACGGTCGTGCCGAACGGGTGTCCGGCAAATATTGGGTTAGTCATTAATCCACCAGTATTTCCAGCGCACGATCAACGGCGTTGACCAGCGCATCCACATCACTCTTTGTATTATACGGCGCAAATGAGGCGCGTAGCGTACCCGAGACGCCCAGTTCAGCCAGCAACGGCTGCGCGCAGTGCTGACCGGCACGTAGCGCGATGCCATATTCCGCCAGCAGGGTGACCATATCGCTATGGTGAACGCCTGCAAAATCAAAGGCCAGCAGACTGGAATCCTGGCAGCGAAACGAACGGAACCCAGGACGCTTAGCCAGCGCCTCTTCCGCGAGCGTAGCCAGCCCGCGGCTCCAGCTTTCCGCCTGCGCGATGTCAATATCGGCCAGCCATTCAAGCGCCGCACTCAGGCCAATCACTCCTGCGACGTTGGGAGTTCCCGCTTCCAGCTTCCACGGGACTGCCTGGGTAGTAAAGCCTTCGAAACTGACTTCGTTGATCATCTTACCGCCACCGAGCCAGGGGGACATGGCCTCCAGTAACTCCGGTTTGCCGTAAAGCACGCCGATGCCGGTTGGGCCGTACAGCTTATGGCCAGAGAAAGCGTAAAAATCGATATCGAGGGCGGTCACGTCTGCGGGGAAATGCACTGCGCCTTGCGCGCCGTCCACCATCACTACCATACCTGCCGCATGGGCGAGCGTTATGGCGCGGGCTAAGTCCGGGCAGCCGCCGGTCACGTTCGACATCTGCCCCAGGGCGAGAATTCGGCTGCGCGGGGTGATGACCGCCGGCAGACGTTCGACATCAGGCAGGCGCTGTGCATTGAGCGGCAGCTTGACCACTTTCGCTCCGGTCTGCTCCGCAACCATCAGCCACGGCACCAGATTCGCATGGTGTTCCGCGACACTGACGATGATCTCATCGCCCGGTTGCAGACGAGGACGGGCATAGCTCTGCGCCACCATATTGATGGCCTCTGTGGTGCCTCGGGTCCAGACGATCGTTTTGTCATCCGACGCATTCAGCATGTGAGCCACTTTCTCTCTGGCGGCTTCATAGCGTGCCGTCAGGCGCTGGGCTTGCGCAAACTGGCTGCGATGAACGTTTCCTGCGCTCAGGGTATAAAACTGCTGGGTGGCTTCAATAACGGCCTGTGGCTTAAGGGCCGTCGCGGCGCTATCGAGATAGACGCCCGCGTCGGCTAATGCGGGAAATTGCGCGCGGAACGGCGCGGGATTGAAAGCGTTCATGACATTCCTCAGTTCGGTTTGTCGATCGTGGCGCAATTTTGGCAGTGATTCAAGGATTGCTTAACTATAAGAATCTTCTGGATAACCTGGCGAAATCAGACCAGTGTCTTATGCTGAATAATGTTAGGCAAATCTTTTTGCCTGTTACGGAGTACGTTTTTAATAGCATAAACAGCTTTAAGGAGAAGAAGATGAAAAAGACTGCCGCAATTATTTCCGCATGTATGCTGACTTTTGCCCTGAGCGCCTGTTCCGGTCCGAACTACGTGATGCACACCAATGATGGACGCAGCATCGTTTCGGACGGTAAACCGAAGACGGATGATGATACCGGGATGATTTCGTATAAGGACGCTAACGGCAACAAACAGCAGATCAACCGAACTGATGTGAAAGAGATGGTCGCGCTGGAAGACTAATCTGCAGGTGACGGGTAAAAAAAAGCACCGCAAATTGGCGGTGCTACATTAATCACTATGGACAGACAGGGTAAATGTACAGGAAGTGAAAAAGGGTAGCGTTGCTACCGTGGTCTGAATCGCAGACCAATTGCAAACACAACAACACAACATCACAACCGTAAGCCAAAAGCCCACCAGAACACGCATTCCAATAAGACTTTTCGTTCCGGCTCAGGAAGTGCCGCCACTATAGGTATTTGCTGGTAGTTCCTCAACGGACAAATTATAATGGCTCAGATAAAAAAAACTAATAGGTTACATGTTGTAATCTAATTGTTAAATTCTTTTAACATCAAAGTCTAAAAGCCATGTCAAAACGACTCCCACCTCTGAACGCATTACGTGTTTTTGATGCCGCCGCACGGCATCTTAGCTTCACCCGCGCAGCAGAAGAGCTTTTTGTGACGCAGGCCGCAGTAAGTCACCAAATCAAGTCACTTGAGGATTTCTTAGGGCTAAAGCTGTTTCGCCGACGCAACCGTTCTCTTCTTCTGACCGAAGAAGGACAAAGTTACTTCCTCGACATCAAAGAGATTTTTTCGCAATTAACGGATGCGACGCGTAAACTTCAGGCGCGGAGTGCAAAGGGGGCGCTGACGGTCAGTTTATTGCCCAGTTTTGCGATTCACTGGCTGGTGCCCCGACTCTCTAGCTTTAACTCAGCTTATCCGGGAATTGACGTCAGGATCCAGGCGGTGGACCGTCAGGAAGATAAACTGGCGGACGATGTCGACGTGGCGATTTTTTATGGTCGCGGCAACTGGCCGGGACTGCGCGTCGAAAAATTGTACGCAGAATATCTGCTGCCGGTGTGCTCGCCGTTGTTGCTGACAGGTGATAAAGCACTGAAGTCGCCCGCAGATTTAGCCACGCATACCTTATTGCACGATGCTTCGCGTCGTGACTGGCAAACCTATACGCGACAACTGGGACTAAATCATATCAACGTCCAGCAGGGGCCCATCTTTAGTCATAGTGCGATGGTGTTGCAGGCTGCTATCCACGGGCAGGGCGTTGCGCTGGCGAATAACGTGATGGCGCAGTCAGAAATTGAAGCGGGTCGGCTCGTCTGTCCGTTTAATGATGTTCTGGTCAGTAAAAACGCTTTTTATCTGGTTTGTCATGACAGTCAGGCAGAACTGGGTAAAATAGCCGCCTTCCGTCAATGGATACTGGCGAAAGCGGCCACGGAACAAGAGAAATTCCGCTTTCGTTACGAACAATAACTTACGTAGGGTATGACCATGACCAGCCGTTTTATGCTGATTTTTGCCGCTATCAGTGGCTTTATTTATGTCGCTCTGGGTGCTTTCGGTGCGCATGTCCTGAGCAAAACCCTCGGTGTGGTTGAAATGAGCTGGATCCAGACCGGCCTGCAATATCAGGCGTTCCATACGCTGGCTATCTTCGGACTGGCGGTGGCGATGCAACGCCGGATCAGCATCTGGTTTTACTGGAGTAGCGTTTTCCTCGCGTTAGGCACGGTGCTGTTTAGCGGCAGCCTGTATTGCCTGGCGTTGTCTCATCTTCGCCTGTGGGCGTTTGTTACCCCTGTCGGTGGCGTCAGCTTCCTGGCAGGTTGGGTGCTGATGCTAATCGGCGCCATCCGTTTGAAGCGTAAGGGCGTAGTTCATGAATAAGATTGTGTTGTTGTGTCGCCCGGGCTTTGAAAAAGAGTGTGCCGCCGAAATTACCGATAAAGCAGGGCGTCGTGAATGCTTCGGTTTTGCTCGCGTCAAAGAGAATGCGGGCTATGTCATCTATGAGTGCTATCAGGCCGAAGACGCCGAAAAAATTATCAGCGAGCTGCCGTTCAGTTCTCTGATTTTTGCCCGTCAGTGGTTTGTGGTCGGCGAGTTACTCCAGCACTTGCCGCCAGAAGATCGCATTACGCCGATAGTGGGTATGTTACAGGGCGTGGTGGAGAAGGGCGGCGATTTGCGCGTTGAAGTGGCGGACACGAACGAAAGCAAAGAGCTGATGAAGTTCTGCCGCAAATTTACGGTGCCGCTGCGCGCCGCGCTGCGCGACGCTGGAATTCTGACAAATTATGAGACGCCGAAGCGCCCGGTGGTGCACGTCTTCTTTATCGCGCCTGGCTGCTGTTATACCGGTTATTCCTTTGCCAGTAACAATTCGCCGTACTATATGGGTATCCCGCGCCTGAAGTTCCCGGCCGACGCGCCCAGCCGCTCAACGCTTAAGCTGGAAGAAGCGCTGCACGTGTTTATTCCGCAAGATGAGTGGGACGAGCGTCTGGCAAACGGGATGTACGCGGTGGATTTAGGGGCCTGCCCTGGAGGCTGGACCTACCAACTGGTTAAACGCAACATGTGGGTGTATTCGGTCGATAACGGCCCGATGGCGCAAAGCCTGATGGATACCGGACAGGTCACCTGGCTGCGCGAAGATGGCTTTAAGTATCGTCCGAATCGTAACAACATCTCGTGGATGGTGTGCGATATGGTCGAAAAACCGGCGAAAGTGGCGGCGCTGATGGCGCAGTGGCTGGTCAATGGCTGGTGTCGGGAAACCATTTTTAACCTCAAGTTGCCGATGAAAAAACGCTACGAAGAGGTCTCGCAGAACCTTGCCTATATTCAGGCGCAGCTTGACGAACACGGCGTAAATGCGCAGATTCAGGCGCGTCAGTTGTATCACGACCGTGAAGAAGTGACGGTGCACGTCCGTCGCCTGTGGGCTGCGGTCGGCGGGCGCCGCGACGAGCGTTAACGCGTCAGGCGCAGTTGTTGCAAGTTACCATCAAGATGCAAATCGGTTTGTAAGCGCGCGATATCGCGGCACAAGAATGCCATCTCCCGATGTGTTTCCAGCTTCTTGCGCCACTTTTCCGGCACGGCATCCAGATGTGCGTAAAGCCCTTCCAGCGTCTGAAACTGTACCAATAGTTGAGTGGCGCTCTTCGGGCCGATGCCCGCAACGCCCGGCACTTTCGAACTGCTTATCCCCGCCAGTCCCCAGTAATCAGGTAGTTGCTGGGGCTGTACGCCAAACTCTTTTTCAATGAACGGCGCATCCAGCCAGCGTTTCTGAAAGTAATCACGAATGCGTAACGTCGGGGAGAGCAACTGGCAGTAGCCCTTATCTGTCGACACGATCGTCGCCTGATGGCCCGCCTGGGCGACTTTTACCGCCAGCGTCGCGGCCAGATCATCGGCTTCATTACCACTCGATACCCAACACGCGACGCCTCGCTGCTCGAAGGCCGCACGCAGGGCGGGCATCTCATGATGCAGTTCATCAGGCATTGGCGGACGACCGGCTTTGTAGTCCGGAAGGCGTTGATGACGCCAGCCACTGCTACGCGCCTCATCATCAAACACCGCCACAGCGTGGGTGGGCTGGCTGTGGACAATCAACTGATCAAGCGCGTGCAGGCAGGTTTCCCCACAGGGAGAACCCTGAACGGCGTGGATCCGGCGAATTAAATTGAGCGCGTCGACGATAAGCAGATGGATAGCCACGGTGTTCTCCCTTACAAATCAGCGTGTAGGGTAACATTCGGAACAAAAGGAGGCTATTGCAGGAGGCTAAAACGAGAAGAGGCCTCGCAAAATGAGGCCTCTGTGCGCACGATTAATCGCAGGTAACAATCTTCATGGCCAGGCCACCGCGAGAGGTTTCGCGGTACTTGGCGTTCATGTCTTTACCGGTCTCGTACATGGTTTCGATCACTTTATCGAGGCAGACACGTGGCTCGCTGGTGCGTCGTAGCGCCATTCGCGCAGCGTTAACCGCCTTCACGGAGGCTATCGCGTTACGCTCGATGCATGGCACCTGAACCTGGCCCGCTACCGGGTCGCAGGTCAGACCGAGGTTATGCTCCATGCCGATTTCCGCCGCGATACAAACCTGCGTCGGGCTCCCGCCCAACAATTCCGCCAGACCTGCCGCCGCCATTGAACAAGCCACACCGACTTCCCCCTGACAGCCTACTTCCGCTCCGGAAATAGAGGCGTTCATCTTGTACAGCGAGCCAATCGCACTGGCGACCAGCATGTAGCGCGCCAGCGAGTTGGCGTTCACTTCGCGGATGAATTTGTCGTAATAGGCCAGCACTGCCGGAACAATACCGCACGCACCGTTGGTCGGCGCGGTGACCACACGTCCACCAGCGGCGTTCTCTTCGTTCACCGCCAGCGCGAACATGTTGATCCAGTCAACTACCGCCATCGGGTCGGTCGTGGTTTTGTCGCTGCTCACCAGCATACGACGCAGCGCTGCCGCACGGCGCGGTACGCGCAATTTTCCTGGCAGGACGCCCTCGGTGGTGATGCCGCGTTCAATGCCGCTGCGCATGACCTCCCAGACGTTAGCAAAGTGCTGTTCCAGCTCTTCTTTGCTGTGCAACGCCAGCTCGTTTTGCATCATCAGGCCAGACAGGGACAGCCCGGTCTCCTGGCAATGTTTTTGCAGATCAGCAGCCGATTTATACGGATACGGGACGTTCACCGGCGCACTGTTCGGCAAACCGAAATGTTCTTCATCGACGATGAAACCGCCGCCAATGGAATAGTAAGTCTGGCTGTAGAGGACCTTATCGCCCGCCAGCGCGGTAATGCGCATCCCGTTCTCGTGCAGGGACAGGTTATCGGCATGGAAATTCATGCACTTATCTACCGGGAACTCGACCTCATGCTGACCGTTTGCCAGCAGCAGGCGCCCGTGGGTGTTTACATCCTGGATGAAGCCGGGGATAGCATCGATGTCGACCGTATCCGGCAGATTCCCTGCCAGACCCATGATAATCGCGATATCGGTGTGGTGGCCTTTACCCGTCAGGGACAGCGAGCCATACACATCAACGACAACGCGGGTGACATCGGTCAGAATGTGGCGGGCAATCAGATCGTCCGTGAATTGTTTGCCGGCTTTCATCGGCCCGACGGTATGTGAACTGGACGGGCCAATGCCGATTTTGAAAATATCGAATACGCTAATCATAGGGCATCCATAGCGGTTAAATCAGGAAGGAAGCGCCGCCCGAAAGCGGCGCTAAATAACTTAGCTGAACAGAGAGTAGAAAATCGCGGAGATTGCAATCAGACCCATCACAACAACGAACACGTTGCTGATATGGCCGCTGTATTTACGCATTGCCGGTACTTTCTGAATAGCGTACATCGGCATCAGGAACAGGATCATCGCGATGATTGGACCACCCAGGGTTTCAATCATACCGAGGATGCTCGGGTTCAGCGTGGCGACAATCCAGGTCGTCACCAGCATGAACAGCGCTGTGATGCGGTTCAGTTTGTTGATTTCGATGCTTTTGCCTTTACCACGCAGAGATTTAATCACCATCCCGTTAAAGCCTTCACGTGCACCCAGATAGTGGCCGAGGAAGGATTTGGTGATAGCAATCATCGCGATGATCGGTGCCATCCAGGCGATGATCGGCGCGTTAAAGTGGTTTGCCAGGTAAGACAGAATCGAGATGTTCTGCTCTTTCGCTGCTGCCAGATCTGCTGGCGTCAGGCTCAGTACGCAGCTGAAGACGAAGAACATGACCGTCAGCACCATCATGATGTGTGCGAAGGCCAGAATCTTCGAGCATTTTTTCTCTGCCGCATCGCCGTACTCTTCACGCTTCGCCACCGCGAAGGAAGAGATAATCGGAGAGTGGTTGAACGAGAATACCATCACCGGAATCGCCAGCCACAGAGTCATCCACAGACCGTTGCCGGTCGTAGCCGCAGAGTCAAAGGATAAGGTTTCCAGCGCTGCACCGCTCCACTGTGGGATCAGATACAGAGCCAGCAGCATCAGCGCGGCAACAAACGGGAATACCAGGATGCTCATCGCCTTGACGATCATCTGCTCACCGAAGCGAACAATAGTCATCATCCCGACAATCAGGATCAGCGACAGGATCGCACGCGGCGGTGGGGTAATGGCTAACTGGTGAGTCAGGAAGCTCTCAACCGTGTTGGTAATCGCGACGCTATAAACCAACAGAATTGGGTAAATCGCGAAGAAGTACAGCAGAGTAATCAGTTTACCCGCGCCGATACCAAAATGCTCTTCAACGACTTCGGTGATGTCTTCGCCTGGGTTTTTGCCGGACAGCACGAAGCGAGTCAGACCACGGTGGGCGAAGAAGGTCATCGGGAAGGCGATAATTGCCATGATGATAAGCGGGATCATACCGCCGACACCTGCGTTGATTGGCAGGAATAATACGCCTGCGCCAATAGCCGTGCCATAAAGGCCCAGCATCCACATGGTATCGGTCTTGCGCCATGCGCTTCGTGTTTCAGTCGAAGCAATAGTGCTGGTTTGGGTGGTTTCCATCTGGTTCTCCTGGAGGAAGCTAAAAATCAGGAAAAAATTCCTGACCGTAATACGAAATTCTTGCAATGACGATTTTTATATAATTTTTAACCGTAATAATTTGCGGGCGGAAAGATACATTTAACTAATGAATCTATCAGTGATCGGGATCTCAAATGCAATAATCCACTTTTAAACCGGATAAAATTGGATCATTAGTCTGTTAAAAAAACATCAAAGCGAATTTACACGCGCGAAGGCTAACATTAACAACATATAGCCTGAAAGGAATCTCGGGAAGTTACGGAGCTTACGCGGTAAAAAGAACCGTTTTTAGTTGTTTATGATGTCTAAGTGAAATTTAGGCTGATAAAACGCGGTTGCATTAGAAGGGTAATCGTTTGCGTTGAAATGTTTTTTGTATGATGTATTAGCTAACTTTATAAAACGTCACCCCTATCTCGTTGGTATACATAAAAAAACCGGGAGGCCATCAGGCGCTCCCGGCGGGCTATGCGCTTTGCGCGTCAGGCGCAGATTTCGTAACAGGGGATATAGGCAGTGCCAGGCAGCTTCATACGGTGCTGTGCGACAAAACCTTGTAGGAGATCGTCCATACGACGCATCATTTCACTGTCGCCGTGGATTTTGTATGGGCCAAACTCTTCAATGGCGCGGATACCCACTTCCTTAACGTTACCCGCCACAATGCCAGAGAAGGCGCGACGCAGGTCGGCCGCCAGCACTTCTACCGGCTGATCCGGATAAAGCTTCAGGTTAGCCATGTTTTCGTGTGACGGTTCAAACGGCATTTGCAGGTCTGGCGTAATGCGGATCGACCAGTTAAAGCTATAGGCGTCTCCGGTATCACGACGATTTTCTTTCACCAGCGGCATCGCTTTTTTCATTAAGCGTGCGACTTCCGCCGCATCATCAATGATAATGCGGTAATGCTGGCGCGCGGCTTCGCCCAGCGTATGGACAATGAACTCATCCAGCACGCGGAAGTAGTCGGCGCTCTCTTTCGGGCCGGTGAGGATGAGCGGCAGAACCTGATCTTTGTTCGCCGGGTTCATCAGAATACCCAGCAGATACAATAACTCTTCTGCGGTTCCCACGCCGCCCGGGAAAATGATAATGCCGTGGGCGATACGCACGAAAGCTTCCAGACGTTTTTCGATGTCCGGCATAATGATCAGTTCGTTGACCAACGGGTTCGGTGGCTCAGCGGCGATGATCGACGGCTCGGTCATCCCAATAAAACGGCTGTCTTTATAACGCTGTTGCGCATGGCCTACCGCGGCGCCTTTCATCGGCGCTTCCATCGCACCCGGCCCACAGCCGGTGCAAATGTTCAGCTCGCGCAGACCTAACTGTGTCCCGACGCGGCGGGCATACAGATATTCGTTTTCATTAATCGAGTGACCGCCCCAGCAGACCACCATGTTTGGCGCTTCGCCGACGTGCAGCGCTCTGGCATTACGCAAAATAGAGAACACCAGGTTAGTAATGTGCACGGAGCTTTCGAGATCCAGATGCTGGAAACGACCCGCGTTATGAATCTGACCGTTAACAAACAGAATGTCGCGCAGCACGGCAAACAGGTTCGCCTGCAGCGCGCGGATGATACGGCCATCGACGAATGCATCTTCTGGCGGATTGATCAGTTCCAGCTTCACGCCGCGTTCGCGACGCAACACGTTGATATCGAAACTTTCAAAGCGGGACAGCAGCTCTTTGCTGTTGTCAGTCAGACTGCCGGAGTTTAAAACGGCAAGCGAACAGTTACGAAACAGTTGATACAGGTCACTGCTGGCCGTGCGTTTAAGCATATCGACTTCCAGCTGCGACAACATGTCCATAGAGCCAAGCGGGCTAATATGTGTAATCAAGTAAACTCCTTATGGGACGCAAAACGTCATTCCCTGTGGCTAACAATAGCCCTGGCTTATGACCTTTCACAACCTTGCGCGTGGAATCCACTCCGCAAAATGGTGAAATAATTCACTGTCGAACTAATCTGCCGGTGGACGGAGTGAAGTCGGTATTGCTACGCCATGGATTAATATCCAGCCCACCGCGACGGGTGTAACGCGCGTAAACGCTCAGTTTTTCAGGCTGGCAGAAGCGTAGCAGGTCATTGAAGATGCGCTCCACGCACTGCTCGTGGAACTCATTATGATGGCGAAAAGAGACCAGATAACGAAGCAGCTTCTCCCTGTCTATTTTACGTCCCCGATACTGAATTTGTATGGAACCCCAGTCCGGCTGATGGGTGATCAGGCAGTTTGATTTCAACAGATGGCTCACCAGCGTCTCTTCAACCACTTTTTCTGCGCTGGCGGCGGATTGCAGATAATCGGTAGTGAACTGGTAGTTATCAATGTCAATGTCCTGATCATCAATGCAGGTGCCGTGAAAATGCGCGACGGGTTGTCCTTCCAGTTCGTCGAGACGGTACAGCGCAACGGTCACATTCCCTTTTGCACAGGCGCGAAGATCCTTTTCCAGCGTCTGTTGTACCGCTTCCCAGGAGTCAAACCGCGTCTGGTTGAAGCTGTTCAGGTACAGCTTAAAGCTTTTGGATTCAATCAGATTGACGCTGGTGTAATCCAGCTCCACATGACCGACCGCCACCTGGGGTAATCCTTTGGCATTCAGCCATGACAGCTCATACAGCGTCCAGATATCAGCGCCATGAAACGGTAAGTTCTCTGCGTTGAGTCCCAGCGGGTCGCGATTCAGACTACGGGGTACGCCCTGTAGCAGGCTGGGGTCATAAATATCCCGGTAATCCGTTGATTTACCGAGCGTCAGGCCATCGAGCGCCTGATGGTTTTCATAAGAAGACATGTTTCACCGTCATAAACCAGATACACTATGTGCCAAGTGTATCCTGGCTTTTATGAAGAGAGAAACCGGTGGACGAACAGACAGCTTTGGCCCTGAAGGATTTTACGACACGTTACTGTGAAGCATGGCAGGCAACAAACGACAGTTGGCCGATGAGCGAAGAGCTGTATGGCGTGCCTTCTCCTTGTATTATTGCGAGTACCCGTGATGCCGTTTACTGGCAACCGCAGCCGTTCGAAGGTGAACAGAATGTAAACGCGGTTGAACGTGCCTTCGATATTGTGATACAACCTGCACTTCACGCGTTTTATACCACGCAGTTTGCCGGGGATATGCACGCGCAGTTTGGCAGCGAAACGCTGACGCTGTTGCAGACCTGGAGCGCGGATGATTTCAGACGTGTTCAGGAGAACCTGATTGGTCATCTGGTGACGCAGAAACGTTTGAAACTGTCGCCGACACTCTTTATTGCCACGCAGGACAATGAACTTGAGGTCATTTCGCTCTGCAATCTGTCGGGAGAAGTGATTAAAGAAACGCTGGGAACCCGTAATCGTTCTGTTCTCGCCCCTTCTCTTGCGGATTTCCTCACACAACTTAAGCCTCTTCTGTAATCCATTTCCCCCGTAAATATGTGAGAGATCTCTTACAGGCTCTGTAGGAGATCGCCAGGTAATTAATGAAGATATTAAGAAGTATAAATAAGTTATATTCTAATAAATCATCGAGTTAATGATTCACTGTCAACTTTCATATGAAATTTTCCTTAAGGCATTGTCTGTAAGCGTCTTGTAAGACGGCGTGAAAAAGGCGATTCTATGTACGTCGACAGGGAGTCGCACAACGAAGTGAACATCAGGATGATGGCACTTTGTCAGGACACACCAGGATGGTGTTACAGGGAAAGGCTTCAGGATGAAGCAAAGAGGAAAACGCAGGAGTGCGTTAAAGGACACCTCCAGGAAGGAGAACGAGAGCCGGTCAGGATAGTCGGTGGGTCAGGATGGCCAGGACACTTCAGGATGAAGTAATCACATCGGGGTGGTGTGAGCAGGATGCAAAATGTTCAGGATGAACAACAGGTCGCAAGACCACAGGAAAAGTTGTCACGGATGAGCAGGGAGCACTAAAAGTAGCTGGAATGCTGCGAAACGAACCGGGAGCACTGTTTTTACAGTGCTCCCTTTTTTTGTTTCTTTTTTTACTGGTGGTATTCTTCGCGCCAGATTTTTCATCATTGAGGTGACTTTCATGACGACTCATGACCGTGTGCGTCAGCAGCTACACGCACTTGAAGCGCTGCTACGTGAGCATCAACACTGGCGGATGGATGAACCCGAAGCCCACCTGTTTACCAGTACCCAACCGTTTTGTATGGATACGATGGAGCCAGTTGAGTGGCTGCAGTGGGTTTTGATCCCCCGTATGCATGCGTTACTGGACAGCGCCCAGCCGCTGCCGACGGCGTTCGCCGTCGCACCCTATTATGAAATGGCGCTTACCGCCGATCATCCGCAGCGCGAAGTCCTGTTGGAGGCGTTGCAGGCGCTGGATGCGCTTTTCGCGCAAGATAAATCCTGATGCTGGAGATTCTGTATCAGGATGAATGGCTGGTTGCGGTCAACAAACCCTCCGGTTGGCTGGTGCACCGCAGTTGGCTGGATCGCGACGAAAAAGTGGTGGTGATGCAAACCGTGCGTGACCAGATCGGTCAGCATGTGTTTACCGCGCATCGTCTCGACAGACCGACCTCCGGTGTGTTGCTGATGGGCTTATCCAGCGAAGCCGGGCGCCGCCTCGCGCAGCAGTTCGAGCAACATGAGATCCATAAACGCTATCATGCGATTGTCCGCGGATGGCTTATGGAGGAAGCGGTACTGGATTATCCGCTGGTGGAAGAACTGGATAAAATCGCCGATAAGTTTGCCCGTGAAAACAAAGACCCACAGCCTGCACTCACCCATTATCGCGGCCTCGCCACCGTTGAAATGCCGGTGGCGACCGGGCGTTATTCGACGACACGTTACGGACTGGTGGAACTGGATCCGCAAACGGGGCGCAAACATCAGCTCAGACGCCATCTGGCGCACCTGCGCCATCCAATTCTTGGCGACAGCAAACATGGTGATTTGCGGCAGAACCGCAGCGCGGCAGAACATTTTGGCTGCAACCGACTGATGCTGCATGCCAGCCAGCTTTCGCTGACGCATCCGTTTACCGGTGAACCGTTGACGATCCATGCGGGACTGGACGCTGTCTGGATGCAGGCATTATCACAGTTTGGCTGGCAAGGACTTCTCCCTGAGAATGAAAGGGTTGAGTTAAGCGAGCCAGCAGGTCAGGATGAAGAGATACGTTCTTTCTCCAGGGAGTAAGTAAGCATGGCGGAAATTGGGATTTTTGTCGGGACAATGTATGGTAACGCGCTGCTGGTAGCCGAAGAAGCCGAAGCGATCCTGACGGCGCAAGGGCACAAAGCGACTGTTTATGAAGATCCTGAACTGGCGGACTGGCAGGAATATCAGGACAAAATCGTGCTGGTGGTTACCTCCACGACCGGACAGGGCGATTTACCGGACAGCATTGTGCCGCTGTATCAGGGGATCAAAGACCAACTGGGTTTCCAGCCCAATCTGCGTTACGGCGTGATTGCGTTGGGCGACAGCAGCTATGTCAATTTCTGCAACGGCGGTAAACAGTTTGATGCCCTGTTACAGGAGCAAAGTGCACAGCGCGTGGGGGAAATGTTGCTGATTGATGCCAGTGAGCACCCTGAACCCGAAAGCGAATCCAATCCCTGGGTTGAAAACTGGGGCACACTCTTACCCTGAGAGTTATCCCTCCCCCTACCGGGAGGGGCTCCCAAATGGTGCCAGGCACGGGAACAACCTGACGCTATTCTACCCAATACTGAATCGAGTTAGCCTCGGGCAAACGCCCCTAAAAACCCTCAATACAGAAGGGTTTTTAGGGGCGTTTTCATAGGGTCAAGCGACCTGTTTCACACTCCTGCCTTTTCCACGTAAGCCCCACGCGATTTCCGTTGTAGGTTTTCATTTCCGTGAAGTCGCTTCCATCGTCCTGGGCTTTTGCCATAAACATAAGTGATACGTCACCTAAATGTTGGGTTCTTGCACGGTGAGCAAGAACCGGGTGCTTTTTATACTTCTCCTGCCAGTTATAAAAAATGCAGTTAGTAAGGCGAACGACCTAATAAAAGCTGCAATAAAAAACACGAAACGTCACCTCTGATCCCCTACCAGTTGTGCTGTTCAGAGTGAGCGTGACTAACGCGAAAATTCAGGAGTGCAACAATGAGTTCATTAAGTCAGGCTGCGAGCGGTGCGGAAAAACGCACCAATGCCCGCTACTGGATAGTGGTGATGTTGTTTATCGTCACCTCCTTCAACTATGGCGACCGCGCCACCTTGTCCATTGCCGGTTCGGAAATGGCCAAAGACATTGGTCTGGATCCGGTTGGCATGGGTTACGTTTTCTCTGCGTTCTCATGGGCCTACGTTATCGGGCAGATCCCGGGCGGCTGGCTGCTGGACCGTTTTGGTTCCAAACGCGTTTACTTCTGGTCGATCTTTATCTGGTCGATGTTTACCTTGTTACAAGGCTTCGTCGATATCTTCAGCGGCTTCGGCATCATCGTTGCGCTGTTTACCCTGCGCTTCCTTGTCGGTCTGGCGGAGGCACCGTCATTCCCTGGCAACAGCCGCATCGTCGCGGCCTGGTTCCCGGCGCAGGAGAGGGGAACGGCAGTGGCTATCTTTAACTCCGCGCAGTACTTCGCCACTGTTATTTTCGCCCCAATCATGGGCTGGCTGACGCACGAAGTGGGTTGGTCGCATGTGTTCTTCTTTATGGGCGGCCTCGGGATCGTCATCAGCTTTATCTGGTTGAAAGTGATCCACGAGCCCAACCAGCATCCGGGTGTGAACAAGAAAGAACTGGAATACATTGCAGAAGGCGGTGCGCTGATCAACATGGATCAGAAAGACACCAAAGCCAAAGTGCCGCTCAGCGTGAAATGGGGACAGGTCAAGCAGTTGCTGGGCTCCCGCATGATGATTGGCGTGTATATCGGACAGTACTGCATTAACGCGTTGACCTACTTCTTTATCACCTGGTTCCCGGTTTATCTGGTGCAGGCGCGCGGTATGTCGATCCTGAAAGCGGGCTTTGTGGCCTCGGTTCCTGCGGTGTGCGGATTTATCGGTGGGGTGCTGGGCGGCATTATCTCCGACTGGCTGATGCGTCGGACCGGCTCACTGAACATTGCGCGTAAAACGCCTATCGTGATGGGGATGTTGCTGTCGATGGTGATGGTGTTCTGTAACTACGTCAACGTTGAGTGGATGATTATCGGTTTCATGGCGCTGGCATTCTTTGGTAAGGGTATCGGTGCCCTGGGCTGGGCGGTGATGGCTGATACAGCGCCGAAGGAGATCAGCGGTCTGAGCGGCGGTCTGTTCAACATGTTCGGCAACATCTCTGGCATCGTGACACCCATTGCCATTGGCTACATCGTTGGCACGACCGGCTCCTTCAACGGTGCGCTGATTTATGTGGGCGTGCATGCGTTGATCGCGGTACTGAGCTACCTGGTGCTGGTGGGTGATATTAAACGTATCGAACTGAAACCGGTCGCAGGACAACTATCATGACGACACAATCCAGCCCCGTTATCACGGACATGAAGGTCATTCCGGTCGCCGGACATGACAGTATGCTCCTCAACATTGGCGGCGCACATAATGCGTACTTTACCCGCAATATCGTGGTGCTGACCGATAACGCCGGCAACACCGGCGTCGGTGAAGCGCCAGGCGGAGAGGTTATCTACCAGACGCTGGTTGATGCTATTCCGATGGTGCTCGGTCAGGAAGTGGCCCGGCTGAATAAAGTGGTCCAGTTGGTCCACAAAGGCAATCAGGCCGCTGACTTTGATACTTTTGGCAAAGGCGCATGGACATTCGAACTGCGCGTCAACGCGGTGGCCGCACTGGAAGCTGCCCTGCTGGATCTGCTGGGCAAAGCGCTCAACGTGCCGGTTTGCGAACTGTTAGGACCCGGCAAGCAGCGTGATGCGGTCACAGTGCTTGGTTATCTTTTCTACGTGGGCGACAGGACCAAAACCGATCTGCCTTATCTGGAGACCACGCCGGGCAATCACGACTGGTATCACCTGCGCCATCAGGAAGCGCTCAACAGCGATGCCGTGGTGCGTCTGGCGGAAGCTTCGCAGGATCGCTACGGTTTTAAAGATTTCAAACTCAAAGGCGGCGTGCTGCCAGGCGAGCAAGAGATTGAAACCGCCCGCGCGCTGAAAAAACGTTTCCCGGATGCGCGTATTACCGTTGATCCCAACGGCGCCTGGTTGCTTGATGAGGCTATCGCACTGTGTAAGGGCCTGAATGATGTGCTCACCTATGCAGAAGATCCGTGTGGCGCAGAGCAGGGATTCTCGGGTCGCGAAGTGATGGCGGAATTTCGCCGCGCCACCGGTTTGCCGGTGGCGACGAACATGATTGCCACTAACTGGCGCGAAATGGGCCACGCGGTAATGCTGAATGCCGTCGATATCCCGCTTGCCGATCCGCATTTCTGGACGCTTTCCGGTGCGGTACGTGTGGCACAGTTGTGCGACGACTGGGGACTGACCTGGGGCTGCCACTCTAACAACCACTTTGATATTTCACTGGCGATGTTTACCCACGTCGGCGCCGCTGCGCCAGGTAATCCGACCGCCATCGACACCCACTGGATCTGGCAGGAGGGCGACTGCCGTCTGACGAAAAATCCGCTTGAGATTAAAAACGGAAAAATTGCCGTTCCCGATGCGCCTGGGTTGGGCGTTGAGCTGGACTGGGATCACGTGCAGAAAGCGCATGAAGCTTACAAAAAACTGCCAGGCGGCGCGCGAAATGACGCAGGTCCGATGCAGTACCTGATCCCCGGCTGGACTTTTGACCGTAAACGTCCCGTTTTCGGCCGTCACTGATTTGTATAAGGACTGAACAATGAACGCACAATTTACCACTCCCGTTGTTACGGCAATGCAGGTTATCCCGGTTGCGGGCCACGACAGTATGCTGATGAACCTGAGCGGCGCTCACGCTCCGTTCTTCACGCGAAATATCGTGATCATTAAAGATAATTCAGGTCATACCGGCGTCGGTGAAATCCCCGGCGGCGAAAAAATCCGTAAGACGCTGGAAGACGCGATCCCACTGGTGGTGGGTAAACCGCTTGGTGAGTACAAAAACGTGCTGAATGCGGTACGTAATACCTTTGCCGATCGAGATGCTGGTGGCCGCGGCCTGCAAACGTTCGACCTGCGTACCACCATCCACGTGGTCACCGGGATTGAAGCCGCGCTGCTGGATCTGCTGGGGCAGCATCTGGGCGTTAACGTGGCGTCTTTGCTGGGTGACGGTCAACAGCGTAGCGAAGTAGAAATGCTCGGTTATCTGTTCTTCGTCGGGAATCGCAAGGCCACCCCGCTGCCGTATCAGAGCCAACCGGATGAGCAATGTGACTGGTATCGTCTGCGTCATGAAGAAGCGATGACCCCTGATGCGGTCGTCCGTCTGGCGGAAGCGGCGTATGAAAAATACGGTTTCAACGACTTCAAACTGAAAGGCGGCGTGCTGGCTGGGGAAGAAGAGGCGGAATCCATTGTGGCGCTGGCAAAGCGCTTCCCGCAGGCGCGCGTTACGCTGGATCCCAACGGTGCATGGTCACTGAATGAAGCGATCAACATCGGTAAGTACCTGAAAGGAACGCTGGCCTACGCGGAAGATCCGTGCGGTGCGGAACAAGGTTTCTCGGGCCGCGAGGTGATGGCGGAGTTCCGTCGCGCTACCGGTCTGCCGACGGCAACAAACATGATTGCAACCGACTGGCGTCAGATGGGCCATACGTTGTCATTGCAGTCGGTGGATATCCCGCTGGCGGACCCGCACTTCTGGACGATGCAGGGTTCCGTGCGTGTGGCGCAGATGTGCCATGAATTCGGTCTGACCTGGGGTTCTCACTCCAACAACCACTTTGACGTTTCACTGGCGATGTTTACTCATGTGGCCGCGGCGGCACCGGGCAAAATAACAGCGATCGATACCCACTGGATCTGGCAGGAAGGCAACCAGCGCCTGACTAAAGAGCCGTTTGAAATTAAAGGCGGTATGGTGCAGGTACCGGCGAAACCGGGTCTGGGTGTTGAACTGGATATGGACCAGGTGATGAAAGCCCACGAGTTGTATCAGAAACACGGGCTGGGCGCACGCGATGACGCGATGGGGATGCAGTATCTGATCCCGAACTGGACGTTCGATAACAAGCGTCCATGCATGGTTCGTTGAGACAGACGCCGGTCCCAAAAGGACCGGTTATTTTTTATCGGTAAACCGGGTGTATGCTTAGTGGAGTCAACATGCGTAAGGACGGCTTATGAAAATAGTGATCGCACCGGACTCGTATAAGGAAAGTTTGAGTGCCCTCGAGGTGGCGAGCGCCATTGAGCAAGGTTTTCGCGAAATCTGGCCCAATGCGGAGTATGTAAAACTTCCGGTTGCTGATGGAGGAGAAGGAACGGTCGAAGCCATGGTCGCGGCGACGACGGGACGCATTGTTGACGTCGACGTCACGGGCCCTCTTGGGGAACCCGTCACTGCATTTTATGGCTTATCCGGCGACGAGCGCACGGCCTTCATTGAGATGGCGGCAGCCAGCGGCCTGGAGCAGGTGCCTGTCGCATTACGCGATCCATTAAAGACAACCTCCTGGGGAACCGGGGAGTTGATTCGTCATGCGCTGGATGCTGGCGTTGATCATATTATTATTGGGCTCGGCGGCAGTGCGACCAACGACGGCGGTGCGGGCATGGTGCAGGCGTTGGGGGCAAAATTGCTCGATGCGCGGCACAATGAAATTGGTAAGGGCGGTGCGGCGCTCGATACGCTTGCGCAGATTGATATCAGCCAGTTGGATCCTCGTCTTGCCGCATGCCGTATCGAAGTGGCGTGTGATGTGACGAATCCGCTGACCGGTAAAGAGGGGGCATCGGCGGTTTTTGGCCCTCAGAAAGGGGCGACGGCAGAGACGATCGATCGTCTGGATACGGCACTGGCGCATTATGCACGGATTATCGCCCGCGACCTGGGTGTGGATGTTCTTGAACTGGCTGGCGGCGGCGCAGCCGGCGGTATGGGCGCGGCGCTGTATGCGTTTTGCGGTGCGCAATTGCGGCGTGGGATTGAGATTGTTACCGATGCGCTGCAACTGGATGAATCCGTTGCCGATGCCGATCTGGTGATCACCGGAGAAGGGCGTATTGATAGCCAGACGATCCACGGCAAAGTGCCGGTAGGCGTGGCGAAGGTGGCGAAGCGCTACAACAAACCGGTGATCGGTATTGCCGGTAGCCTGACGGCTGATGTCGGCATCGTCCATGAACATGGACTGGATGCCGTCTTTAGTGTGATTTACACCATCTGTACACTGGACGAGGCGTTAAAGAATGCCGCAGAAAACGTGCGCATGACCGCGCGCAACGTCGCAGCGACCCTCAAAATGGGTCAGACGCTACGCTGAGATGATTCACTGGCCGGATGCCTGCCCGGCCTATAACAACCCTTTGCGGGCTTCTCGCGCCACGTTATCCATCTCATCAAGCAGCTCCAGAAACTCGGGTTCCAGATCCTCTTCCGGCGTCCCTTCGCGTAACTGATTTTCCAGCAACTGACATAAATTCTTCATGCGAGGTACGCCGCTATAACCGCAACTGCCATGTAATTTATGAATCAGATCAATTAAGCCCTCTGGATTCTCGCCTACCAGTTGCTCTTCGATTTTATTACGCACTTCCGGCAGGAAATTGATCAGCATTTGCAGCATATCGCGTGCCAGATCCGGTTTCCCGGCGGCCTGGCGCAGCGCCAGTTGCCAGTCCAGTGTGGCATTCGGATTGAAGATGGGTTCGACAGGTTCTACGCTGTTCTGGCGTGTCGGGACGGTCGCGCCGGGTTTATAGCGTTGCAGCAGGCTGCACAGCTTCTCTTCTTCGATCGGTTTTGCCAGATAGTCATTCATTCCGGCGCTCAGCAATTTCTCTTTCTGACCCGCCATCGCGTGTGCGGTGACGGCAATGACCGGTGTTTGTTGCTGATGGGGAAGCTGATGGATCAATTCGCAAGCCCGGATGCCATCCATATCCGGCATCTGAATATCCATCAGGATCAGATCAAACTGCATTTGCTTTGCGCGATCGACCGCCTGCTGGCCGCTATCACACAGCTCAACGTGCTGTACCTGATCGTCCAGCAGTGCGCCAATCAGCTTCAGGTTCGCCGGGTTATCATCGACCGCCATGACGGTCATCGCAATTTTGTTCTCGTCTGATTCCAGACGGTTCTCGGGATGGTTCTGGTGGCACAAATCCACCAGTGCCGGCAGTAGACGCGTGGAGGTCAGGGGTTTTAGCAGACAACTGGCCACGCCGTCCTGCTTGAGTTTTTCAGCGTTCACCTGAGCGTGGCACGGTAGCGCCAGCATCAGGAACTCGGCCATTTGGGTCGCCTGAATCAGCCGCTCATGCTGCATCGTCAGTGGTTCTTTGAAGGTGACGGCAACGCCGAGCAGCATAAAGTCGTAATGCTCAACGGCCAGCGCGGAAAACGTAGGGCTGTAGACCACTTCCAGCGGCGTTTCGCTGAGAATATCCAGCGTACATTGCGCGGCGGCGGCATTCGGCTCAATGTAGGCAATGCGTTTACCGGCCAGACAGGCAGTGGCCGGACCGTCGTTGATCACATTCGGATTCAGATCGAGATTGATATGGAACCAGAAGGTTGATCCGCGGTGCGGTTGGCTGTGGAAGGAGATATCGCCACCCATCTCATTGACCAGTTTCTGGGTGATCACCAGCCCCAGTCCGGTGCCGCCGTGGCGACGGGAAATACTGGCGTCGGCCTGACGGAAAGCCTGGAACAGGCGTGATTGATCGCGTTCAGGAATACCGATGCCTGTATCGCGGATCTGCACTTCTATTTGGACTTTGGTGTTACTCAGCGAGCGTTTCTCCACCAGAATGTCGATGTTGCCGCTCTCGGTAAATTTAATCGCGTTGCCGACCAGATTGGTGATGACCTGCTGTAAACGCAGCGGATCGCCAATCACATTATCCGGCACGTCATTCTTAATATTGAGCGTCAGCTCCAGTCCCTTATCGTGCGATGAATGCGCCAACAGCGTCACCACTTCATCGAGTGTATTACGCAGCGCGAAAGGAATGCTTTCGAGAATGAGTTTACCCGCTTCCAGCTTAGAGAAATCCAGGACGTCGTTAATGATGGCCAGCAGGTTATTTGCCGACCGCTCGATAGTATTCAGGTGGTCACGCTGGGTGGTATTCAGTTCCGTTTTCAGCGTCAGGCGCGTAAAGCCGATCACGCCGTTCAGGGGCGTGCGCAGCTCGTGGGACATATTGGCCAGAAACTCAGATTTGATGCGTGCGGCTTCCTGCGCGCGTTTTTTCGCCAGGTCCAGCTCAACGTTCTGGATTTCCATCTGCTCAAGCGTTTCACGCAAATCTGAGGTCGCCTGATCGATATTGTGTTGCATCTCTTCATGATAGGCGGCGAGCGACATCGCCATCGAGTTAATGCCGTTTTTCAACATATCCAACTCGCCAAGCATAAAGCCCTCAACGCGGCTGTCGAGTTGCCCCCGGCGAATACGGTCAACCGTATTGACCATGTTGCGAATGGGCCCTGTCACATCGCGCATCAGACGCCAGCCAAAGATCAACGCAATGCCGATACAAAACAGCATCATGACGGAAGAAATGAAGATTTCTTTATACTGTTGTAAGCGGACCGACTTGAGATCGAGCTCAAGCGCCACATATCCCAGCATATTCCCTGCGTTTTTCGCGTCAGTGGCCGGGGATTCGTCAAGCGAATAGCTCTCTGAAATGATCGGCGTGCGCAGGATTAAAATATCACCATGACGCTCAACGCTCAGTCGGCGCGGGATCGGTGAGCCCGGAGGCAGTTGCATTTCCGACGGATTGAGATTGAAATTCGAGGTGACAAAGAGGCGATTATCCTCGTCGTAGACCGAAATCGCCCGCACAATATCTGAGTGGCGGCGATGTAAAACGCTGATGAGCTGGCCTATGGATTCTCGGTTTTGCAGGTTCATACCGTATTCGGTAGAGACCGCCAGAGGCTCAATGATACTGGCACCGGCATCTTCCAGTTGACGCTGCAAGTCGTGGTAGCGATGCACAACGAAAAAGATACTGAGCAATAAACCGATAAGCACGGTCGGGGCCAGGATCAGAATCATCATGCGAGCGCGCAGGCTGTAGTTGGTCATGGAGTTCCGTTATGGGACAATTAGGGTCACACTGTTAAATTGAGAATAACCTCGCCGATGGCGCAATTCTACTCTGCAAAACGGCGCGTGACGACGCGCCAGATCATAACCGTTACTGCCAGTGACCTCGACTCTTTTGGTCAGGGGGTTGCGCGACACAACGGAAAGACGCTGTTTATCCCCGGATTACTGCCGCAAGAAAGTGCGGAAGTGGCGATCACAAAAGATAAAAAACAGTACGCGAAAGCCCAGGTTAAGCGCCGTTTGAATGATAGCGCCGAACGCGTCACACCGCGCTGTCCGCACTTTGGCGTTTGCGGCGGTTGCCAGCAACAGCACGCCAGTATTGAACTCCAGCAGCGTAGCAAAAGCGCCGCACTGTCACGCCTGATGAACAACATCGTCACTGAGGTGATCGCCGATGCGCCGTGGGGCTATCGCCGTCGCGCACGTCTGAGCCTCAATTATCAACCGAAAACCCAACAGTTCCAGATGGGGTTTCGCAAGACGGCATCCAGTGAGATTGTCGATATTAAACAGTGCCCCATTTGGGTGCCCCAACTTGACGCATTGCTGCCAGATCTCAGGGCATGTCTTGGCAACCTGCAGGGAATTCGCCATCTCGGGCACGTTGAACTGGTGCAGGCAGGCAGCGGCACGCTGATGATTCTGCGCCATACCGCGCCGTTAAGTCGCGCGGATAACGAAAAACTGGAACGCTTTTCGCATTCTAAGGGACTGTCTCTGTATCTGGCTCCGCATAGCGAGATACTGGAAACGGTTTCTGGTCAGACGCCCTGGTATGAGTCAAACGGTCTACGCTTAAACTTTAGCCCGCGTGATTTTATTCAGGTCAATGAAGGCGTAAACCAGAAAATGGTGGCCAGTGCCCTGGCGTGGCTGGACGTACAGCCTGGCGATCGCGTGCTGGATCTCTTCTGCGGGATGGGCAATTTCACGCTCCCGTTAGCGACCCGGGCGGCAAGCGTTGTCGGCGTGGAAGGCGTGCCTGCGCTGGTGGAAAAAGGGCGCGAGAACGCACAACAGAATGGATTACACAATGTGACATTCTTTCATGAGAATCTTGAAGAGGATGTCACCCGACAGCCGTGGGCCAAAAACGGTTTTGATAAAGTCTTGCTCGACCCCGCACGTGCAGGGGCTGCGGGCGTGATGCAACATATTATAAAATTGCAGCCTGGCCGCATTGTTTATGTATCCTGTAACCCCGCCACGCTGGCGCGTGATAGTGAGGCGTTATTACGCGCAGGATACCAGATACAACGGCTGGCGATGCTCGACATGTTCCCCCACACGGGACACCTGGAATCGATGGTATTGTTTGAGCATTCAAAATAAATCACGACTTGTCGACTTCGACAGGTCACGTCCCTTAAGGAGAGGACAATGGTTGCGGTAAGAAGTGCACATCTAAACAAAGCTGGGGAATTTGACCCGAAAAAATGGATCGAAAGTCTTGGGATCGCCAGCCAGCAGTCGTGTGAACGCTTAGCCGAAACCTGGGCGTATTGCCTGCAACAGACACAGGGGCATCCGGATGCGGAACTGCTGCTGTGGCGTGGCGTGGAGATGGTGGAAATCCTCTCGACGCTGAGTATGGATATCGACACGCTGCGGGCTGCGCTGCTGTTCCCTCTGGCAGATGCCAATGTCGTCAGCGAAGATATCCTGGAAGAGAGCGTGGGCAAATCCATCGTCACGCTTATCCATGGCGTGCGCGACATGGCGGCCATTCGCCAGTTGAAAGCGACCCATACCGATTCCGTCTCCTCAGAGCAGGTCGATAACGTCCGGCGCATGCTGCTGGCGATGGTCGACGATTTCCGCTGTGTGGTGATTAAACTTGCTGAACGAATCGCCCATCTGCGCGAAGTGAAAGACGCGCCGGAAGATGAGCGTGTTCTGGCGGCGAAAGAGTGCACCAACATCTACGCGCCGCTGGCGAACCGATTAGGTATCGGTCAGTTGAAGTGGGAGCTGGAAGATTATTGCTTCCGCTATCTGCATCCTGCCGAGTACAAACGCATTGCCAAACTGCTGCACGAACGGCGTATCGATCGTGAGCACTACATTGAAGAATTTGTGGGGCATCTGCGCTCAGAGATGAAAACGGAAGGCGTGAAGGCGGAAGTGTACGGTCGCCCGAAACACATCTACAGCATCTGGCGAAAAATGCAGAAAAAGCATCTGGCATTTGATGAGTTGTTTGACGTGCGCGCCGTTCGTATTGTCGCCGAGCGCTTGCAGGACTGCTACGCTGCACTGGGGATTGTGCACACGCACTATCGCCATCTGCCGGATGAGTTTGACGACTATGTCGCCAACCCGAAACCGAATGGCTATCAGTCGATTCACACCGTGGTATTGGGGCCGGGCGGTAAAACGGTCGAGATCCAGATTCGCACCAAACAGATGCATGAAGACGCCGAGCTGGGCGTTGCCGCACACTGGAAGTACAAAGAAGGCGCGATTGCAGGTGGAGCGCGTTCAGGACATGAGGACCGCATTGCCTGGCTGCGTAAGCTAATCGCCTGGCAGGAAGAGATGGCGGATTCCGGCGAAATGCTCGACGAAGTGCGCAGTCAGGTCTTTGACGATCGGGTCTACGTCTTTACGCCGAAAGGCGATGTGGTGGATCTGCCCGCTGGCTCTACGCCGCTCGACTTTGCGTACCACATTCACAGTGATGTGGGGCACCGTTGCATTGGGGCGAAAATCGGCGGGCGCATCGTGCCGTTTACCTACCAGTTGCAGATGGGCGATCAGATCGAAATCATCACCCAGAAACAGCCGAACCCGAGCCGTGACTGGCTGAATCCGAACCTCGGCTATGTGACGACCAGCCGTGGGCGCTCGAAAATCCACGCCTGGTTCCGCAAACAGGACCGCGATAAGAACATCCTTGCCGGACGGCAGATTCTGGATGACGAGCTGTCACATTTAGGGATCAGCCTGAAAGAAGCGGAAAAGCATCTACTGCCGCGCTACAACTTCAACGAGCTGGAGGAACTGCTGGCGGCGATTGGCGGGGGCGATATCCGTCTGAACCAGATGGTGAACTTCCTGCAGTCTCAGTTCAACAAACCGAGTGCTGCCGAAGAAGACGCCGCCGCGCTAAAACAGCTTCAGCAGAAAACGCATGCGCCGCAGAACCGGCGTAAAGATGATGGGCGTGTCGTTGTGGAAGGCGTAGGTAATTTGATGCACCACATTGCCCGCTGCTGCCAGCCGATTCCGGGCGATGAGATTGTTGGGTTCATTACCCAGGGCCGCGGGATTTCCGTCCATCGGGCGGACTGTGAGCAACTGGTCGAACTGCGTGCGCATGCCCCGGAACGCCTTGTGGACGCCGTCTGGGGCGAAAGCTATTCGGCGGGATACTCGCTGGTGGTGCGTGTACAGGCTAACGATCGCAGCGGTTTATTGCGTGACATCACGACGATTCTGGCGAACGAGAAGGTTAATGTGCTTGGTGTCGCCAGCCGTAGTGATACCAAACAGCAGCTTGCCACCATCGATATGACGATTGAAATCTATAACCTGCAGGTATTGGGACGCGTACTCAGCAAGCTGAATCAGGTACCCGATGTGATTGACGCCCGTCGTTTGCACGGCAATTAATTTAACTTTCCAGGCCCGATGGCGCTTTGCTCATCGGGCCTGTATTTTTCAGGATGTTCCAATGACTCAAATTGACCGCCTGCTTGGCATCATGCAACGCCTGCGCGACCCGAAAACCGGCTGTCCGTGGGATAACGAACAGACTTTCGCCACGCTTGCTCCCTACACCCTTGAAGAAACCTACGAAGTGCTCGATGCGATTTCCCGTGAAGATTTTGACGATCTGCGCGGCGAACTGGGCGACCTGCTGTTCCAGGTGGTGTTTTACGCGCAGATAGCGCAGGAAGAAGGGCGCTTTGATTTCAATGATATTTGTGCCGCCATCAGCGACAAACTGGAGCGCCGCCATCCGCACGTTTTCGCTGATGCCCAGGCCCACAACAGCAGCGAAGTGCTGGCCCGCTGGGAGCAAATCAAAACCGGCGAACGAGCGCAAAAGGCGCAGCATTCTGCCCTTGATGATATTCCGCGCAGTTTACCGGCGTTAATGCGGGCGCAGAAAATCCAGAAGCGCTGTTCGAATGTCGGTTTTGACTGGACGACGCTGGGCCCTGTGGTGGACAAGGTTTACGAAGAGATCGACGAGGTCATGCATGAGGCCCGACAGGTCGTTGTTGACCAGGCTAAACTGGAAGAGGAAATGGGCGACTTGCTGTTTGCCACTGTCAACATGGCCCGTCATTTGGGGACTAAAGCGGAAACCGCCTTGCAAAAAGCTAACGAAAAGTTCGAGCGGCGCTTTCGTGAGGTCGAGCGGATAGTGGCGGCGCGGGGCCTGGAAATGACTGGTGTTGATCTGGAAACGATGGAAGAAGTCTGGCAGCAGGTAAAACGGCAGGAAATTGATCTTTAAGGAAATTGAGCGGTCAAGGGCGTTTTGTGTGATTTTTTAAATAACAAGCGCTTGATTTGCGTCAAAAACATTTACCTCAAAGAGGCTATTTTCTCTTCCCGTTATGTTGATGAAACACCGTGTATACTGCCTCTTCGAGTTATTCGAGTCGCAACAAGGCGGCGACTGAAAGAATTCCCAGGAACACAGAAATGCTATGTGACTGGGGTAAGTGAAGGAAGCCAACACCGGTGCGGCTTGAAGAACGAAGGAGAGGGGATAATGAAAGTTTGTGGCGTACGTCATGTTCGGGTATACTACTTTCCCGTCCTGGTTATTCCATCGTTTCACCCTAACTTCTCAGGTTCAGCATGACAACGAACTATATTTTTGTGACCGGCGGGGTCGTATCCTCTCTGGGTAAAGGCATTGCCGCAGCCTCCCTCGCAGCCATTCTTGAAGCCCGTGGCCTCAATGTGACCATCATGAAACTGGATCCGTATATCAACGTCGATCCTGGCACCATGAGCCCAATCCAACACGGGGAAGTGTTCGTTACTGAAGACGGCGCTGAAACCGACCTGGACCTGGGTCACTACGAGCGTTTCATTCGCACCAAAATGAGTCGCCGCAACAACTTCACCACGGGTCGTATCTACTCTGACGTTCTGCGCAAAGAGCGCCGTGGCGACTATCTGGGCGCAACCGTACAGGTTATCCCGCACATCACCAATGCCATCAAAGAACGCGTGCTGGAAGGCGGTGAAGGCCATGACGTTGTGCTGGTCGAGATCGGCGGCACTGTCGGTGATATTGAATCTCTGCCGTTCCTTGAAGCGATTCGGCAGATGGCCGTTGAAATTGGCCGTGAACACACTCTGTTTATGCATCTGACGCTGGTTCCATACATGGCGGCGGCGGGTGAAGTCAAAACAAAACCGACGCAGCACTCTGTAAAAGAGTTGCTCTCTATCGGTATCCAGCCTGATATCCTGATCTGCCGCTCAGATCGCGCAGTACCGGCCAACGAACGTGCAAAAATTGCATTGTTCTGTAACGTTCCGGAAAAAGCGGTGATTTCTCTGAAAGATGTCGATTCCATCTATAAAATTCCAGGCATGTTGAAATCCCAGGGCCTGGACGATTATATTTGTAAACGATTCAGCTTAGAGTGTCCGGAAGCTAACCTGGCCGAATGGGAACAGGTGATTTATGAAGAAGCGAACCCGGCAGGCGAAGTCACGATTGGGATGGTCGGTAAGTACATTGAACTGCCGGACGCCTATAAATCTGTGATTGAAGCGCTGAAACATGGTGGTCTGAAAAATCGCGTGACCGTCAACATCAAGCTGATCGATTCGCAGGATGTTGAAACACGTGGTGTCGAAATCCTGAAAGATTTGGACGCTATCCTGATCCCCGGCGGCTTCGGCTACCGTGGTGTGGAAGGGAAGATCGCCACTGCGCGCTATGCGCGCGAAAACAATATTCCTTATCTGGGCATTTGCCTGGGTATGCAGGTTGCGTTGATTGAGTTTGCGCGTAATGTCGCCGGCATGGACAACGCCAACTCGACGGAATTTGTGCCAGACTGTAAGTACCCGGTTGTGGCGCTGATTACCGAATGGCGTGACGAAGACGGTAACGTTGAAGTCCGTACCGAGAAGAGCGATCTGGGGGGCACCATGCGTCTTGGCGCGCAGCAGTGTCAACTTGGCGACGATAGTCTGGTTCGTCAGTTGTACGGTACGCCGACCATTGTCGAACGTCATCGCCATCGTTACGAAGTCAACAACATGCTGTTGAAACAGATTGAAGCTGCGGGTCTGCGCGTTGCAGGCCGTTCCGGTGATGATCAGTTAGTCGAGATCATTGAGGTACCGAATCATCCGTGGTTCGTGGCCTGTCAGTTCCATCCGGAATTTACTTCCACGCCACGTGATGGACATCCGCTGTTTGCTGGCTTTGTGAAAGCCGCCAGCGAGCATCAGAAGCGTCAGGCGAAGTAAGAAGTAAAAAAAGTTAGAACGGCAACGCGTACCAAAGGTACGCGTTGTTTGTCTGGAGTTTTAGTTTAACTTGTACTGAGGAAAACCTAATGTCCAAAATCGTTAAAGTCATCGGTCGTGAAATCATCGACTCCCGTGGTAACCCGACTGTTGAAGCCGAAGTACACCTGGAAGGTGGTTTCGTCGGTATGGCAGCAGCTCCGTCAGGTGCTTCTACGGGCTCCCGCGAAGCGCTGGAACTGCGCGATGGCGACAAATCCCGCTTCATGGGTAAAGGCGTACTGAAAGCTGTTGGCGCGGTTAACGGCCCGATCGCTCAGGCTATCCTTGGCAAAGATGCCAAAGATCAGGCTGGCATCGACAAGATCATGATCGATCTGGACGGTACTGAAAACAAATCTAACTTCGGTGCGAACGCCATCCTGGCTGTGTCTCTGGCTAACGCCAAAGCAGCAGCTGCTGCTAAAGGCATGCCGCTGTACGAGCACATCGCTGAGCTGAACGGTACTCCGGGCAAATACTCCATGCCGGTTCCGATGATGAACATCATCAACGGTGGTGAGCACGCTGACAACAACGTCGACATCCAGGAATTCATGATTCAGCCAGTTGGCGCGAAAACCCTGAAAGAAGCCGTACGTATGGGTTCTGAAGTTTTCCACAACCTGGCTAAAGTGCTGAAAGCGAAAGGCATGAACACCGCAGTGGGTGACGAAGGTGGCTATGCGCCGAACCTGGGCTCCAACGCTGAAGCGCTGGCTGTCATTGCTGAAGCGGTTAAAGCTGCTGGCTACGAGCTGGGCAAAGACATCACTCTGGCGATGGACTGTGCAGCATCTGAATTCTACAAAGACGGTAAATACGTTCTGGCTGGCGAAGGCAACAAAGCATTCACCTCTGAAGAATTCACTCACTTCCTGGAAGACCTGACCAAACAGTACCCAATCGTTTCTATCGAAGACGGTCTGGACGAGTCTGACTGGGATGGTTTTGCTTACCAGACCAAAGTACTGGGCGACAAAATCCAGCTGGTGGGTGACGATCTGTTCGTGACCAACACCAAGATCCTGAAAGAAGGTATCGAAAAAGGCATCGTTAACTCCATCCTGATCAAATTCAACCAGATCGGTTCTCTGACCGAAACGCTGGCTGCAATCAAGATGGCGAAAGACGCTGGCTACACGGCTGTGATCTCTCACCGTTCTGGTGAAACTGAAGACGCTACCATCGCTGACCTGGCTGTAGGTACCGCTGCAGGCCAGATCAAAACGGGTTCTATGAGCCGTTCTGACCGCGTTGCTAAATACAACCAGCTGATTCGTATCGAAGAAGCGCTGGGTGAAAAAGCACCGTACAACGGTCGTAAAGAGATCAAAGGTCAGTAATTTATTACTGTCGCTTTTTACTCCAAGAAACCCGCTTCGGCGGGTTTTTTTATGCCTTTAAAGCAGTAGCGGTAGGGTCGCGCTGGCCGTTTTCTGGCTCACATCGCTGTACTTTTCATCCAGTGCGATCAGCGATGTGGTGAGCAGTTCTACCAGCAGCATCACACCCACCTTGGCGTTCAGCGCGCCGGCACTCAACGGACCTTCTGGTTTGGCTGCGACCAGTTGAATATCACTCAGCGACGCTAACGGACTGCGCGGCGTATTACTCAGCGCCAGTACGCGCACACCTTGTTTACGCGCCAGCTTTACCACATGTAACAGATCGCGCGTGGAGCCTGAACTGGAAATCGCCACCACGAGCGTATTTTTACTCAGTGTAGTGGCATTCATGGCAGCACGGTGCATATCGCTGAACAATTGCGCGGGTTTACCCAGACGCAGGAGTTTGTAATGTAAATACTCCCCCAGAATGGCACTGGCCGCTACGCCATAAATCTGCACTGACTGAGCCTGGTGCAGTGCAAGCGCGGCGGCTTCCAGTAAGGTTCTGTCGAGTAATTTTGCTGTGTCCTGCAGCGCTTGCACGGATTCATTGACCACATTGTCAATCTCATCGCCGCTGTGTTCTACAGACTTTCCTTGTCGGAGATCGAGTGCCAGCGCCATTTTGAACTCGTTATAGCCCTTACACCCCAGCGTTCGGCACAGACGTGTGACGCTAGCCTCGCTGGTGCCGCTTTCACGCGCCAGTTCGGTAATCGTCAGGTAGACAACTTTTGCCGGATCGCTGAGTACAAACTCTCCTAGCTTCTGTTGTGTTCGGCTGTATCCCTCAACGCTCTGGCGCAATCTCAGCAGCAGGTTTTCATTTTCAGACATGCAAAATCCTTAATGCGTTTATCTGTTGATAGTGTGGCGGAAAGCAGGGGAGAGATGCCAGACATTTTAAAAAAGTATGATCGGCTTCCTGGATTTTGATGATAATTTTCATTTATAAAATTAAATATGGTAAAAATTTTCATCAATAATCGAGGAGATGAAAAAATGATGCAAATGGTTAGCGGCGCTTCATCGGGGGGATGGTTTGAAAAAGCGCAGCGGTTCGGCAAATCCTTCATGCTGCCGATTGCAGTATTACCCGCAGCAGGACTGTTGTTAGGGATTGGTGGCGCGTTGTCCAATCCCAACACATTGGCGGCCTATTCGTTTTTAGATGTCGACTGGTTGCAGGCAATCTTCACGATCATGACCAGCGCAGGTTCCATTGTGTTTGCCAACCTGTCGGTACTCTTTGCAGTCGGTGTCGCCGTGGGGCTGGCGAAAGCAGATAAAGGCACTGCCGGGCTTGCGGCATTGCTGGCATTTCTGGTGATGAACGCCACCATCAACGCCTTATTAACGCTTAACGGAACGCTGGCGCAAGAGAACCCCGGCGCTGTTGGCCAGGGGATGACGCTGGGGATTCAGACGCTGGAAACGGGCGTGTTTGGTGGGGTGGTGATTGGTCTTGTCACCTGCGCGTTGCATAGCCGTTTCAATAAAGTCTCCCTACCTCAGTTCCTCGGTTTTTTTAGCGGTTCGCGTTTTGTACCGATTATCAGCTCCCTTGCCGCGATTGTAGTGGGTGCGGTTATGACGGTGGTTTGGCCGCATTTCCAGAAACTCATTTTTGGACTGGGTGGTCTGGTGGATGCGACGGGCTATCTGGGGACGCTATTGTACGGCTTCATCCTGCGCATGCTTGGCCCACTGGGTTTACACCATATCTTTTATTTGCCGTTCTGGACAACGGCGTTGGGCGGCAGCGAAATCGTCAACGGCCAGTTGGTTGAGGGTACGCAGCGGATTTTCTTTGCCCAACTTGCCGATCCGAATACGCAGCAGTTCTATACGGGGACCGCGCGCTTTATGTCCGGCCGCTTTATCACCATGATGTTTGGCCTGCCCGGCGCATGTCTGGCGATGTACTACACCGCAAAGCCGGAGAAGAGAAAGATTGTCGCCGGACTGCTTCTGTCGGCAGCTCTGACCTCTTTCCTGACGGGAATCACTGAGCCTATTGAGTTCTCCTTCCTGTTTGTGGCGCCCGTGTTATACGTCATTCACGCCTTCTTCGATGGTCTGGCGTTTATGATCGCCCATATTTTACATATCACTATTGGGCAAACCTTTTCGGGTGGGCTTATCGATTTCCTCCTCTTCGGCGTGCTACAGGGAGAAGCTAAAACCAACTGGATGTATGTCCCTATGGTGGGAATACCGTGGTTCTTCCTCTACTACTTCACCTTCCGCTATTTGATCACCCGCTTTGGCTGGCTGACGCCGGGTCGTGAGAACGCAACCCCGGTTGAATCTGGCCTGCCTCAAAGTGAACGCGCAGCAGCAGTCATCGCTGGGCTGGGAGGCAAAGAGAATTTGGAAGAGGTGGACTGTTGCGCCACGCGCTTACGCGTGACGGTGAAAGAGAGCAGCAAGGTAGATGAAGCGGCGCTGAAAGCAACCGGAGCCCGCGGCGTGATTATTCGCGGCAACGGTGTTCAGGTGATTTATGGCCCGCATGTCACCATCATTAAAAACGAAGTCGAAGAGATTTTATCGTAATGAAAACAGTACTGGATTCCCTGAAAGGTAAATTAATCGTCTCCTGTCAGGCGCTGGAAAATGAGCCTCTACACAGTCCGTTTATTATGTCTCGTATGGCGTTGGCGGCGGCACAAGGCGGTGCGGCAGGTATCCGTGCGAACAGCGTGGTGGACATTCGCGCTATCAAAGAGATCGTCTCCCTGCCGGTGATTGGGATTATCAAACGTGATTATCCTGGCAGTGAGGTGTTTATCACGGCCACTCTCCAGGAAGTGGATGAGCTGATGACCGTTGAGCCGGAAATCATTGCCCTGGATGCCACAGCGCGACCGCGCCCTGGTGGGCAGACGCTGGAAGAGTTGGTCGCGCAGATCCGCGATCGCTACCCGTCCGTACTACTGATGGCGGATATAGCAACTGTAGACGAGGCGGTGACAGCCGAGCGTCTGGGTTTTGATTGTGTGGGCACCACGCTCTACGGCTATACCGCAGAAACAGCCGGGCATGTGCTGGCGGAAAATGACTGCGGATTCTTACGTGAGGTGTTGGCAGCGGTCAGCGTTCCGGTCGTGGCGGAAGGGAACGTCGATACTCCGGAACGCGCCGCACGCTGCCTGGCATTAGGCGCTCACACCGTGGTGGTTGGTGGGGCAATCACGCGTCCGCAGCAGATAACGGCACGCTTTATCGCGGCGATCGCCTCGTAAAGCACCGATGGGGCATGATACTTTGGTGGGGATCTGCGATAATTATCGTTTATCCCCATATTGAGAATGCTATGCAGTACCCGATTAACGAGATGTTCCAGACCCTGCAAGGTGAGGGTTATTTTACCGGCGTCCCCGCCATTTTTATTCGTTTACAGGGATGCCCGGTTGGCTGTGCCTGGTGCGATACCAAACACACCTGGGATAAGCTTGAGGATCGGGAAGTCTCCCTGTACAGCATCCTGGCGAAAACCAAAGAGAGTGATAAATGGGGCGCGGCAAGCAGTGAAGATCTGCTGGCGGTGATTGGCCGACAAGGCTACACCGCGCGTCATGTGGTGATCACCGGTGGTGAACCCTGTATTCATGATCTGATGCCACTCACTGATTTGCTGGAAAAGAACGGCTTTAGCTGCCAGATAGAAACCAGCGGTACACACGAAGTGCGCTGCACACCCAATACCTGGGTGACCGTTTCTCCGAAGGTGAACATGCGCGGTGGTTATGACGTTCTCTCCCAGGCGCTGGAACGCGCAAATGAGATCAAACACCCGGTTGGACGCGTACGTGATATTGAAGCGCTGGACGAACTGCTCGCCACGCTGAGCGATGACAAACCGCGGGTGATTGCGCTGCAACCCATCAGTCAGAAAGAAGACGCTACCCGGCTGTGCATCGATACCTGTATCGCCCGCAACTGGCGCCTGTCGATGCAGACGCACAAGTATCTGAATATTGCCTGATCTTCGTGCGTTGAACGGTAACCATAAAATTATGGTTACCTGTTTCCTGTATTTTTTCATCCTCTGCCGCTGTTCTTTTATGCGATCATACTACCTAGCGTTGTGTTTTTTACTTTCAGGTTATCTCCGCTTCTGATAATCGCCATTTTTTATGGGTGATATTGTCGTCACACTATTTCGGTGGATTAAAAGGAAGAATAGTGAAACTGATATTTTGTTTTTTTAAATCAGCAGATTAGCTGTTCTTTAAAAATCGATACTTGTTGATATTTTGTTGGTAGAATTTACTGCTGAAAAAAATGCATTATAAACAATGAGATATAATTAGTATGTTCCTCGCGCCAGCGGGGATAAACCGAGGTTGTGCAGGCGTACGCCACCATCCACGGCATGTTCCCCGCGCCAGCGGGGATAAACCGCTCACCCATTGATTTAATCCAATCAGCCTGTAATGTTCCCCGCGCCAGCGGGGATAAACCGTGTCGTAAGTTGGGGATTTGTCGCAGAGGGCAATGTTCCCCGCGCCAGCGGGGATAAACCGTCCTGAGCCAGTCGACTGAACTTAACCGTGCTATCTTCCCCGCGTCAGCGGGGAAGATGCGAAAAAGAAGCTTGATTAGCGCCGATACAGTGCGGGCGGCTCTCATTTAGAGGGCAGGGACGATGCATCAACTAATGTGGAAAAATGTAGGGGCTTATTCGCCGCGATAGACACAGCCCGCCGTGCAGGTCTCTTTTACCATCACCGCGCTCAGCAAGGGAATGGATGGTTTGACCTGATCCCAAATCCATTTCGCCAGCACTTCGCTGGTCGGGTTTTCGAGACCGGGAATATCGTTCAGGTAGTAATGATCAAGCCTGTCATACGTTGGCTTAAATGCGGCTTTTAATTCAGCGAAATCGATAATCCATCCCGTATGAGGGCAGACTTCACCGGTGACTTCAAGGCGCACCATAAAAGAGTGTCCGTGCAGACGGCCACATTTATGCCCTTCCGGTACGTGCGGCAGGCGGTGAGCGGCTTCGAAGGTGAAATCTTTAAACAGGGTGGTGGTCATTATTTACTCTCACGAATGCAAAAAAACGCCGTAGGGTACCGTAAAGTACATTTTTTATCATTAGTTAAAAGGGCGCTAAGCGTCAGAATGCCACATATAGGTGAGAAAAATTAAATAACTTTTTATATATCATGTGGTTATTTAATCGTTTTTGTCGCTAATAACTATAGCTAAAACAGGTTAGTCCATTTGGTTATTTGTTATTTCCATCCCTTCTTTAATTGTTATTATCGCCGCCGTTACCCTTATCATCAGTTTGGGTTTTATTGCTTAAATCCGCTTTGCTTACTGGAACATAACGACGCATGACGACACAGGCCCCACCTTCCGCTTTGCTTCCGCTGAACCCGGAGCAACTGGCACGCCTCCAGGCGGCCACCACCGATCTCACGCCCACGCAGCTTGCATGGGTTTCTGGCTATTTCTGGGGTACGCTGAATCAGCAACCTGGCGCAGCCGTTGCCATACCCGCTCCCGTGGCGGAAATGCCGGGCATCACGCTGATCTCCGCATCCCAAACGGGGAATGCACGCCGAGTGGCGGAAGCGCTGCGTGATGACCTGCTGGCAGCAAAACTTAGCGTTACGCTGGTTAACGCAGGCGACTACAAATTCAAACAAATCGCCAATGAAAAGCTGCTGGTTGTCGTCACTTCTACCCAGGGAGAAGGCGAGCCCCCGGAAGAAGCGGTCGCGTTGCATAAGTTCCTGTTCTCTAAAAAAGCACCGAAGCTTGAAAACACCGCCTTTGCCGTTTTTGGTCTGGGTGACACGTCATACGAATTTTTCTGCCAGTCGGGCAAAGATTTTGACAATAAACTGGCAGAGCTCGGCGGTGAGCGCCTGTTAGATCGCGTTGATGCTGATGTGGAATACCAGGCCGCCGCCGCCGAGTGGCGTGCTCGTGTGGTTGAGGTGTTGAAATCACGTGCGCCGGTTGCGACACAGGCTCAGCCGGTTGCCAGCGGCGCAGTCAATGAGATCCACACCAGTCCGTATACCAAAGAAGCGCCGCTAAGCGCCACGTTGTCCGTGAATCAAAAAATCACCGGACGCGATTCAGAGAAAGACGTTCGCCATATTGAAATCGATCTTGGTGACTCGGGTTTGCGCTACCAGCCTGGCGATGCGTTGGGTGTCTGGTATCAAAACGATCCGGCGCTGGTGAAAGAGATCGTAGAACTGGTCTGGCTGAAAGGCGATGAGCCGGTTACGGTCAATGGGCAGTCTCTCCCGCTGTCCGAAGCGCTACAGTGGCATGTTGAACTGACCGTAAATACCGCCAATATCGTTGAAAACTATGCCACCTTAACACGCAGTGATTCGTTGTTGCCGCTGGTCGGCGATAAGGCACAGTTGCAGCATTACGCCACCACGACGCCTGTTGTCGATATGCTGCGTTTCTCGCCCGCACAACTGGATGCACAAGCGTTAGTCGATCTGTTGCGTCCGTTAACGCCGCGCCTGTACTCCATTGCGTCTTCACAGGCTGAAGTGGAGAGTGAGGTGCACATCACTGTGGGTGCGGTGCGTTATGAAGTGGAAGGCCGCGCGCGTGCCGGTGGTGCATCCAGCTTCCTGGCCGATCGCGTCGAAGAAGATGGCGAGGTGCGTGTGTTCATCGAACATAACGATAACTTCCGTCTGCCGACGAACCCTGAAACCCCGGTGATCATGATTGGTCCAGGGACAGGCATCGCGCCGTTTCGCGCCTTTATGCAACAGCGCGCTGCTGAGGGAGCGTCCGGTAAAAACTGGCTGTTCTTTGGCAACCCGCACTTTACTGAAGATTTCCTCTACCAGGTGGAATGGCAGCGTTACGTCAAAGAAGGCGTACTGAGCCGTGTCGATCTCGCCTGGTCACGAGACCAAAAAGAAAAAGTCTACGTACAAGACAAACTGCGCGAACAGGGCGCAGAACTGTGGCGCTGGATCAATGACGGTGCCCACATTTATGTCTGCGGCGACGCGAATCGCATGGCGAAGGACGTTGAGCAGGCATTGCTGGACGTGATAGCTGAATTCGGCGCGATGGACGCGGAATCAGCGGATGAATTTTTAAGTGAGCTGCGCGTTGAGCGCCGTTATCAGCGAGATGTCTACTAATGAGCGATAAACATCCGGGACCCCTGGTGGTCGAAGGTAAACTGGCAGACGCCGAGCGTATGAAGCTGGAAAGCAACTATCTGCGCGGCACCATTGCTGAAGATTTAAATGACGGTCTCACCGGCGGTTTTAAAGGTGACAACTTCCTGCTGATCCGTTTTCACGGAATGTACCAACAGGATGACCGTGATATCCGCGCCGAGCGTGCCGAGCAGAAGCTGGAGCCGCGTCACGCGATGTTGCTTCGCTGCCGTCTGCCGGGAGGCGTTATCACCACCAAACAATGGCAGGCGATTGATAAATTCGCCGCCGAGAACACGATTTACGGCAGCATTCGCCTGACCAACCGTCAGACGTTCCAGTTCCACGGGATCCTGAAGAAGAACGTGAAACCGGTACACCAGATGCTGCACTCCGTGGGGCTGGATGCGCTGGCAACTGCCAACGACATGAACCGTAACGTGCTGTGCACCTCGAACCCGTACGAGTCTGAGCTGCATGCTGAAGCTTATGAGTGGGCGAAAAAGATCTCCGAGCATCTGCTGCCACGCACCCGCGCGTATGCTGAAATTTGGCTCGATCAGGAAAAAGTCGCGACGACGGATGAAGAACCGATCCTCGGTCAAACCTATCTGCCGCGTAAGTTTAAAACCACGGTAGTGATCCCGCCGCAGAACGACATCGATCTGCACGCCAACGACATGAACTTTGTCGCCGTGGCGGAGAACGGCAAGCTGGTGGGCTTTAACCTGCTGGTGGGTGGCGGTCTTTCTATCGAGCACGGTAATAAAAAAACCTATGCCCGTACCGCGAGCGAGTTTGGCTATCTGCCGCTGGAGCACACGCTGGCCGTAGCGGAAGCGGTGGTCACCACCCAGCGCGACTGGGGTAACCGTACCGATCGTAAAAATGCGAAAACCAAATACACGCTGGAACGCGTGGGGGTAGAGACGTTTAAAGCGGAAGTGGAACGTCGTGCAGGCATCAAATTCGAACCGATTCGTCCGTACGAATTCACCGGTCGCGGCGATCGCATTGGCTGGGTGAAGGGCATCGATAATAAATGGCATCTGACGCTGTTTATCGAAAATGGCCGTATCCTCGATTATCCGGGGCGTCCGCTGAAAACGGGTCTGCTGGAAATCGCAAAAATCCATAAAGGTGAGTTCCGTATTACCGCGAATCAGAATCTGATTATCGCTGGCGTACCGGAAAGCCAGAAGGCGAAGATTGAGAAGATCGCGCAAGAGAGCGGTCTGATGAATACCGTGACGCCACAGCGTGAAAACTCCATGGCCTGCGTGTCGTTCCCGACTTGTCCGCTGGCGATGGCAGAGGCCGAGCGCTTCCTGCCGACGTTTATCGACAAGATTGACGGACTGATGGCGAAACATAACGTCAGCGATGAACACATCGTCATGCGCGTAACGGGCTGCCCGAACGGTTGTGGTCGTGCGATGCTGGCGGAAGTCGGTCTGGTCGGGAAAGCGCCTGGCCGCTATAACCTGCATCTCGGTGGTAACCGAATTGGCACGCGTATACCTCGGATGTTCAAAGAAAATATCACCGAGCCGGAAATTCTCGACTCGCTGGATGAACTGATTGGGCGCTGGGCGAAAGAGCGCGAAGCGGGTGAAGGCTTCGGCGACTTTACGGTGCGTGCGGGCATTATTCGCCCGGTGCTTGATCCCGCACGGGATTTCTGGGAATAACCCATCCTTTGCCCGGTGGCGCTTCGCTTACCGGGCCTACGGGTTTTGTAGGCCGGGCAAACGCAGTGCCGCCCGGCAAAACAGGCAAACGAGGTTCTTATGTCCAGACTCGATCTACATGCTCTGAACGCGCTGCCAAAAGTGGAACGCGTCATGGCGCTGGCAGAAACTAACTCTCAACTGGAAAAGCTGGATGCCGAAGGCCGTGTGGCCTGGGCGCTGGAGCACCTGCCCGGCAATTACGTGCTCTCCTCCAGCTTTGGTATTCAGGCGGCGGTGAGTCTGCATCTGGTAAACCAGATCCGCCCGGATATCCCGGTGATCCTGACCGATACCGGCTATCTGTTCCCGGAAACCTATCAGTTTATCGACGAGTTAACGGACAAGCTCAAACTGAACCTGAAGGTCTACCGTGCAACCGAGAGCGCCGCCTGGCAGGAAGCGCGTTACGGTAAGCTATGGGAGCAAGGGGTTGAAGGTATTGAGAAATACAATGAGATCAACAAAGTCGAACCGATGAACCGGGCGTTGCAGGAACTGAATGCGCAAACCTGGTTTGCAGGACTGCGGCGCGAACAGTCCGGTAGCCGTGCGCATCTGCCGGTGCTGGCGATTCAGCGTGGCGTATTTAAAGTGCTGCCGATTATCGACTGGGATAACCGCACGGTATATCAGTATCTGCAAAAACACGGCCTGAAATACCATCCACTGTGGGATCAGGGCTATCTTTCCGTCGGCGATACCCACACCACGCGGAAATGGGAACCGGGTATGGCTGAAGAAGAAACCCGCTTCTTTGGCCTGAAGCGGGAGTGCGGGCTGCACGAAGGGTGAAACAAACCACCCTATGACGGTCTGACAGTATTGCCGGATAATGGCATTGTCTTATCCGGCAATATGATTAGCTCGCTTTCGCTAATTCTTTCACTAGCGGCAGCATAATGCGCATGACGTCGCGGTTGCGGTGTTCAATGCGTCCTGGCAGGGCTTTATCAATATGCTGCTGATTATCAAGGCGCACGTCGTGCCAGCTATTTCCCGCCGGGAAAGAGGTGGTTTTGGCGCGCTGCTGGTAACCATCTTTCTTGCCAAGACTCCAGTTCGTCGCCTCGACGGAAAGCACCGAAATTCCTGCTTTATCGAAAACCTCCGCGTCATTGCAGCAACCGGTGCCTTTTGGATAATCCTTATTCAGGCCTGGATTGCTGCTGGCGGCAATACCATGATTGCGTGCAATGGCTAACGCCCGATCGCGGGTTAATTTACGCACGGCTTCCGGCGTGCTCTGCCCGCTATTAAAATAGAGTTTGTCGCCGACAATCAGGTTGTCGAGATTAATCACCAGCAGCGTATTTTTCTTCTCTGCCGCACTCATGCGCTTCAGCAGATTTTCAGCCCCCAGTTTTCCCTCTTCTTCGCCGCTGGTAGCAATAAAGCGAATACCGTATTCGGTCGGCACATCTTTCAGACGTTCCGCCAGTTCAAGCATCACGCCCAGCCCGGCGGCGTTATCATCTACGCCTTGCAGAGTGAGTCCGCCAAGATTCGCGTCGGTGTCGGCATCGCTTTGCGGCGCGTAGGTATCCAGATGCGCCATGATAATAATCTGCTGCGGGGCCTTGCCTTCGTGGGCGGCAATAACGGTACTGCCGGTGACGTTATGCCAGTTTTTGCGGTTATTTTTGGCGGTATAAATATAGCGACTGTTGAATGTACGGATGTCGCTGCGATAACCCATTTGCTCAAATTGTTGGCGCAAATAGTCGGCAGATAACATTTCTGCCGGTGAGCCGGTCATTCTGCCAGGAAATACAGTTGCGATATGGCGAGTCTGTGAGGTCGCAAAATCCCCCGGTTTTGGCGATGACGCCTGAGCGGGGACAATAAAACATACGCCGAGCGCCAGGAGAGTAGAAAGGCGGCGCGTTGCGGAAAACATAGAGGATCCTTAATAGCCAGCGGGGGAAGCCCTGAATACACAGCAAAAAATTTAATCCGCCTAGTATGAAACCGTGACCCCGCTAAAACAATTTCATTTGCTCTTAAATGCCCGAATTCCGGCGGGTTAAGCACTTTTTGATATTTGCTTTGCCAGATCGTTATTCCTTTGAGGAACTACTCATTCCAATTCGTAATTTCATTCGTTCTCTTGCGCTCCCTATAGTCGGGTTATCTGACGTGCTCGACATTCGCGGTATTGTAAAGGAACGGTTATGGACCAAAAACGACTCACCCACCTGCGACAGCTGGAGGCCGAAAGCATCCACATCATTCGCGAGGTGGCAGCAGAATTCTCGAACCCGGTAATGCTTTACTCCATTGGCAAAGATTCCAGCGTCATGCTGCATCTGGCCCGGAAGGCATTCTATCCAGGCTCGCTGCCGTTCCCGCTGCTGCATGTCGATACCGGCTGGAAATTCCGCGAGATGTATGAATTCCGCGATCGTACTGCCAAAGCGTACGGCTGCGAGCTGCTGGTGCATAAAAACCCGGAAGGCGTGGCGATGGGTATCAACCCCTTTGTCCACGGCAGCGCCAAACACACTGACATTATGAAAACCGAAGGGCTGAAGCAGGCGCTGAACAAATACGGTTTTGACGCCGCCTTTGGCGGTGCGCGTCGCGATGAAGAAAAATCGCGGGCGAAAGAGCGCATCTACTCCTTCCGCGACCGCTTTCATCGCTGGGATCCGAAAAACCAGCGTCCTGAACTGTGGCACAACTACAACGGGCAGATTAACAAAGGCGAAAGTATCCGCGTCTTCCCGCTGTCCAACTGGACGGAACAGGATATATGGCAGTACATCTGGCTGGAAAATATTGAGATCGTCCCGCTGTATCTGGCGGCGGAGCGCCCGGTGCTGGAGCGCGACGGTATGTTGATGATGATCGATGACGATCGCATCGACCTGCAGCCCGGCGAGATGATCAAAAAACGGATGGTGCGTTTCCGTACTCTCGGCTGCTGGCCGCTGACTGGCGCGGTGGAATCGAATGCACAAACGCTGCCGGAAATTATTGAAGAGATGCTGGTCTCGACGACCAGTGAACGGCAGGGTCGCGTGATTGACCGCGACCAGGCGGGCTCTATGGAGCTGAAGAAACGTCAGGGGTATTTCTAAGGAGCCGCCATGAACACCACACTTGCACAACAAATTGCCAATGAAGGCGGCGTCGAAGCCTGGATGGTCGCTCAACAACATAAAAGCCTGCTGCGCTTTTTAACCTGCGGTAGCGTGGATGATGGCAAAAGCACCCTGATTGGTCGCCTGCTGCACGACACGCGTCAGATTTATGAAGATCAGCTGTCATCGTTGCATAACGACAGCAAGCGCCACGGTACGCAGGGTGAGAAGCTGGATCTGGCGCTGCTGGTGGATGGGCTGCAGGCCGAGCGTGAGCAGGGCATTACCATTGACGTGGCGTATCGCTATTTCTCTACTGAGAAACGCAAATTTATCATTGCCGATACCCCTGGGCACGAGCAATACACCCGCAATATGGCGACTGGCGCCTCCACCTGTGACCTGGCGATCCTGCTGATCGACGCCCGTAAAGGTGTGCTGGATCAGACCCGTCGCCACAGCTTTATTTCTACGCTGCTGGGGATCAAGCACCTGGTGGTGGCGATCAACAAAATGGATCTGGTTGACTACAGCGAAGAGACTTTCGCGCGTATTCGCGAAGATTACCTGACCTTTGCCGAACAGTTGCCGGGCAATCTGGATATCCGCTTCGTGCCACTCTCCGCGCTGGAAGGCGACAATGTGGCTTCGCAAAGCGTCAGCATGCCGTGGTATAGCGGCCCGACTTTACTTGAAGTGCTGGAGACGGTTGAGATCCAGCGCGTGGTCGACAGCCAACCCATGCGCTTCCCGGTGCAATACGTAAACCGCCCGAACCTCGATTTCCGCGGTTATTCCGGCACGCTGGCTTCCGGGCGCGTTGAAGTGGGGCAGCGCGTGAAGGTATTGCCGTCCGGCGTAGAGTCCAGTGTGGCGCGCATTGTCACCTTTGATGGCGATCTGGACGACGCCTTTGCCGGGGAAGCCATTACCCTCGTCCTGAAAGACGAGATTGATATCAGCCGTGGCGATTTGCTGCTGGCGGCGGAGGAGAGCTTACCGGCAGTGCAAAGCGCCGCCGTCGATGTGGTCTGGATGGCGGAACAGCCGCTGGCGCCGGGACAGAGCTACGAAATCAAAATCGCGGGTAAAAAGACCCGTGCTCGCGTCGATCAGGTTCAGTATCAGGTGGATATCAACAATTTGACCCAGCGTGAGGTGGACACTCTGCCGCTGAACGGCATTGGTCTGGTGAATCTGACCTTTGACGAGCCGCTGGTGCTGGATACCTACCAGCAGAACCCGGTGACAGGCGGGCTTATTTTTATCGACCGTCTGAGCAATGTCACCGTCGGTGCCGGTATGGTCCGCGAACCGATGGTGCAGGAGATCGCCGCGCCATCAGAATTCAGCGCCTTTGAGCTGGAACTGAATGCGCTGGTGCGTCGCCACTTCCCGCACTGGGGCGCGCGTGATTTACTGGGGGGGAAATAATGGCGTTGCATGACGAAAACGTCGTCTGGCATGCCCATCCCGTCACGCCGCAACAGCGTGAACAACACCACGGTCATCGTGGTGTTGTGCTGTGGTTTACCGGGCTTTCCGGATCGGGGAAATCAACGGTCGCCGGGGCGCTGGAAGAGGCGCTGCACAAGCTGGGCGTTAGCACCTACTTGTTGGATGGCGACAATGTTCGCCACGGCCTGTGCAGCGATTTAGGGTTTAGCGACGCCGATCGTAAAGAGAATATCCGGCGCGTGGGCGAAGTGGCTAACCTGATGGTGGATGCCGGACTGGTGGTACTGACGGCGTTTATTTCCCCGCACCGGGCGGAGCGACAGATGGTGCGCGATCGCGTCGGTAAAGGGCGCTTCATTGAAGTGTTCGTGGATACGCCGCTGGAAATTTGCGAAGCCCGCGATCCAAAAGGGTTATACAAAAAAGCGCGTGCGGGAGAGTTGCGCAACTTCACCGGAATTGATTCCGTGTATGAAGCGCCTGAATCGCCTGAGGTTCATCTGAATGGTGAACAATTAGTAACAAATTTGGTCGCCCAATTATTAGACCTGCTGAGGCAGGACGATATTATCAGATCCTGAGACACCTGACCTGTGTGTACGGTCAGTCAAGGTTACAGGATTCACTATGCGCAATAGCCAGAACATCACACTCACCACGACAGACGCGTTTGCTACTGATGACGAAACCACCTGGTCGCTGCCGGGCGCCGTGGTGGGTTTCGCGTCATGGCTACTGGCGTTGGGGATCCCCTTTCTGGTGTATGGTGCCAACACCTTGTTTTTCTTCATCTACACCTGGCCTTTCTTCCTGGCGTTAATGCCCGTTGCGGTGGTCGTGGGTATCGCGTTGCATTCCCTGCTCAAGGGAAAATTGCGCTACAGCATTCTCGCAACGCTGCTGACCGTTTGCGCAATGTTCGGCGCGCTGTTTATGTGGCTGCTGGGCTAAAGCGCGACGGCTGTCCATAATTCAAACCGTAACTAACAATGAGATGATGTTCTCAGGGTTCTGGGTATACGTTATAAAGGGCAATTGTGGTACATTTGCCCGCGTTGTTGCGGCTTTCCCGCCTGCAAACGTCGTGTCGTTTGCGGAAGTATGGGAGGATGATGCCGTTTTTCAGGGGGCAGGATGGGTAAACTAACGCTGCTGTTGCTGGCTTTACTGGTCTGGCTACAGTATTCGCTGTGGTTCGGTAAGAACGGCATACATGATTACAGCCGCGTCAATGATGACGTGGCGGCGCAGCAGGCGACGAACGCCAAACTTAAAGCACGTAACGATCAGCTTTTTGCCGAAATTGACGACCTCAATGGCGGTCAGGAGGCTATCGAGGAACGTGCACGCAACGAACTCAGCATGACTAAACCAGGCGAAACGTTTTATCGTCTGGTGCCCGACGCGTCTAAACGCGCGCAAACTGCGGGGCAAAATACTCGTTAAACCAGCCCAGGAAATCACATGGCAGCCACTTTATTGGATGTTTGCGCCGTGGTGCCGGCGGCCGGATTTGGCCGCCGTATGCAAACGGAATGTCCTAAGCAATATCTCTCGATTGGCAATAAAACTATTCTCGAACACTCGGTCCACGCGCTGCTGGCACATCCCCGGGTGACCCGCGTGATCATCGCGATAAGCCCCGGCGACAGCCGCTTTGCCCAACTCCCACTGGCGCAGCATCCGCAAATTACCGTCGTGGACGGGGGAGATGAACGAGCACACTCTGTGCTTGCCGGATTGCAGGCCGCCGGAGACGCCGAATGGGTGCTGGTGCATGATGCGGCGCGCCCCTGCCTGCATCAGGATGATTTAGCGCGTCTGCTGGCGCTGAGTGAAACCAGCCGCACCGGCGGGATCCTGGCCGCCCCCGTGCGCGATACTATGAAACGCGCAGAGCCGGGAAAAACGGCCATCGCCCATACCGTTGAGCGCAATGATTTATGGCACGCCCTGACGCCGCAGTTTTTCCCTCGTGAACTGCTGCATGACTGTCTGACGCGTGCGCTGAATGAAGGGGCGACCATCACGGATGAAGCCTCGGCGCTGGAATATTGCGGCTTCCATCCACAGCTTGTGGAAGGCCGGGCTGATAACATCAAAGTGACCCGTCCGGAAGATTTAGCGCTGGCTGAATTTTATCTGACCCGAAAAATCCATCAGGAGAAAACATAATGCGAATCGGACACGGTTTTGACGTACACGCCTTTGGCGGGGAAGGCCCAATCATTATTGGTGGCGTGCGTATCCCTTATGAAAAAGGGCTGCTGGCGCATTCTGATGGCGATGTTGCGCTGCATGCGCTTACCGATGCCCTGCTTGGCGCTGCGGCACTGGGTGACATTGGCAAGCTGTTTCCGGATACCGATCCGGCGTTTAAAGGGGCCGATAGCCGCGAGCTGCTGCGCGAAGCCTGGCGTCGTATTCAGGCCAAAGGCTATACCTTAGGCAACGTCGATGTGACCATTATTGCTCAGGCGCCGAAGATGCTGACGCACATCCCGCAAATGCGCGTATTTATTGCTGAAGACCTCGGTTGTCACATGGATGACGTGAACGTGAAAGCGACCACTACGGAAAAACTGGGTTTTACCGGTCGTGGGGAAGGGATCGCCTGTGAAGCGGTGGCGTTACTCATTAAGGCCGCGAAATGACAGAGTTTGAAAATCTTACGTACCTTCACGGGAAACCACAAAGTACCGGGTTGCTGAAAGCCAGTCCGGAAGATTTTGTGGTGGTCGAAGATTTGGGTTTCGAACCGGATGGCGAAGGTGAACACATTCTGGTGCGTATTCTTAAAAACGGCTGCAACACCCGTTTTGTGGCCGATGCCCTGGCGAAATTTTTGAAAATACACGCCCGTGAAGTGAGCTTTGCCGGGCAAAAAGACAAGCATGCGGTCACCGAACAATGGCTGTGCGCGCGCGTTCCGGGCAAGGAAATGCCCGACCTGAGCGCCTTCCAGCTTGAGGGGTGCAAAGTGCTGGAATATGCGCGTCACAAACGCAAACTACGTTTAGGCGCGCTGAAGGGCAATGCGTTCACACTGGTGCTGCGCGAAGTCAGCCATCGTGATGAGGTGGAATCCCGTCTGCAAGCGATAAACGCTGGCGGCGTACCGAACTATTTCGGCGCTCAGCGTTTTGGTATCGGCGGCAGCAATCTGCAAGGCGCGCTGCGCTGGGCGCAAAGCGATGCACCGGTTCGTGATCGCAATAAACGCAGTTTTTGGTTGTCGGCGGCCCGCAGTGCGTTGTTTAATCAAATTGTTAGCGAGCGCCTGAAAAAAACAGACTTTAATCAAGTTGTTGACGGCGATGCGCTACAATTAGCGGGACGCGGAAGCTGGTTTGTCGCCTCGCAAGAAGAGCGGGTGGAACTACAGCGTCGTGTCGATGAAAAAGAACTGATGGTGACGGCTTCGCTTCCCGGCAGCGGCGAGTGGGGAACCCAGCGGGATGCGCTGGCGTTCGAACAGTCCGCGATTGCCGAAGAGACCGCGTTGCAGTCGCTGCTGCTGCGCGAAAAAGTCGAGGCCTCGCGAAGAGCGATACTGCTTTATCCGCAGCAATTAAGCTGGAACTGGTGGGATGACGTCACCGTCGAGCTACGCTTCTGGCTGCCGGCGGGAAGCTTCGCGACCAGCGTGGTGAGGGAACTGATCAACACAATGGGTGATTATGCGCATATTGCTGAGTAACGATGATGGGGTCCATGCACCCGGTATACAAACGCTGGCGAAAGCCCTGCGGGAGTTTGCTGACGTACAGGTTGTCGCCCCGGATCGGAACCGCAGTGGTGCGTCAAACTCGCTGACGCTGGAATCTTCTCTTCGGACATTTACCTTTGACAACGGCGATATCGCAGTGCAGATGGGGACACCCACCGATTGTGTTTATCTGGGCGTTAATGCTCTCATGCGACCGCGTCCGGACATCGTGGTCTCAGGAATTAACGCCGGCGCCAATCTTGGGGATGACGTTATCTATTCCGGCACCGTCGCGGCGGCGATGGAAGGGCGCCATCTGGGTTTTCCGGCGCTCGCCGTGTCGTTAGATGGGCACCAGCATTATGAAACCGCAGCGGCCATCACCTGTCGAATCCTGCGCGCACTGCGGCGCGAACCGCTGCGTACCGGGCGGATCCTCAACATTAATGTGCCTGACTTACCGCTGGATCAGATCAAAGGTGTCCGTGTGACGCGCTGCGGTAGTCGCCATCCTGCAGACAAGGTGATCCCTCAAGAAGATCCGCGTGGCAACACGCTGTACTGGATTGGTCCGCCTGGCGATAAATATGACGCCGGACCTGACACCGATTTTGCGGCTGTGGATGAAGGTTACGTCTCCATTACGCCGTTGCATGTAGATTTAACGGCGCACAGCGCGCATGATGTGGTTTCCGACTGGTTAGAGAGCGTGGGAGTTGGCACGCAATGGTAAGCAGACGCGTACAGACGCTTCTTGATCAACTGCGCACGCAGGGGATCCGCGATGAGCAGGTGCTTAATGCCCTGGCTGCGGTGCCGCGTGAGAAATTTATTGATGAAGCGTTTGAACATAAGGCCTGGGACAATATCGCGTTGCCGATAGGTCAGGGACAGACGATTTCGCAGCCCTATATGGTGGCGCGAATGACCGAACTGCTCGAACTGACGCCGCAGTCTCGGGTGCTGGAAATTGGCACCGGTTCCGGGTATCAAACGGCGATACTGGCGCACCTGGTACAGCAGGTTTGCTCAGTCGAACGCATTAAAGGACTGCAGTGGCAGGCGCGTCGCCGCCTGAAGCAACTCGATTTACACAATGTTTCAACTCGTCACGGTGATGGCTGGCAAGGCTGGCAGGCACGCGCGCCATTTGACGCTATTATTGTGACGGCAGCACCGCCGGAAATCCCGACCGCGTTGATGACGCAACTGGATGAAGGCGGCATTCTCGTTTTGCCCGTGGGTGATGAGCATCAGTTTCTGAAACGGGTGCGTCGTCGGGGCGGCGAATTTATTATCGACACCGTGGAGGCAGTACGTTTTGTTCCCTTAGTGAAAGGGGAACTCGCGTAAGAAACAGTTCCGAATACCTGGAATTTTCCTGGAGTTTTTGGAACGGGTCAGCGTATCGTGGTCACATTTTCCAGTGTCCATTTGCCGTCTGCACGATTATACGTCACTGGTTGTTAACCAATTTTTTCCTGGGGGATAAATGAGCGCGGGAAGCCCAAAATTCACCGTTAGTCGCATTGCGGCACTGTCACTGGTTTCACTATGGCTGGCGGGGTGTTCAAATTCATCAAATCCACCAGCGCCGGTAAGTTCAGTCAATGGTAATGCCCCGGCAAATACCAGTTCTGGCATGTTGATTACGCCACCGCCGAAGATGGGGACGACGACGTCCGCACCGCAGACACCGCAAATTCAACCGGTGCAGCGCCCGACGACGCAGCCGACGCAAATTCAGCCGGTCACCGAACAGCCCGTACAGATGGAAAACGGCCGCATTGTTTACAATCGCCAGTATGGGAACATTCCGAAAGGGAGCTATAGCGGCGGCAGTACTTACACCGTTAAAAAAGGCGACACGCTTTTTTATATCGCCTGGATAACCGGGAACGATTTCCGTGACCTGGCGCAACGCAATAACGTCCAGGCCCCGTATAGCCTGAACGTCGGGCAAACGTTGCAGGTGGGTAATGCATCGGGTGCGCCAATTACCGGCGGCAATGCGATTACTCAGGCCGATGCGGCAGAGCAAGGAGTTGTGACCAAACCTGCACAAAATTCCGCCGTTGCTGTTGCGTCGAAACCGACAATTACGTATTCTGAGGACTCAGGTGAACAAAGTGCTAACAAAATGTTGCCGAACAACAAGCCTGCTGGGACAGTCGTCACAGCGCCTGTAACGGCACCAGCAGTTAGCGCAACCGAATCGACTGCAAGCAGTTCGTCTACCAGTTCGCCAATTTCCGCATGGCGCTGGCCGACTGACGGTAAAGTAATCGAGAACTTTGGGGCTTCCGAGGGGGGCAATAAAGGGATCGACATTGCAGGCAGTAAGGGACAGGCTATTATCGCGACCGCCGATGGGCGCGTGGTCTATGCCGGTAACGCACTGCGCGGTTACGGTAATCTTATTATCATCAAACACAACGATGATTACCTGAGTGCCTACGCTCATAACGATACAATGCTGGTCCGGGAACAACAAGAAGTGAAGGCAGGACAAAAAATAGCGACGATGGGTAGCACCGGAACCAGTTCTACACGATTGCATTTTGAAATTCGTTACAAGGGGAAATCCGTAAACCCGCTGCGTTATTTACCGCAGCGATAAATCGGCGGAACCAGGCTGACACTTGCTAGTTCCGTCAAGGGATCACGGGTAGGAGCCACCTTATGAGTCAGAATACGCTGAAAGTTCATGATTTAAATGAAGATGCGGAATTTGATGAGAACGGAGTTGAGGTTTTTGACGAAAAAGCCTTAGTTGAAGAGGAACCCAGTGATAACGATTTGGCTGAAGAAGAGCTGTTATCGCAGGGGGCCACACAGCGTGTGTTGGACGCGACTCAGCTTTACCTTGGTGAGATTGGTTATTCACCACTGTTAACGGCCGAAGAAGAAGTGTATTTTGCGCGTCGCGCATTGCGTGGAGATGTCGCCTCACGCCGTCGGATGATTGAAAGTAACCTGCGTCTGGTGGTGAAAATTGCCCGTCGTTATGGCAATCGTGGTCTGGCGCTGCTGGATCTGATTGAAGAGGGCAATCTGGGGCTTATCCGTGCCGTTGAGAAGTTTGACCCGGAACGCGGGTTCCGCTTCTCCACATACGCAACCTGGTGGATTCGCCAGACGATTGAACGGGCAATCATGAACCAAACCCGTACCATTCGACTGCCGATCCACATTGTTAAAGAGCTGAACGTTTATCTGCGTACCGCACGTGAGTTGTCCCATAAACTGGACCACGAACCGAGCGCGGAAGAAATTGCAGAACAGCTGGATAAACCAGTTGATGACGTCAGCCGTATGCTTCGTCTTAACGAGCGTATTACCTCGGTAGACACCCCGTTGGGTGGCGATTCCGAAAAAGCGTTGCTGGATATCCTGGCCGATGAGAAAGAGAACGGTCCGGAAGACACCACGCAAGATGATGATATGAAACAGAGTATCGTCAAATGGCTGTTCGAACTGAACGCCAAACAGCGTGAAGTGCTGGCACGTCGTTTCGGTCTACTGGGTTATGAAGCTGCAACACTGGAAGATGTGGGCCGCGAAATCGGTCTGACTCGTGAACGTGTTCGTCAGATTCAGGTTGAAGGCCTTCGCCGTCTGCGTGAAATTCTGCAGACTCAAGGGCTGAATATCGAAGCGCTGTTCCGCGAGTAAGCACCGCTCTGACAAGAAAGGCCAGCCTCTAAGAGGCTGGCCTTTTTTCTGTTTGGCTTATGTTAACTGTGGATTCGCAGGCAAAGTCCGAAAGGGTATTCCATGTACATTCAGGTTCGTTAATCAGGCATCATTTTCTTAATCAGCCGGGCGAATTGCGCACGTTCTTCGTCATTCAACCGCCCCAGAAACTCCTCATCCACCTGATTTCCCAACGGCATGGTGACATTCAGTAATGCTTCACCCTCTGTGGTCAGATAAACAAAGCGGCGACGTTTATCTAACGGATCGTTCTCGCGCCTCACCAGCCCGCGTTTTTCCATTCGGCTTAGCATTTCCGCCAGTGTCGCTTTGGTACTGACGGCGGCTTCCATCAGATTAATTTGCTCAATGCCGGGACGTTCCGCAATGGCACGCATCACCGCGTATTGCGGTTTAGTAAGATCCGGCAAAGCGTGCTGCCAACGCGCCGTATGTTGCTGAAACAGCTGGCGTAACAGGTGAAACGCTTTATTCCGTAACTCCATGAAAACTCCAGGCGAAAAATCATTTCGCCTATCATAGCGGGTAACGCTGCTTTTTTTAACGAGGAAATCTTAAGCGATACGTGCGAAAAAAAATGAGGAGTCTTGCCGTCGCGGTTTCACGGAGGTAATTTAAATAAAACGTTCGTATACGAACAATTTATGAGGTAACGGATGAGACTGATTGTAGGGATGACCGGGGCAACGGGCGCGCCGCTTGGCGTAGCTCTGTTGCAGGCATTGCGGAAAATGCCGGAGGTAGAAATACATCTGGTGATGTCAAAGTGGGCCAAAACCACCATTGAGCTGGAAACGCCATACAGCGCGCGCGATGTTGCCGGACTGGCCGATTTTTGCCACAGTCCGGCGGATCAGGCGGCGACCATCTCGTCTGGTTCGTTTCGTACTGACGGCATGATCGTTATCCCCTGCAGCATGAAAACCCTGGCTGGCATACGCGCAGGTTATGCCGACGGTCTGGTGGGACGCGCTGCCGACGTGGTGCTGAAAGAAGGGCGCAAGCTGGTGCTGGTGCCGCGTGAAATGCCGCTCAGCACGGTGCATCTCGAAAATATGCTCGCGCTTTCCCGCATGGGCGTGGCGATAGTGCCGCCGATGCCCGCGTTCTACAACCATCCACAAACCGTTGAGGATATTACGCAACACATCGTGGCCCGCGTACTGGACCAGTTTGCGCTGGAACATCCCCTCGCACGCCGTTGGCAGGGTTTGGCGCAGACACCGAATTTTTCACAGGAGAATGAATAATGGCATTTGATGATTTGCGCAGCTTTTTGCAGGCGCTCGACGACCAGGGACAATTGCTGAAAATCAGTGAAGAGGTGAACGCGGAGCCGGATCTGGCCGCGGCTGCCAACGCCACTGGCCGTATTGGCGACGGCGCTCCGGCGCTATGGTTCGACAATATCCGCGGTTTTACCGATGCGCGTGTGGCAATGAACACCATTGGTTCCTGGCAAAATCATGCCATTTCATTAGGCTTGCCGCCGAATACGCCGGTGAAAAAGCAAATTGATGAGTTTATTCGCCGCTGGGATAAGTTCCCGGTCGCTCCGGAACGCCGCGCGAATCCGGCATGGGCGGAAAACAGCGTCGATGGAGAAGCGATTAACCTGTTCGATATTCTGCCGCTGTTTCGCCTGAACGACGGCGATGGCGGATTTTATCTGGATAAAGCCTGCGTGGTCTCCCGCGATCCGCTCGACCCGGAAAATTTCGGCAAGCAGAACGTCGGTATCTACCGGATGGAAGTGAAGGGCAAGCGTAAGCTGGGCCTGCAACCCGTACCGATGCACGATATTGCGCTGCATCTGCATAAGGCGGAAGAACGTGGCGAGGATCTGCCAATCGCCATCACGTTGGGTAACGATCCGATCATCACGCTGATGGGCGCGACACCGTTGAAATATGATCAATCAGAATATGAGATGGCGGGGGCGCTGCGGGAAAGCCCGTATCCCATTGCCACCGCACCGTTGACCGGCTTCGATGTACCGTGGGGATCGGAGGTGATCCTGGAAGGGGTGATTGAAAGCCGCAAACGTGAAATTGAAGGGCCGTTCGGCGAATTTACCGGCCACTATTCCGGTGGTCGCAACATGACGGTCGTGCGTATCGATAAGGTGTCATATCGCAGCAAACCGATTTTTGAATCACTTTATCTCGGGATGCCGTGGACAGAAATCGACTACCTGATGGGGCCGGCCACCTGTGTGCCGTTGTACCAGCAACTGAAAGCTGAATTTCCTGAAGTGCAGGCGGTTAACGCCATGTATACCCACGGCCTGCTGGCGATTATCTCGACCAAAAAACGCTACGGCGGCTTTGCGAGGGCGGTGGGGCTGCGTGCGATGACCACGCCACACGGTCTGGGTTACGTGAAGATGGTGATCATGGTGGATGAAGATGTCGATCCGTTCAACCTGCCGCAGGTGATGTGGGCGTTGTCGTCGAAGGTCAACCCGGCAGGCGATCTGGTGCAGCTACCGAACATGTCGGTACTGGAGCTGGATCCGGGCTCAAGTCCGGCGGGGATCACCGATAAACTGATCATTGACGCCACCACGCCCGTTGCGCCGGATAACCGTGGTCACTATAGCCAACCGGTGTGCGATCTCCCGGAAACCAAAGCCTGGGCTGAAAAGCTGACCACCATGCTGGCCAACCGTAAATAAGGAGTCACAGATGATTTGCCCACGTTGTGCTGATGAACATATTGAAGTCATGGCGACCTCGCCAGTGAAAGGCGTCTGGACGGTGTATCAGTGCCAGCATTGCCTGTATACCTGGCGTAATACCGAGCCGCTACGTCGCACCAGCCGCGAACACTATCCTCAGGCGTTTCGTATGACGCAAAAAGATATTGATGACGCGCCGATGGTGCCGAGCATTCCGCCGCTGCTGGCAGAAGGTAAGCGTTAACGGAGTGCCGGATGGCGGTTGACACCTTATCCGGCCTGGGGAAGTACAGTACCGTTAGTGTGTAGGCCCGATACGCAAAGCGTCATCGGGCATTTCTCTTACACCAGACTCTTCAACCGGTAGATCCACTCCAGTGCCTGACGTGGCGACAGAGAATCCGGGTCGAGATTTTCCAGCGCTTCAACCGCAGGCGAGGTCTCTTCGGGGGCGGACAGTAGCGACATCTGCGTGCCGTCTATCTGAGTTGCCGCTGCGTTTGGCGAAAGGCTTTCCAGCTCGCGCAGTTTCTGTCGCGCACGTTTAATCACCTCTTTTGGAACGCCTGCCAGCGCCGCGACCGCCAGACCGTAGCTCTTACTGGCCGCACCGTCCTGCACGCTATGCATAAAGGCAATGGTATCGCCGTGCTCTAACGCGTCGAGATGGACGTTGGCAACGCCTTCCATTTTCTCCGGCAACTGCGTCAGTTCGAAGTAGTGCGTCGCGAACAGCGTCAGCGCTTTGATCTTATTCGCCAGATTTTCTGCACATGCCCACGCCAGCGACAGGCCATCGTAAGTAGATGTCCCGCGGCCAATCTCATCCATTAGCACCAGGCTGTTCTCAGTGGCGTTGTGCAGAATGTTGGCCGTTTCGGTCATCTCTACCATGAAGGTGGAGCGCCCGGAGGCCAGATCGTCCGCTGCGCCTACGCGGGTAAAGATACGATCGACAGGGCCAATCTCTACTTTTTGCGCCGGTACGTAGCTGCCGATATAGGCCAGCAGGGCAATCAGCGCGGTCTGGCGCATGTAGGTACTTTTACCGCCCATGTTTGGTCCGGTAATGATCAGCATTCTGCGCTGTGGTGAGAGGTCGAGCGGGTTGGCGATAAACGGCTCATTCAGCACCTGTTCCACCACCGGATGGCGGCCCTCGGTAATACGAATACCCGGTTTATCGCTGAAGGTTGGACAGGTGTAGTTCAGCGTGTACGCGCGTTCGGCCAGATTCACCAGTACGTCGAGTTCCGCCAGCGCACTGGCGCTCTGCTGTAAATCCGCCAGATGCGGTAGCAGCAGATCGAACAGTTCGTCATAGAGCTGCTTTTCCAGCGCCAGCGCTTTGCCCTTGGAAGTCAGAACCTTATCTTCGTACTCTTTCAGTTCCGGAATGATGTAGCGCTCGGCGTTTTTCAGCGTCTGACGACGGACATAATTAATTGGCGCGAGGTGGCTCTGCCCACGACTGATCTGGATGTAATAACCGTGTACCGCGTTGAAGCCAACTTTCAGCGTATCCAGCCCGGTACGCTCGCGTTCACGGATTTCCAGCCTGTCGAGATAGTCGGTCGCGCCGTCTGCCAGGGCGCGCCACTCATCAAGTTCTTCGTTGTAGCCCGGCGCAATAACACCGCCGTCACGAACGAGAACCGGCGGCGCGTCAACGACCGCACGCTCCAGCAGTTCCCGCAATTCGGCAAATTCGCCCATTTTCTCACGCAGCATTTGTACGGGAGTGCTGTCTACCGATTCCAGTTGCGCACGCAGTTCCGGCAACTGCTGGAAAGCGTGGCGCATGCGAGCGAGATCGCGTGGACGGGCTGTACGCAGCGCCAGACGGGCAAGAATACGTTCCAGATCGCCCACCTGACGCAGCACCGGCTGCAGTTCGCTGGTTGCATCCTGTAATGAACCAATGGTTTGCTGGCGTTCAGTCAGGATTTTCGTGTCACGGACAGGCATATGCAGCCAGCGTTTGAGCATACGGCTGCCCATCGGCGTCACGGTGCAGTCGAGCACGGAGGCCAGCGTGTTCTCTACGCCACCCGCCAGGTTCTGGGTAATCTCCAGATTTCGGCGCGTTGCTGCATCCATGATGATGCTGTCCTGTTGGCGCTCCATGGTGATCGAGCGAATATGCGGCAGGGAAGTGCGCTGTGTATCCTTGACGTACTGCAACAGACAGCCAGCGGCGCAAAGCCCACGCGGTGCGTTTTCAACGCCAAAGCCAATCAGATCGCGAGTACCAAACTGCATATTCAGTTGCTGGCGCGCAGTATCAATTTCAAATTCCCACAATGGGCGACGACGCAACCCGCGACGTCCTTCTATCAGCGCCATCTCTGCGAAATCTTCGGCGTACAGCAGTTCTGCCGGATTGGTCCGCTGCAGTTCGGCGGCCATTGTTTCGCGATCGGCGGGCTCGCTCAGGCGAAAACGCCCGGAACTGATATCCAGCGTGGCATAACCATAACCTTTGCTGTCCTGCCAGATGGCCGCCAGTAGATTGTCCTGGCGTTCCTGTAGCAGCGCTTCATCGCTGATGGTGCCCGGCGTGACAATACGCACGACTTTACGCTCAACCGGCCCTTTACTGGTGGCCGGGTCGCCAATTTGCTCGCAAATGGCGACGGATTCACCCTGATTAACCAGTTTGGCGAGATAGTTTTCTACCGCATGATGGGGAATGCCCGCCATCGGGATGGGCTCGCCCGCAGACGCGCCGCGTTTAGTCAGCGAAATATCGAGCAGTTGCGACGCCCGTTTTGCATCGTCGTAAAAGAGTTCGTAAAAGTCGCCCATGCGATAGAAAAGCAGGATCTCCGGGTGCTGAGCCTTCAGCTTGAGATACTGCTGCATCATGGGGGTGTGGGCGTCGAGATTATCGATTGTACTCATGGAGTTGTGTCCAGTCCCTGAATGGATTGAGGTTGCGATACTTTTAATTTTCGTTGTTATCACATAAGGGACACATGATAACGGAGATACGCATTTCAGGGAAAGCCAGGATCGCCGACTTCTCGATCCTTCTTCCGTTTCCGAATTTTACACCGACTGTCGTAGCCGCATTTCTGAACGTCGATCGCGTAAAGAGGCAAAAACAAACGCAGCGATAAAGATAATGGTGAACAGCACGACGATCGTGGGCGCGGGGGCGCTGTCGAGGAAAAATGACAGATACACACCTGAAAATGAGGCGATCACCGACAGACCTGTTGCCAGCAATAGCGCGTGAGCAAATCGGCGGGTGAGTAAAATGGCAATCGCGCCTGGGGCGATCAGCAGGGAGATCGACAAAATGATCCCCACCGATTTCAGCGTCGCCACAATGGTCAGCGCAATCATGCACAACAGCCCGTAGTGCAACATGGCCATGTTCAGACCGCAGGCTTTTGCCTGATGCGGATCGAAGGCATGCAGCAGCAGATCTTTCCATTTGAAGACGATGATCAGCGTGATACCCAGCGCAATGAGCGCCGTTTGCCCAATATCACTGAGTGAAATCCCCAGCATGTCGCCGAACAGAATATGATCGAGATGAACCTCAGACTGGATAGAGACATAGAGCACCAGCCCGGCGCCAAACATGCCGGAGAAAACGATCCCCATGATGGTATCGCGTTTGATGCGGCTGTTGTCGTCAAGATATCCGGTCGCGACTGCGCAGAACAGGCCCGCAATAAACGCGCCGATAGCCAGTGGAATACCGACAATATAAGCCAGCACAATTCCCGGAAAGACCGCATGACTCATGGCGTCTCCCATGAGTGCCCAGCCTTTGAGTACCAGAAATACCGACAGTAGCGCACAGGGAATCGCCACAAGGACAGAGACGATCAGCGCATTGACCATAAAGTCGAACTGAAAGGGTTCCAGCAGGGTGGTCAGAAACATGACGACTCCTTACGGCGCGCGCGACGACGATTCGCCAGCAGGCCGTGTTTAGGGGCGAAAACGAATGCCAGCAGGAACAGCAGCGTTTGCAATACCACGATGATCCCGCCAGTGGCACCGTCAAGCCAGTAACTGAGCCATGCGCCGAAGAAGCTGGTCAGACTGCCGATCGCAACCGCGATCATAAGAAGGCGTGGAAAGCGGTCGCTCAGTAGCCAGGCGGTGGCACCGGGCGTCACGACCAGACAGATCACCAGAAATGCCCCCACGGTTTGCAGCGCGGCGACGGTTGATACCGACAACAACATGAAAAACAGCAGCTTCAGACGACCCGGATGCAGACCAATGGATCGGGCGTGGTTTTCATCAAAAAAAGTGACCATCAGATCCTTCCACTTCAGCAGCAGAATGAGTAAGGAAACAACGCCGATAATCGCCAGTTGAACGATGTCTTCCGGGGCAATCGCCAGCACGTTGCCGAGAATGATAGTCTGAATATTCACCGACATCGGGTTGAGTGAGACCATAAACAGCCCGATGCCAAAGAATGACGAGAAGATCAGGCCAATAATGGCATCTTCTTTCAGCTGCGAGCGCTGGTTCAGAAACAGCATACTGCCCGCCGCCAGGCCGCCAGAGAGAAAGGCGCCGAGCGAAAAGGGGAGGCCGAGCATGTAGGCGCCGGCAACGCCGGGTACGATGGAATGTGACAGCGCATCGCCGATCAGCGACCAGCCTTTGAGCATTAAATAGCAGGAGAGAAAGGCGCACAGGCCACCCACCATTGCCGATACCCACATTGCATTGAGCATGTACTGATAGCCAAAAGGTTCCGTCAGCCAGTTCATAATGACTCTCCGCTACCTGCCGTACGTCGGGAGATAAACGGACGTTCGTCATCGGTAATAATGTGTTCTTCACCGCCGCTGAGCGCGACATGACGCAGGACACCGCTGAACGCCAGTTCAAGGTTTTCGGCGGTAAAGGTGGTTTCGGTCGGGCCACTCGCCAGCACGGTGCCTTTGATCATCACCGTATAATCACAGAATTCAGTGACTGACCCGAGATTGTGGGTGGAGACCAGCATGGTGCGCCCCTCATCGCGCAACTCGCGTAGCAGCGTAATAATGCGCGCTTCGGTTTTGACGTCCACTCCGGTAAAGGGTTCATCCAGCAAAATGACCTGGCCATCCTGGGCGATGGCTCTGGCGAGGAAGACGCGTTTTTTCTGTCCGCCGGAAAGCTCGCCAATCTGCCGGTGGCGGTATTCCAGCATATCCACCCGCGCCAGCGCCGCGTCAACACTGGCATGATCCTGATCCTTCGAGCGACGCAACCAGCCCATATGCCCGTAGCGCCCCATCATGACCACATCTTCCACCAGCACCGGAAATGACCAGTCGACCTCTTCAGATTGCGGAACATAAGCGATCAGATTCTGTTTCAGCGCGCGATTTACCGGCTGTTGCAGGATGGAAATCTCGCCGTCGGCCAGGCGGACGAAACCCATCAGCGCCTTAAACAATGTTGATTTTCCCGACCCGTTGACCCCCACCAGCGCGGCTATCGAACCACCCGGTACCTGAAAGGTGGCATCGCGTAGCGCGGTATGACCGTTGCGATACGTCACCGTCACCTGATTCACGGTAATCGCAGATTGATTCATTTCTGGCTCCTCATACCGTCGTTGATGCCGGTGACGATCGTTTCAGTGGTCACGCGCAGCAGATCAAGCCAGGTGGGAACAGGCCCCTCAGCCGTGCTCAGGGAATCAACGTACAGGACGCTGCCGTAATGTGCGCCGGCTTCCCGCGCAACCTGGCGGGCCGGTTTATCTGACACGGTGCTTTCGCTGAAAACAGTCGGGATCTGGTGCGCTCTGATCGCATCGATCACCTTACGTACCTGCTTTGGCGTTCCCTGCTGATCGGCGTTGATCGGCCAGAGATACAACTCTTTTAGCCCATTGTCGCGGGCAAGATAGGAAAAGGCCCCTTCGCTGGTGACCAGCCAGCGCTTGTCAGCAGGGATGGCCGCCAGCGCAGCGCGTAAGGGTTTCATTGTCTGGTGGATCTGCGTTTTATAATGTTCAGCATTTTTTTGATAGGTCGCGGCGTTTGCCGGATCGTACTTCATCAGCGCGTTGCGGATATTGTCGACGTAAATCAGCGCGTTTTCTTCCGACATCCAGGCGTGGGGGTTGGGTTTACCGCTGTATGGACCTTCGCTGATGCCCATCGGTTTCACCCCATCCGACACCGTCACTTCCGGTATGCCCGACAGATTTTGATAAAAACGTGCAAACCACAGCTCCAGATTCAGACCGTTGGAGAGAATAAGCTGTGCTCCCTGCGCTCGCTTAATGTCGCCGGGCGTGGGTTGATATTCATGAATTTCCGCACCAGGTTTGGTGATCGAACTGACCTCTGCGGCCTCGCCGGCGACGTTTTTCGCCATGTCGGCAATGACCGTAAAAGTGGTGATGACTTTGAATTTTTCTGTAGCGTACGCCGGAGGCAGCGCGCACAGGGCCAGCATGGCAATTAACAATGATGACGTCAGACGGGGCAGGTGCGGCATAGAATCCCTCATAAAAAAGTGGTTAATTATTCATCGAATATAGCCTTTGCTATGTTATATAGCACATGGCATACATAAAGATAAGCTTAAATGAAAATAATTCTTATTTGTAAGCGAGGAGATGTCACCTTTGGGTGATAGTGCGCAGGAGCGTTAAGGAGTAAAATAAATGCACTTTAAAAGAGGGGAGGCGCATCATGTCCGGTAAGCGTATTGCTCGCGAAAAGCTGACGATTAAAAAAATGATCGCGCTGTACGAAAACCAGTGCCCGCAGGCATCTGATGAGCCAGGGCACTACGACGCGCTGTTTACCTACGCGCAAAAACGGCTGGATAAGTGCGTTTTTGGCGAGGAGAAGCCGGCCTGTAAGCAGTGTCCGGTGCACTGCTATCAACCCGCGAAACGTGAAGAGATGAAGCAGGTAATGCGCTGGGCGGGACCGAGAATGCTCTGGCGTCACCCGATCCTGACCGTCCGTCATCTTATCGACGACAAACGGCCTGTCCCGGAACTGCCGGAAAAATACTCGCGTAAAAAGTGAAGCGAGAGGCCGGATGGCGGCCTCGCCTTAATCTGGTTTACGGATAATTGCCTACCCGCATCCAGCAACGCGTGCCTCAAACCAGCGCGTCTTTATCAATCCCTAAACGCTTCATGCGCGACAGCAGCGTTGTGCGCTTAAGCCCCAGTCGCTGAGCTGCACCTTTCGGGCCTGCGACCACACCGTTGGTCTCTTTCAGCACCCGCAGGATAAGCTGATACTCGTCTTCCCCTTCCTGGGCGACTTCGGTCGCAACGGGCGGTTCGCCAGGCGAGAGCATGCCGATATCCGGCAGTGAAAGTTGCAGCACGTTTCCTCGCGTCAGCAGAACGGCTCGCTCCACCACGTTCTCCAGTTCGCGCACATTCCCCGGCCATTCCATATTGCTAAGCGTGCGCAACGTTTCAGCTGGAATGCTGTCGATATTGCGCCCCAGGCGGCGAGCGATTTTAAAGGTGAACGCTTTCACCAAAAGAGGAATATCCTCCGGGCGTTCGCGCAGCGGAGGAAGCCGGATCGGAAAAACGTTGAGGCGGTAGTAGAGATCGCTACGAAATTCGCGATCCTCGACCATTTTTTTCAGGTCACGGTTGGTAGCGGCGATCAGACGCACGTCGGTCTGGATCAGCTTATTGCTGCCCAGACGCTCAAATTCCTGTTCCTGTAAGACGCGCAGGAGCTTAGGCTGTAATTCCAGCGGCATGTCGCCCACTTCATCCAGGAACAAAGAACTTTTATCCGCCAGCTCAAAGCGGCCAATGCGTTGCGCACTGGCACCGGTGAAGGCGCCGCGTTCGTGACCGAACAGGTCACTTTCCAGCAGGCCTGCGGGCATAGCCGCGCAGTTCATCTTCACCATCCTGCGTGCGTTACGCCCGCTCAGATTGTGGATTGCGCGGGCAATCAGCTCTTTACCGGTGCCGGTTTCACCGAGGATCAGCACGGTGCTGTCGCTCTGGGCCACCATCTCGACCTGCTTGAGCACGCTGTACATCGCATCGCTGCGCCCGATGATCTCGCCAAATTCACTGTCGACATTGTTAAGCTGTTCGGTAAGCGCCAGGTTTTCATCCACCAGCCGTTCTTTCAGGCGATGAATTTCCTGATAGGCGAGGGCGTTGTCCACGGCGATGGCGACGCGCCCGGCAATCTGGCGCAACAGGTTCAGGTTAGCGGTGGTAAACACTTTTTCTTCACACTGCGCCAGCTTGAGTACGCCGAGCATGGTGTTGCCCGACATCAGCGGTAGCAGGCACAGCGTCTGAATCTGGTTGCCCCACGTATCGAACAGCATGCGTTCATATGGGGCCAGCGCGTCCCGTTCATTCAGGTTAATCAGCAACATCTCTTTGCTTTTAAATACCCGTTCCGTCAGGGTGCCGGCTTCATCGACTTCGCTTTGTTCGTGTGCGGGATGATTTTCATCGAGGTAGTGAGTGGAGTAAATGCTGAGCTTATTTTTTCGGTGGCTGCGCAGGACAATGCTGATGTCGTCAATATTGAAATAGTGATGGATCTCTTTGGCGACTTCACTCACCAGCTCATCCATGTCGAGCCGGGAGAGTACGGCGTTAGTGATGGCGACCAGAATACGAAAGTTGTCGCGTTCGCGGCACAAGAGATCGTAATCGACGTTATTCGTGACCCGGCACTGAATTTGCTCCGCCACCACGCCGACAATCTGGGTGAAGGTTTGCAGACGCTCGTACTCTTTTTCGTTCCAGGGACGATCGTCGTTGCGGATAAATTCGCAGCCGCCAAAAATGCGCCCATCCGCTGCCAGCGGCAGCAGGCAGTAGTGGCCAAATGGCGCGTAAAGTTCGCCAGCGGCCAGTTGCGGCCAGGTTTCTGAAAATTCGTGATAATTGCAGTGCAGGGCGTCCGGGCGGGAAAGAAGCCGGCGGACCGGGCCATGGGCGAGTACGGTTTCGTCTTCGTAGATGACGGGTTTGCCGTTATCGCGCGTGGCGTAATACGACGCGCGCTGCGTTTGCGCTTGCCACAACACAATCGCCGCGCTGTCGGCAAGCGCTGAACGCTTTACCAGTTGCGCAAGCGCCTCGCTTAGCGATTGCAGGTCGGGCTGCTGTAATAATGTGCGAGTGATGTCGAACAATCCTTGCTGCCCGAGATCGCTCATCGGTGTATACGACATATTGCTTTTCCAGGAAAGTACCGCTGCGCGGTGCGAAAAAGAAATTAAATTATAGGTATAGAGACTCAACTTCCGCCGGATGGCGACAAAAAACGCCTTATCCGGCCTACGGTTCGAACAATTTGTGTAGGCCGGATAAGGCGACGCCGCCATCCGGCATAATGACGGACTTAACAGATCCGCGGCAGCGGTTCTGCATGCGGTAAATCCAGCGTGCGCTTCACGCCGTAAAGACCGGCCAGGCGCACGCCTTTACGTTCGACCACTTCGCCAATCAACGCCGCGTCACGTCCCAGCGGATGTGCATGCAGGGCCGCTAATACGTGCTCTGCTGCCTGACGTTCAACGGCAATCACCAGTTTGCCTTCGTTGGCAAAGTTGAGTGCCTCCAGCCCCAGCAGTTCACATACTCCCCGAACGGCGGGCTTCACGGGAAGTGCGGATTCGGACAGCTCAACGCCACAACCGCAGGCAGCGGCAAACTCATGGACGACCGCATTAACGCCGCCACGAGTGGCGTCGCGCAGGGCTTTCACACCAGGGATATCGCGCAGCGACTGAATCAGCGGAGTTAATACCGCGCAGTCGCTGAAAAGCTCGCCATCCAGACCCAGTTGTTCACGCAGATTAAGAATCGTTGCCCCGTGATCGCCCAGCGTTCCGCTGACCAACAGCACATCGCCTGCGGTCAGGGTTTGCGCGCCCCAGTGAATATTGGCGGGAATCGCGCCCATTCCGGCGGTATTGATAAACAGTTTGTCCGCCGCGCCGCGCTGCACCACTTTGGTATCGCCGGTGACGATCGCGATGTTAGCTTCACGCGCGGTAGCCGCCATGCTGTTCACCACGGTTTTCAGCGTCTCCATCGGCAAACCTTCTTCGAGGATAAAGCCACAGGAGAGATAGCGAGGGATTGCGCCGCTGACGGCGACGTCATTGGCGGTGCCGCAGATCGCCAGTTTGCCGATGTTGCCGCCGGGGAAGAACAGCGGGTCAATAACATAACTGTCAGTGGAGAAAGCCAGACGATCGCCTTCGGCGACCAGTTGTGCCAGTTCAAGCCGTGCCTGATCTTCCTGTTCCGCCAGCCACGGGTTGGCAAACGCCTCCATAAACAGGCTGTTAATCAGTTGCTGCATAGCCTGGCCGCCGCTGCCGTGGGCGAGTTGTACGCTGTTCATGCTTCACACTCCTGCTGACGATACTGATACCAGGCGGCGCATGCGCCTTCAGATGAGACCATCAGTGCGCCAAACGCGGTCTCGGGATTACAGGTCTTGCCAAACAGCGGGCACTGATGCGGTTTACATTTCCCGGTCAGCACATCGCCGCAACGGGCGCGCGGATCGTCATACACCTGCTGCGGCGCCGGGCGAAAATGCGCTTCGGCATCAAAGCGCTGATAATCAGGCGTCAGATGCACGCCGGAGGATTCAATCACCCCAAGCCCGCGCCATTCGCTGTCGCCGGTGACGCAAAACACCTCGGCAATGGCTTTTTGCGCCAACAAATTCCCGGCATCCGGCACCACACGACGGTACTGATTTTCGACCTGGCTGTGGGCCGCTATTTTCTGCTCAACCAGCATCACGACGCCTTGCAGTAGATCAAGCGGTTCGAATCCGGCGACCACCAGCGGACGATGAAACTCGCTGGCAATAAAATGATACGCGTCGGTACCGATCACCATACTGACGTGGCCTGGCGCAAGGAACGCGTCGATGCCGTTGTCGGGTTGTTCAAGCAGACTGCGCAGGGTAGGAATCAGCGTGATGTGCTGGCAGAAGAAATAAAAGTTCTGCACGTCACGCTGTTTTGCCTGCTGTAGCGTAATGGCGGTGGTCGGCATCGTGGTTTCGAAACCCAGACCGAAAAAAACAACTTTTCGCGTCGGGTTATCCTGCGCCAGTTTGAGCGCATCCATCGGCGAGTAGACGATGCGAATGTCTGCGCCGCGGGCTTTCGCCTGTAACAGTGAGCCCTGTTTGCCCGGCACGCGCATCGCGTCGCCAAAGGTACAAAAAATCACCTCCGGATGGCTGGCAATCTCTATACAACTGTCGATACGTCCCATCGGTAACACACAAACCGGGCAACCAGGGCCGTGGATAAATTCCACGTTGTCGGGGAGCAACTGGTCGAGACCAAATTTGAAGATCGCGTGCGTGTGGCCGCCGCAGACTTCCATTATGCGCAGCGGACGTTCGGCGGTATACAGCAGATGCGCGGCGCGTTCACGCAGGTGCTCAATCAGTTGCATCACCTGTTCCGGCGCGCGGTATTCGTCAACAAAACGCATTATCTTTCCTCGCCATACAGCAAAGCGCCGACGTCCGGCTCAACATCAAACATATTCTGGAGCGCATCGAGCGTGTCGCGCGCTTCGGCTTCGTTAATTACGCTCATCGCAAAACCGACGTGAACCAACACCCACTGGCCCAGACGGGGTTCACCGTGCTCATCGCAACTGCCGACCAGCGTAAGGTCGACGTCGCGCTGAATGCCGCAAACATCGACTTTCGCCTGGTTGCCTTCAATGGTGCGGATTTGGCCGGGAACGCCTATGCACATCGCTGTGCCTCCAGCCAGTTCAGCCACTGATCCATCCCTTCACCGCTGGTGGCTGAAATCAGGATGATCTCAATGTCCGGGTTCACTTCCCGGGCGCTGGCCAGGCACTTCTCTACGTCGAAATTCAGGTACGGCAGCAGATCGACTTTATTGAGCAGCATCAGCGAAGCGGCGGCGAACATATGAGGATATTTCAGAGGCTTATCTTCACCTTCAGTGACAGAAAGCACGGCGACTTTATGTCGTTCGCCGAGATCGAAGCTTGCCGGGCAGACGAGGTTGCCGACGTTTTCGATAAACAAAATACCGTTGTCGGCAAGTGGCAGTCGCGGCGCGGCGTCGGCAATCATCTGCGCGTCGAGGTGGCAGCCTTTGCCAGTGTTAACCTGAATGGCGGGCGTGCCGGTGGCGCGAATGCGTGCGGCATCGTTGACCGTCTGTTGATCGCCTTCAATGACCGCGCACGGTACGCTGTCTTTCAGTTTCATCAACGTTTCGGTGAGCAGAGTTGTTTTACCGGAACCGGGACTGGAGACGAGGTTAAGCACCAGTTGCTGACGCGCCGCGAAGCGGGCGCGGTTGCGCTCGGCCAGGCGGTTGTTCTTATCCAGCACGTCGATTTCCACTTCCAGCATCCGGCGCTGGCTCATGCCTGGCGCGTGGGTGCCGGCTTCACCGTGACCGTAGTGCAAATCGCCTTCTTCCGTCTGGCTCGGGGTGAATTCGGTCGTTTTAATGCCGGTAATATTCAGCGCCGGGCGAGCTGCCGGGGCAAAGGGCGCGCTGCGAAACGCGGAATGAGGGTTATGCTCATCACCCTCTATATAAAGGTTGCCTTCAGCGCAACCGCATGTAGTACACATCGCTCACTCCTGATCTATTTCTATTCGCCGGATCTGTAATCCGTCATCGGCCACGATCTGCAGCATGTCGCTATTGCATTGCGGGCAACGACGTACGCGCTGAGTCAGTAAGGTGACGTATTGCTGACAGGATTCACACCAGCATTCGGCTTCTTGTTCCTCGAGGTGCAGTTTACAACCTTCCGCAACGGTGCCACGGCATACCAGATCAAAACAAAAGGAGAGAGCGCTGGTTTCTACGCAAGAAAATGCGCCAATTTTGAGCCAGACCCCAGTTATCCGTTTTGCGCCGTGCGCGACGGCCTGTTGTTCGATCAATTCCAGTGCCCGCTGGCAAAGGGTTATTTCGTGCATAGTGCCTCCCGATATGATGGGCAGGGTTAAGCAATAATTATGCCAGCCTGAAAATTGGGTGTGCTTGTCAATGACGATGATGACGAAATGACATGTCATCTCGGCGTCGACAGCCGTCATTTATTTTTAAATTCATGAAAAAACAAATGGTTAAAAACTGGCATGAAAAATGCTTATGGCAGGCTATCTCTGTTAAACGGGTAACCTGACATGACTATTTGGGAAATAAGCGAAAAAGCCGATTACATCGCGCAGCGGCATCGTCGCCTACAGGACCAGTGGCATATTTACTGCAACTCGCTGGTTCAGGGGATCACCCTGTCGAAAGCGCGCCTGCATCACGCGATGAGCTGCGCGCCGGATAAAGATCTCTGCTTCGTGCTGTTCGAACACTTTCGTATTTACGTCACGCTGGCGGATGGCTTTAACAGCCACACCATCGAGTACTACGTCGAAACCAAAGATGGCGAAGATAAACAACTGGTTGCGCAGGCGCAGTTGAGTATTGACGGCAAAGTCGATGAGCAGGTCAGCAACCGCAATCGCGAGCAGGTGCTGGAGCACTATCTCGACAAAATCTCCAGCGTCTATGACCGTCTGTATGCCGCTGTCGAAAGCGGTTCGCCGATCAATCTGAGCCAACTGGTGGCGGAACAAAATCCGGCGGCCTGAAGGCGGTGCTTTGCGTCGTGTCGTTGGTCGTCACGACGAATTGAGGGACAGATATGTCGAACAGTGTCGAAACTGACATCTCGTCGGCATGTTTTCGTCAAAAATGACTATCACCTGAGGAATGCCTGGTGAATCGTTTTGTAATTGCTGACTCCACGCTCTGTATCGGCTGTCACACCTGTGAGGCCGCCTGTTCAGAGACGCATCGCCAGCACGGCCTGCAGTCTATGCCGCGCCTGAAAGTGATGTTAAATGAAAAAGAATCCGCGCCGCAGCTTTGCCACCATTGTGAAGATGCGCCTTGCGCTACCGTTTGTCCGGTTAACGCGATTAACCGGGTGGAGGGCGCCGTACAGCTTAATGAAAGCCTGTGTGTAAGCTGCAAACTGTGCGGCATTGCCTGTCCGTTTGGCGCGATCGAATTTTCCGGCAGCCGTCCGCTGCATATCCCGGCCAACGCCAATACGTCGAAAGCTCCACCAGCTCCCCCTGCGCCGGCTCGCGTCAGCACGTTGCTGGACTGGGTTCCGGGCGTGAGGGCTATCGCGGTGAAATGCGATCTGTGCAGCTTTGACGAACAAGGGCCAGCCTGCGTGCGGATGTGCCCGACCAAAGCCCTGCATCTGGTGAATAACATGGACATCGCCCGCGCCAGTAAACGCAAACGTGAGCTGACTTTCAATACCGACTTCGGCGATCTCACCTTGTTTCAGCAGGCGCAGAGTGGGGAGGCAAAATGAGCGCAATTTCACTGATCGCCAGCGGCGTGGCCTGGTTTGCCGCTGCCGCCGTCCTGGCATTTCTGTTCTCTTTTCATAAAGCGCTGAGCGGCTGGATTGCTGGCGTGGGCGGCGCGGTGGGGAGCTTGTGTACCGCCGCGGCGGGTTTCTCCGTGCTCATCAACGCTGTCGCGGTGCGCGGCGTGATGCCGTTTATCGGTCACAGCGTACAAATCACCCCATTGAATGCCATCTGGCTGATTACGCTGGGGCTGTGTGGACTGTTCGTCAGTCTGTACAACATCGACTGGCATCGCCATCCGCAGGTGAAAGCTAACGGCCTGCTGGTGAATCTGCTGATGGCCGCGGCGGTGTGCGCGGTTGCCGCCAGCAATCTTGGCACGCTGGTGGTGATGGCGGAAATCATGGCGCTGAGTGCGGTGTTCCTGACCGGATGCAGCAAAGAAGGCAAGCTGTGGTTCGCGTTGGGGCGTCTCGGTACGCTGCTGCTGGCGATTGCCTGCTATCTGGTGTGGCAGCGCTACGGCACGCTGGAGTTACGCCTGCTCGACCTGCGTACCCAGGAGCTGCCGCTGGGTTCTGACATCTGGCTGCTCGGCGTGGCGGGTTTTGGTCTGCTGGCCGGGATTATTCCACTCCACGGATGGGTGCCGCAGGCACACGCGAACGCCAGCGCTCCGGCGGCAGCCCTGTTCTCCACCGTGGTGATGAAGGTCGGTCTGCTGGGCATTCTCTCGCTATCGCTGATTGGCGGTAATGCGCCGCTGTGGTGGGGCGTGCTGCTGCTGGTGCTCGGCATGATCACCGCGTTTGTTGGCGGTCTGTATGCGCTGATGGAGCACAATATTCAGCGCCTGCTGGCGTATCACACCCTGGAAAACATCGGCATTATTCTGCTCGGTCTGGGGGCTGGCGTAACCGGGATTGCGCTCAATCAACCGACGCTGATTGCGCTGGGCCTGACCGGTGGGCTTTATCACCTGGTGAACCACAGCCTGTTCAAAAGCGTACTGTTCCTCGGAGCGGGCAGCATCTGGTTTCGTACCGGGCATCGCGATATCGAAAAACTGGGCGGCATCGGCAAACGCATGCCGGTCATTTCCATTGCAATACTGGTGGGGCTGATGGCGATGGCTGCATTGCCGCCGCTGAACGGCTTTGCCGGCGAATGGGTTATCTATCAGTCCTTCTTCAAGCTGGGCAACAGCGGCGCATTTATTGGTCGTCTGCTGGGGCCATTACTGGCGGTTGGACTGGCGATCACCGGTGCGCTGGCGGTGATGTGTATGGCGAAAGTGTATGGCGTGACCTTCCTCGGCGCGCCGCGCACGAAAGAAGCGGAAAACGCCTGCTGTGCGCCTCTCCTGATGGGCGTCAGCGTCGTGGCACTGGCGATTTGTTGTGTGCTGGGCGGGGTTGCCGCGCCGTGGCTGCTGCCGCTGCTGGCGACCGCAGTGCCGTTACCGCTGGAAACCGCCAACACCACGGTTTCACAACCGATGATCACGCTGCTGCTGATCGCGTGTCCGCTGCTGCCGTTCATCATCATGGCTATATTCAAAGGCAACCGTCTGCCGTCGCGTTCACGCGGTACGGCATGGGTCTGCGGCTACGATCACGAGCAGTCGATGGTCATTACCGCGCATGGTTTCGCGATGCCGGTAAAAGAGGCCTTTGCGCCGATCCTCAGACTGCGTAAATGGCTCAATCCGGTATCGCTGATTCCGGGCTGGCAGAACGCAGCTGCTCCGGTTCTGTTCCGTCGCCTGGCGCTGATTGAGCTGGCGGTGCTGGTGGTGATTGTGGTTTCACGAGGAGCCTGAGAATGAGTGTTTTATATCCGTTAATTCAGGCGCTGGTACTCTTTGCCGCCGCGCCGCTGTTATCCGGCGTAACCCGCGTGGCGCGTGCCCGTCTGCACAATCGTCGCGGTCCTGGCGTATTGCAGGAGTATCGCGACCTGATCAAACTGCTGGGGCGTCAGAGCGTCGCGCCGGCGGATGCCGGCTGGGTCTTTCGCCTGACGCCGTTTGTGATGGTGGGCGTCATGCTGACCATCGCCACCGCGCTGCCGGTGGTGACTGTGGGGTCACCGCTGCCGCAACTGGGCGATTTGATCACGTTGATTTATCTGTTCGCCATTGCCCGTTTCTTCTTTTCCATTGCTGGTCTGGATACCGGTAGCCCGTTCACGGCAATCGGCGCCAGTCGCGAAGCGATGCTCGGCGTGCTGGTGGAGCCAATCCTGCTGCTGGGACTGTGGGTCGCTGCGCAGGTCGCGGGTTCCACCCATATCAGCAATATCACCGATACGATCTATCACTGGCCAGCAGCCCGCAGCATCCCGCTGATTTTGGCACTGTGCGCCTGTGCGTTCGCCACCTTTATCGAAATGGGAAAACTGCCGTTCGATCTGGCGGAAGCGGAGCAGGAGTTGCAGGAAGGCCCGCTGACCGAATACAGCGGCAGCGGCTTCGCGGTGCTGAAGTGGGGCATTAGTCTCAAACAGCTGGTGGTGCTGCAAATGTTTGTCGGCGTGTTCCTGCCGTGGGGACAGATGGAAACGTTCAGCGCAGGTGGATTGCTGCTGGCGCTGGTGATTGCCATCGTCAAGCTGTTGGTCGGCGTGCTGGTGATTGCCCTGTTCGAAAACAGCATGGCGCGTCTGCGTTTTTGCGCCACTTCACGCGTGACCTGGGCCGGATTTGGGTTTGCGTTTTTAGCCTTCGTCTCCTTGCTGGTGGCGTGATTTAAGAGAGTTTGAGCATGTCTGAAGAAAAAATTGGTCAACAATACCTTGCAGCACTGCACCAGGCTTTTCCTGGCGTGGTACTGGACGAAGCCTGGCAGACCCGGGATCAGCTGACCATCACCGTGAAGGTCAACTATCTGCCGGAAGTGGTCGAATTCCTTTACTACAAGCAGGGCGGCTGGCTCTCCGTGCTGTTCGGCAACGATGAACGTCAACTTTGCGGTCATTACGCCGTGTACTACGTGCTGTCGATGGAGCAGGGCACCAAATGCTGGATCACGGTACGTGTTGAAGTTGATGCCAATAAGCTGGAATTCCCGTCCGTCACGCCGCGCGTTCCGGCTGCCGTCTGGGGCGAACGTGAAGTGCGCGACATGTACGGTCTGATCCCGGTCGGTCTGCCGGATGAACGCCGTCTGGTGTTGCCGGATGACTGGCCGGACGAACTCTATCCGTTGCGTAAAGACAGTATGGATTATCGTCAGCGTCCGGCACCGACCACCGATGCGGAAACCTACGAGTTCATTAACGAACTGGGCGACAAGAAAAATAACGTGGTGCCGATTGGCCCGCTGCACGTTACCTCAGATGAGCCCGGGCACTTCCGCCTGTTCGTTGACGGCGAAAACATTATCGACGCCGATTACCGTCTGTTCTACGTCCATCGCGGCATGGAGAAACTGGCGGAAACCCGGATGGGCTATAACGAAGTCACCTTCCTGTCGGACCGCGTATGCGGGATCTGCGGCTTTGCCCACAGCACCGCGTATACCACCTCCGTTGAAAACGCGATGGGCATCGCAGTGCCGGAACGCGCGCAGATGATCCGCGCCATTCTACTGGAGGTAGAGCGTCTGCATTCCCACCTGCTGAACCTCGGCCTGGCCTGTCACTTCACCGGTTTTGACTCCGGCTTTATGCAGTTCTTCCGCGTACGCGAAACCTCCATGAAGATGGCGGAGATCCTGACCGGAGCGCGTAAAACCTACGGTCTGAACCTGATTGGCGGGATTCGTCGCGATCTGCTGAAAGAGGACATGATCCAGACCCGTCAACTGGCGCAGCAGATGCGTCGTGACGTGCAGGAACTGGTGGATATGCTGCTCAGTACGCCGAACATGGAACAGCGCACCGTGGGAATTGGTCGTCTGGATCCAGAGATTGCGCGTGATTTCAGTAACGTTGGGCCGATGGTTCGCGCCAGCGGTCACGCTCGTGACACCCGCGCCGATCACCCGTTTGTCGGTTACGGCCTGCTGCCGATGACGGTTCACAGTGAACAGGGCTGCGATGTGATCTCTCGTCTGAAAGTGCGCATCAACGAAGTGTACACCGCGCTGAATATGATCGACTTCGGTCTGGACAACCTGCCGGGTGGCCCGCTGATGGTTGAAGGCTTCACCTATATTCCACACCGCTTTGCGCTGGGCTTTTCCGAAGCGCCGCGCGGTGATGATATTCACTGGAGCATGACCGGCGACAACCAGAAGCTGTACCGCTGGCGCTGTCGTGCGGCGACTTACGCCAACTGGCCGACCCTGCGTTACATGCTGCGCGGCAACACCGTTTCTGATGCACCGCTGATTATCGGTAGCCTTGACCCTTGCTACTCCTGTACTGACCGCATGACCGTGGTGGATGTGCGTAAGAAGAAGAGCAAAGTCGTGCCATACAAAGAACTTGAGCGCTACAGCATTGAGCGTAAAAACTCGCCGCTGAAATAAGGAATCGCCATGTTTACCTTTATCAAAAAAGTCATCAAAACCGGCGCACCGACTTCGTCTTATCCGCTGGAGCCGATTGCAGTTGATAAAAACTTCCGCGGCAAGCCGGAGCACAATCCGCAGCAGTGCATTGGTTGTGCGGCCTGCGTGAATGCCTGCCCGTCGAATGCGTTGACGGTGGAAACCGATCTGGTCAGCGGCGAACTGGCCTGGCAGTTCAACCTCGGGCGCTGCATCTTCTGCGCCCGCTGCGAAGAAGTGTGCCCGACGGCGGCGATCAGGCTTTCGCAGGAGTATGAGCTGGCGGTGTGGAAGAAAGAGGATTTCCTCCAGCAGTCCCGTTTTGCACTGTGCAACTGCCGCGTATGCCATCGTCCTTTCGCTGTTCAGAAAGAGATTGATTACGCCATTGCGCTGCTTAAGCACAACGGCGACAGCCGCGCGGAGCATCACCGTGAAAGCTTTGAGACCTGCCCGGACTGCAAGCGTCAGAAGTGCCTGGTGCCGTCCGACCGAATTGAACTGACTCGCCATATGAAAGAGGCCAGCTGATGAGCCATTTATTAGGTCCGCGTGACGCAAACGGTATTCCGGTACCGATGACGGTGGATGAGTCCATCGCCAGCATGAAGGCGTCATTACTGAAAAACATCAAGCGTTCAGCCTATGTTTACCGCGTGGACTGCGGCGGCTGTAACGGCTGTGAAATTGAAATTTTCGCGACCTTGTCACCGCTGTTCGACGCCGAACGCTTTGGTATCAAAGTCGTACCGTCACCGCGTCATGCGGACATTCTGCTGTTCACCGGCGCGGTTACGCGCGCGATGCGCTCCCCGGCGCTGCGTGCCTGGCAGTCTGCGCCCGATCCGAAAATCTGTATCTCATACGGCGCCTGCGGCAACAGCGGCGGTATCTTCCATGACCTGTACTGCGTCTGGGGCGGTACCGACAAAATTGTGCCGGTGGATGTGTATATTCCGGGATGCCCGCCAACGCCTGCGGCAACGCTGTACGGTTTTGCGATGGCGCTCGGCCTGCTGGAGCAGAAAATTCACGCTCGAGCGCCTGGCGAACTGGACGATCAGCCCGCGGAAATTCTGCATCCGGACATGGTGCAGCCGCTGCGCGTGAAGGTCGATCGCGAGGCGCGTCGACTGGCCGGTTATCGCTATGGCCGCCAGATAGCCGATGATTACCTGCGCCAGCTCGGTCAGGGTGAACATCAGGTGGCGCGCTGGCTGGAAGCGGAAAGCGATCCGCGCCTGACCGAGATTGTCACGCACCTGAATCAGGTTGTCGAAGAGGCGCGAATCCGATGAGTGAAACAGTGGTGTTCAGTCAACTGAGCCGTAAGTTTATTGATGAGAACGATGCGACGCCCGCCGAGGCGCAGCAGGTTGTCTATTACAGCCTGGCGATTGGTCACCACCTAGGGATCATCGACTGTCTGGAAGCCGCGCTGACCTGCCCGTGGGAGGCGTATCTGGCGTGGATTGCCACGCTGGAAGAGGGCAGCGTGGCCCGTCGGAAAATGGAAGGGGTGCCGAAGTACGGCGAGATCGTCATCGATTTTAATCATGTGCAAATGCTGGCGCACGCGTTCGATCGTGCGCTTGCGGTACAGACCCCGGAGCAGCAGGCATGGAGTAAACAGATGCTTAGCATGCTGCATGATATTCATCAGGAGAGCGCCATTTACCTGATGGTGAGGAGACTGCGTGACTGACGTTTTACTGTGTGTAGGCAACAGCATGATGGGCGATGACGGCGCGGGCCCGCTGCTGGCAGAAAAATGCGCGGCGCAGGCAAAGGGAAACTGGGTCGTGATCGACGGCGGCAGCGCGCCGGAAAATGACATCGTCGCCATTCGCGAACTGCGCCCGGATCGCCTGTTGATCGTAGATGCCACCGACATGGGGCTCAATCCCGGCGAGATCCGCATTATCGATCCTGATGATATCGCCGAGATGTTCATGATGACCACCCACAATATGCCGCTGAATTATCTGGTCGATCAGCTCAAAGACGATGTCGGCGAGGTGATCTTTCTCGGAATTCAGCCGGATATCGTCGGGTTCTATTATCCTATGACTCAGCCAATTAAGGACGCCGTCGACACCGTTTACCAGCGTCTCGACGGCTGGAAGGGCCACGGCGGCTTCGCGGAATTGGAGGCGTCGTGATTTCATGCCGGATGACGGTCCTGGCCTCATCCGGCCTGTTCTTCTCTCACCTGTTCGATCACTAATTTCCCCTGCATCACCGCCACATTGACAATAGTGCCGGTCGGAAAACCCGCCTGTTCCAGCCAGTCGCCATTAATGGTTAACGACGCATGCCGGCTATAGCGGCGCGTATTGCCGGTTTTCGGGTCCTCATGGCGCTTTCTGACATAGCTCACCTTTAAACGACGAAACGGCCTGATGATAGCGATTTCAGGACTGCCAGCCTCAATAGTCATAAACGATTCCTTGTTACCCACGAGTAGATGAAAATACCTGTATAAAATGCCAGTAAAAAAGGGAAGGGGCAAACCGGAAACTGGAAGGGAGATAACGGAAACGAAATGCAAATGATGTAACGCGGGAAGGGGGCCGGATAATGCGAGCGCTATCCGACCTCCTGTTTACGCCAGATCCTGGCCGTTGCTGGCGATCACTTTTTTATACCACCAGAACGATTTCTTGCGGATTCGCGCCAGCGTGCCGTTCCCGGCATCATCACGGTCAACATAGACGAAGCCGTAGCGCTTGCTCATCTCACCCGTCGACGCGGCCACCAGATCAATACAACCCCAGGTGGTATAACCCATCAGCGGCACGCCGTCCTCAATGGCGTCAGCCATCGCACGGATGTGTTCGCGCAAATAGCTAATACGATAATCGTCATTAATATTGCCGTCGGCATCGACTTCATCTTTTGCCCCAAGGCCGTTTTCTACCAGAAACAGCGGCTTCTGGTAACGGTCGTACATCATGTTCATCGTGATGCGCAGGCCAAGCGGATCGATTCCCCATCCCCAGTCGCTAACCTGAAGGTGTGGATTGCGCAATGATTTCACCACGTTTGCCGCACTGGTGTTTTTCGTGTTCATCTCCGCCGAGGCGCAGCGTGACGCATAATAGCTGAAGGAGACAAAATCGACGGTGTTTTTCAGAATCGCTTCGTCTTCCGGGGCTTTCTCAATCACCACGCCTTTCTCGCGGAACACGCGGGCGGAATAGGCCGGGTAGGCGCCGCGCGCCTGAACGTCGATGAAAAACAGGTTTTCACGATCTTTTTCCAGCGCTGTCCAGACATCTTCCGGCTTACAGGAGTACGGGTAAAAATTCCCGCCCGCCAGCATGCAGCCCACCCGGTTCTGCGGGTTGATCTCATGGGCGATCTTCGTTGCCAGCGCGCTGGCGATCAGCTCATGGTGCGCGGCCTGATATTTCACCTGATCCTGATTTTCCCCCTCTTCAAACACCAGGCCCGCGCCAGAGAACGGACTGTGCAGCATGATGTTGATTTCATTGAAGGTCAGCCAGTATTTCACCAGCCCGTTAAAAGCTTCAAAACAGGTACGCGCATAGCGGGTGAAAAACTCCACCATTTTGCGATTACGCCAGGAGCCGTATTCGGTAACCAGGTGCATGGGCACGTCGAAGTGGCACAGCGTCACCAGCGGTTCAATGCCGTATTTTTTGCACTCCGCGAAAAGATCCCGATAGAACGCAATACCTTCCTCGTTGGGCGTCAGTTCGTCGCCGTTGGGATAAATTCGGCTCCAGGCAATCGAGGTGCGAAAGACGGTGAAGCCCATTTCCGCCATCAGGGCGATATCGTCTTTATAACGATGGTAAAAATCAATCGCCTGATGGCTGGGATAAAATTCGTCATTCCGCAACTGGAAGCGTTTCTCCAGGCCCAGTTTGACCGGCATACGATGTTCGCCGTGCGGGATCATATCGACAGTGGTCAGCCCTTTGCCGCCTTCCCGGTATGCGCCTTCAGACTGGTTGGCGGCGAGTGCGCCGCCCCATAAAAATCCTTGCGGAAATACAGCCATAATAAACCTCAGTGAATAACAGTCAGGCGCTGGCGCCTTTTACCGTAGCGGCTTGTGCAGCCTGGTTTTTTCTTGCCTGTGCGGCCGCGTCTTCGACGGGGATATCCTCAAAGCCCAACAGCAGCGTCAGAACAAACGACAACACCACCGCCAGCGCCATGACGCCGAACACCCAAACAATGGTCATGGGATTGGCCGGGTCGAAGAACTGAACGCTGGTAAACAGGCCCGGCGCTGCCATCGAGTGGCTGGCGAGTCCGGCCATTCCGGCGACCGCGCCACAGATAAAGCCGCTGATCAGGCTGGCGATCAGTGGACGTTTCAGGCGCACCGCCACACCGTAGAGCGCGGGTTCCGAAATTCCGGCCATGATGGCCGAGGCCGCCGCTGCCAGCGCAGTCTGGCGCAGTTCCGGGTTTTTCGTTTTCCAGGCTACCGCCAGCGAGGAGCCGCCAAGCGACAGGTTGGCGCCAATTTCGGACGGCATAACCATCCCTTCTTTGCCCGTTTCGGCAATCGTCTGGATAATGGTCGGTGTAAACACGCGGTGCATCCCGGTCATTACCAGCAGCGGCCACAGTGCGCCCATAATGGCGACAGAGAGCCAGCCGAGATAGCCGTGAATGGTATAAACCAGCGCGGAAATCGCGCTACCGATCCAGATGCCAATTGGCCCGATCAGTACGATAGCCAGCGGGGCGGCGATCAGCACGATCAGCATGGGTTTCAGGAAGTTTTTGGTGACCGCGGGCGTAATGCGATCCACCCAGCGTTCGATGTACGACAGACACCAGGTCATCACCAGCGCCGGAATAACCGTATAGGTGTATTTCACCGCGGTGACCGGGATCAGTGCGAATTCAACGTGTTCGCCCTGCGCCGCTTTCGCCATCAGGTCGATAAAGCTCGGATGCACCAGCACCCCGGCAATGGCGATCGCCAGCGACATGTTGGTTTTAAACTTAATCGCCGCCGACGCCGCCACCATTAACGGCAGGAAGAAGAAGGCGCCATCGCCGATCACGGTCAGGATCGTTAACGTGGAGGAGCCTTTTTCCAGCACGCCGGTCATTTCCAGGATCATCGCCAACAGTTTGAGCATCGATCCGCCGATAATCGCCGGGATCAGCGGCGACATAGTGCCGATCAGCGCATCAAGGATCCCCGCGCCAATGCGTCTGAGCGTCAGCCTGGGTTTGCCAACGGGCTCGGCGGGTTGCATATCGCCCGGCAGCAGACTGACAACTTCACGATAGGCCTGAGAGACGGTATTGCCGATGATGACCTGGCACTGGTTGTCGCTACGCACCACGCCGAGTACGCCGCTGAGGGTTTTAAGCGTGGCAGCATCGACCAGCGTGTCATCTTTCACGACGAAACGCAGACGCGTCATGCAGTGTGTCACTGCAGTGATATTGTCGACGCCGCCCAGAGCCGTCACCACGGAGCGCGCCAGCGCTGCATAATTCTTGGACATAGGATTTTTATCCTGTTTTATCAGTAGGGTACGTTTTATTTTTGCCGCATGATCGGTCGTGAGATCGTCGGTGATGAAACGTTCATGGGAAACCGGTTCCACAAAATCATGATGAGTTTATTTTGTTTCAGCAAGAATTAATTTTGGTTATTGCTCGTAATTGTGATGTTCGTCACTGGTGGTTTTTGGCCGTGCTTTAGCATCTGAGACAACCACGTAGCGGTGCAGTACACTGCATCTCATTGCGAGAAAAGGAAGAAAACTTATGACGACGATGCTGGAGGTAGCGCAGCGGGCCGGGGTGTCGAAGGCGACGGTCTCGCGGGTGCTTTCAGGGAATGGCTACGTCAGCCAGGAGACGAAGGACCGCGTATTTCAGGCGATTGAGGAGAGCGGCTATCGGCCTAACCTGCTGGCGCGTAGCCTGGCGGCGAAAACCAGTCAGACGCTGGGGCTGGTGGTGACTAACACCCTCTACCACGGCGTCTATTTTAGCGAACTGCTGTTTCATACCGCGCGGATGGCGGAAGATAAAGGGCGTCAGCTTCTGCTTGCCGATGGCAAACACAGCGCGCAGGAGGAGCGTCAGGCGATCCAGTATCTTCTGGATTTACGTTGTGACGCCATCATGATTTACCCGCGTTTTCTCAGCGTGGATGAGATAGATGACATTATCGACAGCCACTCGCAGCCGATTATGGTGCTTAACCGCCGGTTACGGAAAAACAGCAGTCACTGCGTCTGGTGCGATCAAAAGCAAACCAGCTATAACGCCGTGGCGGAACTGATTGCCGCAGGCCACCAGCAGATTGCGTTTATTACCGGCTCAATGGACTCACCCACCGGGGTTGAACGCCTGTCCGGGTATAAAGAGGCGCTGATCCGACACGGTATCGCCGTCAATGACAACCTCATCGTCAAGGGGAAATGGACCCCTGCCTGCGGTGCCGCCGGGGTGGAAACGCTGCTTTCTCGCGACGTGACGTTCAGCGCGCTGGTGGCCAGCAATGACGACATGGCGATTGGGGCCATCAAACAGTTGCATGATAATGGGCTGGCCGTACCATCGCAGGTGTCGGTGATCGGTTTCGATGATATCGCGATGGCGCCCTACACCATACCGGCGCTCTCCAGTGTCAAAATCCCGGTGACGGAGATGATTCAGGAGACCATTGGGCGACTCATTTTTATGCTGGACGGCGGGGCGTTCACGCCACCAAAAAGCTTCACTGGCACGCTGATCCGCCGCGACTCTCTTACACCGATTGTCGGTTGTTAGAATTGTCACGTGTCATCGTCATTCGTGACGATGACACCGAAATCGTCGTCCTTTGTTTTAGAATATCTTTAAATTACAGTTAGATAAAAACTGGCATGATTTGTGAATGCTTCGGCACATTATCCGTTATTGCTGGAGAATTTGATGAACCGTTTCATCATTGCAGACGCCAATAAGTGCATTGGTTGCCGTACCTGTGAAGTGGCCTGCGTGGTCTCCCATCAGGAAAACCAGGACTGTGCGTCACTGACCCCTGAAACCTTTTTACCCCGTATTCATGTGATCAAAGGTGTTAACGTCTCGACGGCGACGCTGTGCCGCCAGTGCGAAGACGCGCCGTGTGCCAACGTCTGTCCGAACGGTGCCATCAGCCGCGATAAAGGCTTCGTGCATGTGATGCAGGAACGCTGTATTGGCTGCAAAACCTGCGTGGTGGCCTGCCCGTATGGCGCTATGGAAGTCGTGGTGCGTCCGGTTGTGCGTAACAGCGGTGCGGGTCTGAACGTACGGGCGGAAAAAGCGGAAGCCAACAAGTGCGATCTCTGTTATCACCGCGATGCCGGTCCGGCCTGTATGGAAGCCTGCCCGACGCATGCCCTGATTTGCGTTGATCGTAATAAGCTTGAGCAACTCAGCGCAGAAAAGCGTCGTCGCGCGGCGCTGGATTCTTCCGCGTCTTTGCTTTTCTGATTCCTGCCGCAAAAATCACTCAGGAAACGCGCTGGCATCAAGGGAATTCCCGGAAATTTTCGTAAAATACATTTCCGGGAATGATGATGGCGAGAATGATGTAATGGCAACAAATACCCCCTCCGGCGTACAGCTCCGTATTCGCGGCAAAGTTCAGGGCGTCGGCTTTCGTCCTTTCGTCTGGCAGCTGGCACAGCAGCTTCAGTTGCATGGCGACGTCTGTAATGACGGCGATGGTGTGGTGGTGCGATTGCTGGAAGATCCCGCGCTGTTTATCAATGAACTGCATGCCCATTGTCCGCCATTAGCGCGTATCGACAGCGTAGAGTGCGAGCCATTTAACTGGCTACAACAGCCTGAAGAATTCAGCATTCGCCAGAGTGCGGGCGGCACGATGAACACCCAAATAGTGCCCGATGCCGCGACGTGCCCGGAATGTCTTGCCGAAATGAATACACCCGGTGAGCGTCGTTATCGTTATCCCTTTATCAACTGTACCCATTGTGGCCCGCGTTTTACCATTATCCGGGCGATGCCCTACGATCGTCCGTTTACCGTAATGGCATCATTTCCGCTCTGCCCGCAATGCGACAGCGAGTATCGCGATCCGTATGACAGACGTTTTCACGCCCAGCCGGTGGCCTGCCCGGCGTGTGGTCCGCATCTGCGCTGGCTGAGCGGCGAACACCAGGCGGAAAAAGAGACGGCATTGCAGGCTGCGGTTGAGATGCTGAAGGCCGGGGGCATTGTTGCCGTTAAGGGGATCGGCGGGTTTCATCTGGCCTGCGATGCGCGAAACGGTGCTGCGGTGGCAATGCTTCGTGCGCGTAAGCGTCGTCCGACAAAACCGCTGGCGGTCATGCTGCCTGATGCGTCGGGCCTGCCGGATGCGGCTGTCCGACTGCTGAAAACGCCCGCCGCGCCGATTGTGCTGGTCGATAAACAACATGTTGCCTCGCTGTGTGACGGCATTGCGCCCGGGCTTGCGGAGGTGGGCGTGATGCTTCCCGCCAATCCGCTCCAGCATCTGCTGCTCCAGGAACTGAAGCGCCCGCTGGTGATGACTTCGGGTAATCTCAGCGGTAAACCGCCGGCCATCAGTAATGAACAGGCGCTCGATGATTTGCAGGAGATTGCTGACGGTTTCCTGCTGCACAATCGCGATATCGTGCAGCGAATGGACGATTCGGTGGTGCGTGAAAGCGGTGAAATGCTGCGTCGCTCGCGGGGATTTGTCCCGGATGCGCTGGCGCTGCCGCCGGGATTTGAGAATGTGCCACCGATGCTGTGTCTGGGAGCGGATCTGAAAAACACCTTCTGCCTGGTGCGCGGCAAGCAGGCGGTGATCAGCCAGCATCTTGGCGATCTCAGCGATGACGGGATTCAGAATCAGTGGCGTGAGGCGCTGCGGCTAATCCAGAACATCTATGATTTCACGCCGCAACGCATCGTTCATGACGCTCATCCGGGCTATGTTTCCAGCCAGTGGGCGAGCGAAATGAACCTGCCGACGGAGATTGTGTTGCATCATCATGCCCATGCCGCGGCGTGCCTTGCCGAGCACGGCTGGCCGCTGGACGGCGGCGATGTCATCGCCCTGACGCTGGATGGTATCGGAATGGGTGACGCGGGGGTACTGTGGGGCGGAGAATGCCTGCGGGTGAATTACCGTGAGTGTGAACATCTTGGCGGACTGCCCGCCGTGGCGCTTGCCGGTGGCGATCTCGCCGCGAAGCAGCCCTGGCGCAATCTGTTAGCGCAGTGTCTGCGCTTCGTATCGGACTGGCAGCGTTATCCGGAAACGGCCGGTGTACAGCGGCAGAACTGGAACGTGCTGACACGCGCGATTGAGCGCGGAATTAACGCACCGCTGGCCTCCTCCTGTGGGCGTCTGTTCGATGCGGTTGCCGCAGCGCTGAACTGTGCGCCAGAATCGCTCAGCTATGAAGGGGAGGCCGCCTGCGCACTCGAGGCGCTGGCGTCGCAATGCGCGGGTATTAAACATCCGGTCATGCTTCCCTTGACGGGGAATCAACTGGACCTGGCAACCTTCTGGTCGCAGTGGCTGAACTGGCCGGCAACGCCCGTCGAACGCGCATGGGCGTTTCATGATGCGCTGGCGCAAGGGTTTGCCGCGATGCTGCGCGAACAAGCCACCGCACGCGGGATCACAACGTTAGTCTTCAGCGGCGGTGTAATGCATAACCGGCTTTTATCGGCGCGTCTGGCGCATTATCTGGCCGATTTCACGCTGCTGTTTCCGCAACAGTTACCGGCAGGCGACGGCGGACTGTCGCTGGGACAGGCGGTGATTGCTGCGGCGCGTGGGACGCCAACTTAATTATTCTTTGTGATGATAGGGTCAACCAAACAGTTGTGTCCGCAGTGAGTTGTGGTGCTGTGGTTCTCTATGCGGGGCTGGTTGGCGTGATATAGGGTCGTGATGCCAATTTAGTGATAATGATGAATTAAATCGGCGCCACGATTGCCATTGTAGACACCGCATTGCGCCTCAGTTCTCCCTATAGCCTGTCCAGTGCCGCCACTCTGCTGTAACGGTTAAAGGCATGACCCAATATTTTTACTATACACTTAAATTATTTCATTAACGTTTTTCTTACTAAAACACATGTTTTATTTTTTAAATCAACATGATAAACATACATTTTACCACCTCCACCTTGGCTATACATATTTCCATCAGATTTGAAAAAAATGATCTCAATAAACTCTTTTGTATCTTCAATACTTGCATTATAACTTTCAAACGACTCATTATCTGGCAAGCAATTAGATACAATTTTTAAGGATGATTGTTCTCTGCCTGTTAAATAAATCACATCCTCTCCAAAAGCACTGCATATTGTGCATAGCATGAAAATAAAAACAAAAAATTTCATAATATTTCATCTCAGAGACTTTCTTGTTTTTTTTGGCTGTATTTAAGATAGGTATTCTCTGGTGTCCCCAGATAACTTGAATACTCTTTTTCTCCTTTAGCATAAAAATCAGCGCTACTTTTATCTGTCGGTGAAAAATGTAAGCTATCATAAGCATCATTTTCCTTTAAAACCTTATTTCCTTTTGTATCAGAAAAATATCCATGCGTATGATATACACCAACCCTTTTCGAGTCGTCAGGACAGGCTGCTTTGTATGGGTTCACCCCTGCTAAACTGCCTTTTAGAGGACCAGTATAAAAATAGTTCTTATCCTTTTTGCATATCAAACCACCATATTCTTGATTATTTTCAATTGAATCAGCGTTGCACATTTTTATAGCAAATAATCCGGCCTCATCCGCATTTGAAAATAAAAATTGATCTAACCCCAATGGATCTATGTAACTAACTGGATCTAATGGATAAATATATTGATTCCATCCCCCCATCAACCCTATCGGGTCCTGCGTGATATACCTTCCCTGTAACGGGTCGTAGTAACGGTGCCGGTTATAGTACAGTCCTGTCTCTTTATCATACTGCTGGCCCGGCAGGCGGATGAGCTGCTCCAGGTTATGCTGGTTATCTTCCCGCACCATATTCCCCCATTCATCAAACTCTGCGCGCCACGCTATGGTCCCGTTAATGTCAATCAGCGCCAGCGGCAGGCCCCGGTGGGCGCTGCAAGTTATCGTGATAGCAAATTATAACTTAATCTGGTTTGCCATTATCTCTTGAGAGGTCTTATGTTAAGACTGTAATTCATTCTTAATCTAATTCTTATGGCTAGAATACTTATCTAACTTTTCTCTATATTTTGAATTCAGAATCAAGGCGATTGAGAATATCCAACCGCCTGATAAGAAAGTTACCGAGCAGAAATAGAAAACAGCATTGTCATTGATAGTGTTTAATAATGATGAAGGAAAATAAAGCCATTCTATTAATGTATAAACTATGAATGGAATAGAAAACATAACCGTTAGAAGAGTGATCCTAAAAATTTTTCCATTTACATTTCCATAAATTGAATTGATAATCAAAAATGATATTAAGCTTGAAGCAAAGACATAAGGCCAGTTTTCTCTACCGACTTTATGTGTTCCTGCCAATATATAGTATTGAAGAACACAGCATATAATGGAACTTATATATAAATATATATATTGTTTGGTTTTTAACATCAGGTCGCTCCTGTAAGTGAAATTATTATCACTTTACTCCAGCTTTTGAATAGTCTATGCCTGCATCTCTGAATAAATCCCCTGGGAAAAAAGTTCCCCCTGTAACACGAGGAAAAAAAGGAGATCCTTCAAGAACAGTAGACACTGTTGAGGCGCATGCAGGACCAGACCTGTCACCTAACTCCATAACTTTTTTATAGAAATTCATTTCTGCCTCAGCAGTAGTTTCATAGTTGCAGGTAATATCGACAGTAGAATTATCATGTTTTCTATAGAAATCTTTATATTTCTCAAATGACGCATTGTCATGAAATAACTGATCCCCGTTCCCTGTATCAATTGATCTGGCATATGAACCAGAAGGATCATATATTACAGACTCATACTGTCCGTTATCAATATAGGCTCTTTCAATAAATAACGACGCATGGTCTCTGAATCCTGGCAACAATGACATTGATCCTTTTGTTACTAAGATACATGTTTTTAATCCCATCGGATCTATATTATTCATTGGGTCTAAAGGATATCTGTAAGCGTTTAGCCCCCCCGCTAGCCCAATCGGATCCTGCGTGATATACCGCCCCTGTAACGGGTCGTAGTACCGGTGCCGGTTATAGTACAACCCCGTCTCTTTATCATACTGCTGCCCCGGCAGACGAATGAGCTGTTC